>NZ_JBEORR010000001.1:0-484785 GCF_040302345.1 Streptomyces sp. NPDC126510 | reverse complement strand
GGGGGGCGGTGTAGTCGGAACCGGCGCGCACCGCGGACAGGTCCGGCGTGGGCAGGGAGCGGCGGTCGACCTTGCCGCTGGGGGTGAGCGGCAGCTGCTCCAGCGGTACGTACATCGCGGGCACCATGTAGTCCGGCAGCGAACCGGCCAGGTGCGAGCGCAGCTCACCGGTGGACAGCTCGTGGTCGGCCACCAGGTAGGCGACCAGACGCCCCCGGCCGGTCTCGTCGTGGTTGACGACGACCACCGCGTCCCGCACGTCCGGGTGGCGGCCCAGGGCCGTCTCGATCTCGCCCAGCTCGATACGGAAGCCGCGCAGCTTGACCTGGTCGTCCGCGCGGCCCAGGTACTCCAAGCTGCCGTCCGCCCGCCACCGGGCCATGTCGCCCGAGCGGTACATCCGGTCGCCCGGCTCGCCGTACGGGTCCGCCGTGAACCGCTCCGCGGTCAGCCCCGGGCGTCCGTGGTAGCCGCGCGCCAGGTGCGGGCCGGCGATGTACAACTCGCCGGGCAACCCCACGGGCACCGGCCGGAGGGCCGCGTCGAGCAGACGTACGCGGGTGTTGGGCAGCGGGGTGCCGATCGGCGGCACGGCCCCGCCGGTGAGCGGCGCGCTCATGGTCGCGACCACCGTCGACTCGGTCGGCCCGTACGCGTTGACCATCCGCCGTCCGGCCGACCAGCGGGCCACCAGGTCACCGGTGCTGGCCTCGCCACCGACGACGAGGGTGCGCAGGACGTCGAGCCCCTCCGGCGTCAGGGTGGCGACGGCCGAGGGTGCCAACAGCGCGTGGGTGAGGCGCCGCTCCCGCAGGAACGTCTGCAGCGCCTCGCCGACGAGCGGGCCGTGCGGCGGCAGGACGAGGGTGGCGCCCGCGGGGAGGGCCATCAGCACCTCCATGACCGCGCCGTCGAAGGACGACGAGGCGAACTGCATGACCCGGCTGTCCTCGTCCACGGCCAGTCGCTCGATCTCGGCGGCGGCGAGGTTGCCGATGCCGCGGTGCGGGACGAGGACGCCCTTGGGGGTACCGGTGGAGCCAGAGGTGTAGATGACGTACGCCAGGTCGTCGGCGCGCGGGCCGGGCTCGGGCGCGGTGGCGGGCAGCGTGGCGAGCGCGTCGCTGTCCCGGGCCAGGTCCACGATCACGGCGCCGGTGTCCGGCAGCCGCCCCACCAGCTCGGTCCGGGTGACCACGAGGCCGGCGCCTGAGTCCCGGAGCATGAACGCGAGCCGGTCGGCCGGATAGCCGGGGTCGAGCGGCAGGTAAGCGGCGCCGGACTTCATGATGCCGAGGAGGCCCACGACCATCTCCACGCCGCGCTCGATGCACAGGCCGACGAAGGTGCCCGGGCCGGCGCCCAGGGACACGAGGTGGTGGGCGAGCCGGTTGGCCCGCTCCTCAAGCTCCCGGTAGTCGAGGACGGTGTGCTCGTCCTCCACGGCTGGCGCGTCCGGGCGCCGTCGCGCGGTCTCCGCGACCAGCTCAGGGAGCGTGCCGGTGGGGGCGGGGCACACGGGACCGTTCCAGCCGGTGACGACCTGCGCGTACTCCTCCTCCGTCAGCATCGGCAGGGTGGCGAGAGGCCGGTCGGGCTCGGCGGTGGCGGCGGACAGGACGGTCGTCAGGTGTCCGGCGAAGCGGGCGATGGTCGCCTCGTCGAACAGTGTGGTGCTGTAACCCACCCGGGTGGTCAGGCCGCCGTCGGTCTCGAAGAACTCGACCGTCAGGTCGAACGGCGCGGCGTCCCGCGGCACCGGGTGGTCGGCGGCGCGCACGCCCGGCAGCCGTACGGGCTCGGCCGGCGCGTTCTGCAGGACGACCATGGCTTGCACAAGCGGCGTGCGGCTCGTGTCACGCGCGGCTCCGACGGCGTCCACCAGGCGCTCAAAGGGTACGTCCTGGTGGGCGAAGGCATCCAGCACGGTCTCCTTGAGCCGTGTCAGCAGCTGCGCGTACGACATGTCGGGGTCGACGTGGGAGCGCAGTACAACGGTGTTGACCAGGAAGCCGACGAGGTTCTCCAGGTCGCGGTGGTCGCGGCCGGACGAGGCGGTTCCGACGGCGATGTCCTCCTGGCCCGACCAGCGGGCGAAGACGGTCTTCACCGCGGTGGTCAGCGCCATGAACAGGGTCGCGCCGTGCCGCTGCGCGAGGTTCCTGAGAGCGGTGGTGGTGTCGGCGGGGACGGGGAAGGTGTATGTGGCGCCGGTCGAGGAGCGCAAGGCGGGCCGCGGCCGGTCCGTGGGCAGCTCCAGCGGGGTGATGCCGTCGAGGCGCTCGCGCCACCAGTCGAGCTGCCGGTCGAGGAGCCCGCCCTCCTCCAGGCGACCGCGCTGCCAGGCAGCGAAGTCCGGGTACTGGACGCCGGCTTTCGGCAGTTCGGGCTCGCGCCCCTCGGTGCGGGCCGTGTACAGCTCGCCCAGCTCGCGGGTGACGATGCCCATGGACCATCCGTCGGTGACGATGTGGTGCATGCCGAGGACGCACACGTGCTCGTCGTCGGCGAGACGCACCAGCAGCACGCGGACCAGTGGTCCGGCCGTCAGGTCGTACGGGCGGTTCGTCTCCGCGCGGACGAGGTCCCGGAGCCGCTCCTGGCGCGGCCGCTCCGCGAGGCCGGTCAGGTCCTCGGTGCGCCACTCGGGGGCGAACCGCGGGTGGACCACCTGGACGCCGCGTCCGCCGACGACACCGAACGTGGTGCGCAGCGACTCGTGCCGGTCCGTCAGGTCCTGTACGGCCGCCTGCAGCGCGGCGGTGTCGAGGGTGCCGGTAAGGCGCAGCCCCGTCGCCGTGTGGGACTCGGCGCTGCCGGGGTCGAAGTCCGCCAGGAACCAGAGGCGTTGCTGCCCGTACGACATGGGCAGGGCGCCGTCGCGCGGGGCGACGGGGATGGCCGGGTCCTCGGCGGTCTCGTCGGGGGTGAGGGAGGCGACGAGACCGGCGATGGTCGGAGTGTCGAAGAGGATGCGCGGCGGCAGGGTGGTGCCGAGCGCGGCGCGCATCCGGGAGACTGCCCGGACGGCGAGGATGGAGTTGCCGCCCAGGGCGAAGAAGTCGTCGTGCACGCCGATGCTCTCGACGCCGAGGACCTCGCACCAGACTCCGGCGAGTGTCTCCTCGATGGCGTCGCGCGGAGCGGTCCGGTCCGTGCCGGCGCTCTCCTGGACGGAAGCCGGTGCGGGCAGGGCCTTGCGGTCGACCTTGCCGTTCGGTGTCAGCGGCAGGGTGTCGAGCACCACGATGGCCGACGGCACCATGTGGTCGGGCAGGCCCTCGGCGAGGTGGGCGCGCAGCTCCCCGGCGGACGGGCGGCGTGCTCCGGACGACGAGACGTAGGCCAGCAGGTTGGTGTTGTGGGTGACGACCACGGCCTGGGCGACGTCGGGGTGGAGTGCGAGGGTGCTCTCGATCTCTCCCAGTTCGATGCGGAAGCCGCGCACCTTGACCTGGTCGTCGGCGCGGCCCAGATACTCCAGGGTGCCGTCGGTGTTCCAGCGCGCCACGTCACCGGAGCGGTACATGCGCTCTCCGGGCTCGCCGTACGGGTTGGCGACGAAGCGCTCCGCGGTGAGGCCGGGCCGTCCGTGGTAGCCGCGGGCCAGTCCGACGCCCGCGATGTACAGCTCGCCGCGCACACCGGAGGGGACCGGGTGCAGGGCGTCGTCGAGGACGTACACACGGAAGTTGGCGATGGGCGTGCCGATGGGCGGGACGATCGCGCCGCCGAGCGGGGCGCTCATGGTGGCGCAGACGGTCGTTTCGGTCGGGCCGTAGGCGTTGACCATGCGCCGGCCGCGGGACCAGCGGCCAACCAGGTCGGCGGTGCTCGCCTCGCCGGCGACGACGAGGGTTGCGTCGGCGGGCAGCCCGCGGCCCTCGGGGAGCACGGCGACGGTGGCCGGGGTCAGGGTGGCATGGGTGACGCCGTGCTCGGCGGCGTAGGACGCGAGCGGTTCGCCGGGGGCGAGGGTCTCCTTGGAGCCCATGACCAGCGCGGCGCCGGTCAGCAGGCCCATGCAGACCTCCCAAAAGGCCGCGTCGAAGCTGGCAGAGGCGAACTGCAGGACCCGGCTGCCGGGGACCACGTCGAAGGCGTGGGCCTGCACGGCCGCCAGGTTGCCGATGCCGCGGTGGGAGACGAGGACGCCCTTGGGCCGACCGGTGGAGCCGGAGGTGTAGATGGCGTATGCGAGGTCCTCGGGGGCGACCGCGGTCTCGGGGGCGGCGGCCGGGCGGGCGTCGAGGGCCGCCCGGTCGCCGGTGAGGTCGACCAGCGTGGCACCCGTGTCGGGCAGCCGGTCACGCAGCTCGCGCTGGGTGACCACGAGACGGGCGCCGGAATCCCGGAGCATGTAGGCGAGCCGGTCGGCCGGATACGACGGGTCGAGCGGCAGGTAGGCTGCGCCGGCCTTCATGATGCCGAGCAGACCGGCGGCCATGGCGGCGGTCCGCTCGACGCACAGGCCGACCAGGTGATCGCGCCCGGCGCCCAGTGCCGTCAAGTGGTGGGCGATGCGGTTGGCCCGCTCGTCCAGTTCGCGGTAGGTGACGGAGCCGTGTTCGTCGATGACGGCGACGGCGTCGGGGCGGGCGGCGACCTGGGCGGCGTACAACTCGGGGAAGGTGCCGGTCGGCACCTCGCGGGCGGTGTCGTTCCAGACGCGGACGACCTGCTCGAACTCCCCGTCGGTGAGGAGGGGCAACGTGGTGAGGGGCAGGTCGGGGCGTTCAGCGGCGCCGGTCAGCAGGACCGCCAGATGACCCGCGAGGCGAGCCGCCGTGGCCTCGTCGAACAGGGCGGTGCTGTGCCGGACCCGCAGGAGCCGCTCGTCGGCGGAGATCTCGAAGGACAGGTCCAACGGGTCGAAGTCGTGCTGCGCCGGGGCGAGTTCGTCGAGATCGGCGACCATGGCCTGGACGTACGGGGTGATGCTGGTGTCCCGCGCGGGGGACAGCGCGTCGACGATGTCGGCGAAGGGGATGTCGTGGGCGAGGGCGTCGTCCAGGGCGCGGCTGGTGTCGCGCAGCAGGACGCTGAAGGGCGCCGCGGCGTCGACGTCGGTGCGCACGACGAGGGTGTGACCGGTGCGCGGGGAGACCGAGCCGAGGGCGATGTCCTCCTGCCCGGAGTAGCGGAAGAGCAGGGCGGTGACGGCGGCCGCGAGCACGGCCGTGCGGCCGGTGGCGTGGCGCTCGGCCAGTTCCGTCACGGCCCGGGCGGCGGAACCGGGCAGTTCGCAGGTGTGCGGGGCGGTGGTGGTCGCGCGGACGACCGCTCGGGGCCGGTCGGCCGGGAGCTCCAGGGGCGGGACGCCGTCCAGTCGGGCCCGCCAGAACTCGATCCGGTCGGGGACTGCCGGGTTCACCGGCACGTCGGCGCGAGCCACGTGTGTACCTCCAGAAAAGGGCGGCTTCCGGGCATGGGTGGGCCAGGGCAGGGGTGAGGAAGCCGGAAAATCGAAAGAAGACGGAGTGGAGAGGGGCCGTCGCGGCGCCGACCGGAGCGTGGTGACGGGCGGGGTGTGTCCGCGGCGGGCGAGGCGGGGTTACGCGGCCGGCGCCCGCCGGGCGGAGCGTCCGCCGAGTTGCATGAGGACCACATCGCCGGTTGCGGGTGCGGTGACGAACCGGCCCGTGTAGGGCGCGGTGTCGGTGTCCGTGCGTCGGGCGGTGAAGGTCAGGTCGCCGTGGAGCGCGAGGTCGGCGGTGAATCCGGTTGCGTCGGTCAGCCGCAGGGCGCAGCCGTCGCCGCGGGCGCGGACGGCGAAGCACGTGTCGCCGTTGCGATAGTCACCGGTGAATCGGTCGGACCCCGTCGTCACGGCGGGTGCGGTGGAGACCGCGGGGTGATGGTCGCCCACGGGTATGCCGTGCTCCCGCAGTGTGTCGACGAGGTCGGCCCACAGCAGGGTGCCGGTGGTCGCGTTGGTGGTCAACGCGACGGCGGTCCCGGTGGCCGGGTGGAAGCGCAGGTGGGCGGTGCCGCCGTCGGCGGTGCCGTCGTGTCCGAGCCAGGTGCCGTCGGGGGAGGCGTAGTGGGCGAGGCCGAGACCCCAGCCGTCGGCCATGCCGAAGGCGTCGGCGAGGGGGTCCCGGGCCGCCATCTCGGCACGGTCCGGGGCCGGGAGCAGGGTGTCGGCGTCGGGGTGGGTGCCCAGGTGCAGGGCGGCGAGTGCGACCAGGTCGTCGGCGCTTCCGGCGAGGCCGCCCGCCGGTGCCCAGCCGGCCGGTACGTACGGGTCGACGGGGTGCGCGGTGCGCTCGCGGCCGGTCCGTACGGCGTGGCCGTCGGCGAGGGTGCGCAGACCCGCAGCGAAAATGCCGCTCACGAACACCGGGTCGATGCCGAGCGGCCGTAAAAGGAAGTTCTCCACGATCGCCTGCCATTTCATGTCACCGGCGGTCTCGATGACACGTCCGACGACGTTGTAGCCCGTGTTCGAATACGAGAAACAGTGACCGGGTTCATGCAGGGGCGACGTGGCCGCGACGCTTGCCGTGTAGCGCGCCAGG
Source organism: Streptomyces sp. NPDC126510 (assembly GCF_040302345.1). Classification (NCBI taxonomy): domain Bacteria; kingdom Bacillati; phylum Actinomycetota; class Actinomycetes; order Kitasatosporales; family Streptomycetaceae; genus Streptomyces; species Streptomyces sp. NPDC126510. The sequence continues at coordinate 478,264 of NZ_JBEORR010000001.1, read as the reverse complement.
GACGATTCCCGTGCGTCGTCGAGTTCATGGTCGGCGACCAGTCCGGCGGTGTGACTCAGAAGATGTCTCAGGGTGACGGCGGAAAACCTTTCGTCTTCCGCTCCGTCGAACTCCGCCAGGTATTCGGCGACCGGTTCGTCCCATTCGAGATCTCCCTGGGTGACGAGCTGGGCGGCGACGGTCGCCGTGAATGCCTTCGTCACCGAACCCAGGGCGAAAGCGGTGTCCGCAGTCACCGGCCGGGTTGTTCCGACGCGCGTCACACCCGTGGTCACGGACAGGCTTTCGCCGGCCCTGTGGATGGTCAGCTGCGCGCCGGGAACAGAGTGGTCGTGCGTGAGCCTGCGTAGTCGGTCTGCCGCAAGAGGCGCTTCCACATCTCCCCCTTGATGAACGTCATGGGTACGGCTGCCCGCACCGTGGGGGGTGCGGGTAGCCGTACCCCCTCATCCTCGATGACCTGTTCAAAGAAAGGCAAGGAGTTTCGATTTAAGGAAAAAGTGCAGGTCAGATGGGTAGAGTTGACCAGGGGAGAGTGGCGGTCACCGTCGTCGGCCCACCGGGGGGACTTGTGACGTCCAACTGCCCGCCGAGGGCGGCCGCCCGGTCCTCCAGGCCACGAAGCCCCGTCCCGTCGGCCGGCGAGGCGCCGCCTGTGCCGTCGTCCGTCACCGAGACGATCAGCTGGTTCTCGCGCTCCTCCAGGTCGACCTGAATTCGTGTGGCGGACGCGTGCTTGACCGTGTTCGCCAGGCATTCCGCGACGATGTAGTACGCGGTCGACTCCACGCTCACATCGGGGCGTCGATTGAGAGTGCTGGACACGGCGACGGGCACGTGAAACCGCTCTGTCAGCGCGGTGACGGCCGCGTCGAGGCCGCGGTCGCTCAGAATGGGCGGCTGAATTCCGTGGACCAGGTCCCGGATCTCATTGAGCGCCCTGCCGATTTCCTGGTGTGTTTCGTCGATGAGCGCATTCAAATACTCCACGTTGTTGCGCTGCCGGCGTTTCGCCTGCGAAAGGCGCATGAGCAGAACCGCCAGACGCGCCTGGGCTCCGTCGTGCAAATCCCTTTCCAGGCGACGGTAATCGGCGTCGTTGACCCGTAGGGCCGCGATGCGCTGGCGCTCGGCCGCCTGCTCCCGGAGCCGAGCCTCCGCCGCGTCGATACGGCCGAGGACGCGCCGCACCATCCGGGCTCGCAGCTTGCCCATCCACAGCAGTACGCCCAGCAGCACCGCGAAGAGCACCACGGAGGCGACAGCGACCGACACGCGCGCCACCGCCCCGGTCACCGGCAGCGTCACGCCGGGCCCGAACGCGAGCTGCTCGGGCGGCCCGAGGGGCAGGGCGATGACGAAGGCGATCACCGGGAACGCCAGGGTCGCCAGCGGCAGCAGCCAGACCGTGCCGAGCAACAGCAGTCCGAGGTAGCCGAGGTCGTCCCAGCCCGCCTCGGCGGACCGGCGCTCGCGCTGCACCTCCCGGTCGGCCTCCGTGAACCGGTGCGACGGGTCGCCGGGGTCGCCGACGCCCGAGTGGGCGAGCAGACGCTCCAGGTCGGCGACGGCCCGCAGCAGCGGCAGGCTGAACGACATGCCGTCGCGCAGGGCCGCCATCCGGGCCGGCACCTGCCGCAGCACCTCGCCCAGGGCGTGTTCGGTCCCCCTCGTCCGCCGCCGAGCCGCCGGCACGGTCCGCCGGACCAGCGCGCCCGCGCCGCGCACGGCGACGACGACCGCCGTCGGAATGCCGACGAGCAGGAGCCACGAGACGGCGCGCAGGGCGAGCGAGGCAGCCAGGAGGGGGGCCAGCAGCAGGCCGACCAGACTGCCCACGGAGAGGTAGATGAGGCCGGCGGCCACACGGTGGGGAGTCGGGAATGTCATGGGGCTACGGACCATGGTGCGTCAGCCGGCTCAGTCCTTCAGCCTTTCCAGGCCCCGCAGATAGTCCAGTACGGCCAGTACCCGGCGATGGTTCTCCCCCGTGTTGGGAATCCGCAACTTGCCGAGGATCGAGGTGACATGCTTTTCCACCGCGCGTTCGGATATGCCGAGGCGGTTCACGATTCCGCTGTTGGTGAGCCCCGTCGCCATGAGTTCGAGCACTTGGCGTTCGCGCGGCGTCAGTAATTCGGTGGCGCGTTTCTCGCGTGGACTTCCGACGAACTGCTTGAAGATGTCGGAGTCGAGGACGGTTTCCCCGCACCGCACCCGGTGCAGGGCGGCAAGGAATTCCTCGAAGTCCCCGACGCGCTGCTTCAGCAGGTACCCCGTCCCCGTCGGCGCGTTCCGGACCAGCTCCTCGGCGTAGGTGGGCTCCACGTACTGAGAAAGGAGCAACACCGCTGTGTCCGTTCCGAGTTTCTGTATCTCCAGGGCGGCGCGTATGCCCTCGTCCGTGAATGTGGGGGGCATGCGGACATCCATGATGACGACGTGCGGCCGGGTGCTCCGGACGACTTCCAGCACCCCCGTGGCGTCGCTCAGCGAAGCGACCACGTCGATTCCTTCGTCCGCCAGCAGTCTCGCCATCCCGGCTCGCAGGAGCGCGGAATCCTCGGCGATCGCGACGCGCATGGAGACTCCTGCTCAATAGGATCGTGCCGACTCACCACCGCGCATGACGTCGCCCGGTGGTGAAAGGGAATTGGAGCCGTGGGGGGCCATCAGCATAGGGGCGGCACGGTGGGTGACGCTACGCCGAGCAAGATCCGAGCCCCCTAGTGGCGGGAGGCGACCATCGTCACACCGGCTTGCCGAAGCAAACGACCGGTCGCGGCCAGACTCACCACCACGCCCGCGAGCACGCACGCCGCCGTGAGTGCCGAGAGCATCCCCCACTCGACGCTCAGCGGCGCCTCGCCGCCGAACACCGTGAGCGCTCCCCGGTAGGCCCGTGCCCCCACCGCCACCACTCCCGCCGCGATCAGCACGCCCAGAGCGGAGGTCGACAGCGTCTCCCACAGAGCCATGCGGCGCACCTGCCCCGCACTGACCCCGAGCATCCGCATGCCCGCGATCTCCCCTCCGCGCCGGCTGTACGACATCACCAGCGTGCCCCCCACGGCGATCAGCGCGTACAGCGACGCGGGCACAGTCAGCACCCCCAGCACCAGCCGGTTGAGCCGGTCCTGGTCGGTCGCGGCCTCGCCGAACCACTGGGCCGACGGCACCACCCTGACCCGCTCGGCGCCCACCCGCGCGGTCAGTTCGGCGGCCACCGCCCGCGCCGAGCCCGCGGACTTTTCGTCGAGCAGCACCGCGGCACGCGACGGGGCCGCGGCCGCGTCCCGCGCACCGCCCGGCAGCAGGAGCGGGGGCACGGCCGACCCGCCGTCCAGCACCGCCACCACGCGGGCCTTGACCGGCCGGCCGCCGAACAGCCCGTAGGTCACCGTCGATCCCGCGCGATGCCCGTACCACTCGGCGAACTCCCGCGACACCGCGACCGTGCCGGGCCGCAACGCTTCCAGCGATCCGTCGACCACGGAGATCCGGTGCGTGCGGGCCAGGGCGCCCGGGTCCTCGACCGCCGCCTGCTCCTTCCACACCGAATCCGGGCCCGCCACCGCCACCTCCAGTGCGGAGGGCGCCGAGACGGCCGCCACCCGTGGGTCGGCATGCAGCGCCCTCACGTCGTCCGCGCTCAGCGAGTCGCCCTGGGCGGGCTCCACGACGAGTTGCGCGACGGTACGCGCGCGGTCGTCCGCCTCCGTCGCCGCGCCCGTGGTCGACAGCACGGTCGTGAAGGCGCCGACGACCGCGATGATCGCCAGCACCGGTCCCACCAGCGACGCCGTACGCCGCCGCGACGTGCGCACCGACTCCGCGGCCAGACGCCCGGCCACCGGGTCGGCCCAGCGCAGGGGCAGCGCCATCAGCCTCAGCAGCGGCGGCAGATACACCGGTCCCAGCAGCGTGGCGGCGACCGCCAGCGCCATCGTGCCGAACAGGGCCAGTGGAGTCGCCGCCTCCGCCCCGGCGCCGGGGGCCAGCGCCAGCATCACCACGCCGGTCAGCAGCATCAGCACGGCCGTCACCGCGCGGCCCGCCGTCATGGTCCGAGCATCCAGGTCCGCCTCGCGCAGCGCCTCCGTCGGGCGGACCCGGGCGGCTCGCCCCGAGGCGGCCAGTGTTCCCAGCACGGCCATGAACAGGCCGCCGGCCGCCGCGAACACGAGCGGCCAGAGCAACGGTCCCTGCCGCAAATCAACCGGCGAAAGCCCCGTGTCGTTGAGCGCCTCTACGGCGATTGGCGCGGCCACGACGACGGCCGCGCACCCCGCGAGCGCGGCGGGCACCGCCACCGCCAGTGACTCGCCCAACACCATCCGGCGCACCTGCGGCCCGCCCGCGCCCACCATGCGCAGCAACCCCATGTCACGGCGGCGCAGGGCGATACCGAACGCGCAGGTGCCGGTGATGACGAAGACCGTCACGAACGCGGACACCACCCCCGCCATCGCCAGCACACTCTGCACCCCACCCAGATCCAGATCGCCACTGGACAGGGTGTGAGCCGCGCCGGTGCCGTCCGTGAGCGTCACCGACGGGTTCCCGGCTCGCGGCGACGTCGGCACCGCCGAGGTAGCTGCCAGGGCCGACGCGGACGTGCCGATCAATGCCACGCCGAGGGCGAGAGCGACGAACGTCCCGGCGAACAGGGCCCAGTAGTGCCGCACCGAGTACAGGGAGATCCGCCACATCACCGCTCCCACATGCTCAGCCGGCCGGCGACCGCGTCGGCCGTGGGGTGATCGAGCCGCCCCACGACCTGGCCGTCGGAGAGGAACACCACCCGGTCCGCGCACGCCGCAACCGCGGGGTCGTGGGTCACCATGACCACCGTGCGCCCCGCCCGGTCGACCACGGCGCGCAGCAGCTCCATGATCTGCCGGCCGCTGTGCCGGTCCAGGGAACCGGTCGGCTCGTCGGCGAAGACGATCTCCGGCTCGGCCACCAGCGTCCGCGCGATCGCGACCCGCTGCTGCTGGCCACCGGACAACTGCGCGGGCCGGCGGTCGGCCTTGTCCGTCAGACCCACCTCGCGCAGCGCCTCCATGACCCGGTTCCGCTTCACCGACCGGCGCCGCAGTCGCAGCGGCAGGGCCACGTTCTCGTACGCGGTCAGCATCGGCAGCAGGTTGAACTGCTGGAAGACGAAGCCGATCCGGCCGCGGCGCACTGCGGTGAGCTCCCGCTCGTCGCAGACGGCGAGGTCCGTGTCTCCGAGGAGGACCTTGCCGCTGTCGGGCCTGTCGAGACCGGCCGCGCAGTTCAGCAGCGTCGTCTTGCCGGAGCCGGACGGCCCCATCACAGCGGTCAGCGCCCGCTGCGAGAACCCGAGACTGACCTCGCGCAGCACCGGCACACTGCCTGCGGCGCCCGGGTAGCTCTTGGAGACGGCGGCCAGCTGGACGGCCGGCAGTTGAATGTCGGTGAGCAGAGACATGCTTCCAGTTCAGCAGCGCGGGCCGCCCGGGTCAGTGGAGCTGAAAGGAGTCCTGTGGGGCGGGTTTTCCCTACCATCCGCCGAGGCCGGCGGCCGGTTAGAGTGACCGGCTGACCCGCCCGCGCACGGCCCCGGAGGATACGCACCATGACCGTCGCCGTCTGGGAGGCACTGAGAGAACGCCCCCTGCGTTTCGCCCTCTCCACCTGGCCGCTACGGTGCTGGGCGTTCCTGCTGAGCGGCACCGTCGTGGGCTTCTTCGCACTGCTCCTGCTCACGGGCCTCCTCTTCGTGGGGGTGGGACTGTCCGTCGTGGGTGTCGGGTTGCTCGTCCTCATGGGAGTCGCCGTGCTGGGCGTTCCCGTCGCCGCGCTGGAACGGCACCGGTTACGGCTCGTCGAACCGGAACCGCTTCTCGACCCCCACGGTTCGCTCCCCGGCACGGGCGCCTGGCCCTGGCTGCGCACCCGACTGCGCGAGCGGGCCACCTGGCGGGAACTGGGGTACACCCTCGCCCTGGGCGTGGTCTTCACCGCCACGGGGATCGGCTTCGCCGCCCTGCTGGGCCTGTCGGTGCTGCTGACGGCGACTCCTGTCATCGTGTGGGCGATCGCACCCGACACCGTGATGCTGGTGCCCGGCCGGCCCATCTCCGACCCCGTCGCTGCCCTGCCCGGCAGCGCCGCGGGCCTGCTCGGACTGCTCGTCTCCGCATACGTGGGCGGACTCCTCGCCGGCGCACAGGTGTGGGTCGCCCAGTCCCTGCTGTCCGCACGCGATGAGGACTTGAGCAGCCGAGTCATCGAACTGACCCGTTCCCGCGCCCGGTTGGTCGACGCGTTCGAAGCGGAGCGGCGACGAATCGAACGCGATCTGCACGATGGCGCCCAGCAGCAACTCGTGGCGCTCAGCATGACGTTGGGACTGGCCGAACTGGAGCTGCGCGGCCAGGACTCGCCGGCCGGCCCCCTCATCGCCCGCGCCCGAGGCGAGGCCCGCCAGGCACTGGACCAGCTGCGTTCCCTGGTGCGCGGCATCCACCCCCAGGTCCTCACCGACCACGGACTGCCGGCCGCCGTGTCCGAACTGGCCCTGCGCAATCCGATCCCGGTGACCGTGGACATGCACCTGCCGGACCGGTTGCCATCAGCGGTAGAGACGACGGCCTACTTCACCGTCACCGAGGCTCTGACGAACGCCTCCAAGCACAGCGGCGCCGACCAGGTCAGCGTCGTCGGCCAGTTGCGCGACGACAAACTGGTCCTGCTCATCACCGACAACGGGCATGGTGGCGCGGACCCGGCAGCCGGAGCCGGTCTGCAAGGATTGGCGGACCGTGTGGCCATTCTCAAAGGGAGACTCGTCGTGACCAGTCCCGTCGGCGGACCGACCCAACTGCGGGTGGAGGTGCCGTGCTCCGCGTAGTGCTCGCCGAGGACGCCGTCCTGCTGCGTGCCGGTCTGGTCGAGTTGCTGTCCCGAGTCGGACACGTGGTGACCGCCGCCGTCGGGGACGCCGGAGAACTGGCGCGCGCCGTGGACGCAGACCGGCCGGACGTGGTCATCACCGATGTGCGGATGCCGCCCGGCTTCCGCGACGAAGGGCTGAAGGCGGCATTGGAACTGCGCAGCCGCCACCCGGGCCTGCCGGTCGTGGTGCTGTCGCAGTACGTCGCCACGGCCTACGCGACGAAGCTGTTCAGCGGCGCTTCGTCGGCCGAGGGAGGACTCGGTTACCTGTTGAAGGACCGGGTCGGGGAGGTAACCGACTTCCTCGACGCGCTGGACCGCGTGGCCGACGGGCAGACCGTGATCGACCCGGAGGTGGTCCGGGTGCTGCTCCAGCAGCGGACCGCCGACGAACCGCTGCAGCGCCTGACGCCCCGCGAGCGGGAGGTGCTGGCTCTCATGGCGGAGGGGTTCAACAACCAGGCGATCGCGCAGCGACTGACCATCACCGAGGCGTCGGTGGTCAAGCACTCGAGCAACATCTTCATGAAGCTGGATCTCGACCCGGCCGAGGGCAACCGGCGAGTTTTGGCGGTGCTCGCCCACCTCCGCCGGGAGGTCCCGCAGGTCTGACCGGGGCACCGACGGCTGCCCGCAGAGGGCCGGAGCCGTGTCAGCCCTCCCCGTCGCCCCTGCCGGACACGGCCGCCTCGAGGTCGGCGCCCGGGGAGAGCAGTCGTGTCAGCCGTTCCGCCGACGCGTCCCAGGACCACTGGGAAGTCACCCATGCCCGGCCGGAATCGCTCATCGCCGCGGCCCTCTCGGGGGTGCGCAGGATCCCGGACACGGCGCGGGCCACGGCCCCCGTGTCCGCGCCGTCCACGACGGTGCCCGTCACCCCGTCGACGACCGCGTCCGGCGCACCCCCCGAGTCTCCGGCGACCACGGGCAGTCCGCTGGCCGCTGCCTCCAGGAACACGATGCCGAGCCCTTCGGCCTCGAGCCCGGCCTTCCGGGTTCGGCACGGCATGGCGAACACGTCCGCCGCCGCGTAGTACGGGGCCGTCGCCTCGTGGTCCAGCCCGCCGACGAACACCACGTGTCCGTCGGCGTACCGGCGCGCGAGCTTGCGCAGCCGCTCCTCCTCCGGGCCGCTGCCCACGATCACCAGCACCGCCTCCGGCACGGCCTTCCGTATGGCGGGCAGCGCCCGTATCAGCATGTCCTGGCCCTTGCGCCGGACGAGCCGCGAGACGCACAGAACGACCTTGCGGCCCACGATGCCGTGCCGCTCCCGGACCTCCCGGGCCCGGCCGGAGACGGGCACGAACGCCGCCGCGTCCACGCCCGGAACCAGCCGTACCAGTGCGGCCCGCGGCCCCAGCGCCGGCGCGATGCGCCGCCGGGTGTACTCGCCGAGGTACGTCACGGCGTCCACGTGCTCGCCGATGCGCCGCATCACCCGCCTGGCGCCCGGTGTACGCGCCCACCAGATCTCGTGACCGTGCGTCGTGGCGACCATCCGCCGTATCCCGCCGCGCCGCAGTGCGGGCGCCATCGCCGCGAGCGGGGCGGCGGCCCCGAACCAGGCCCGGTCACAGCCGTGCCGCCGGGCGATCTCCAGCGTGCGGCGGGTCACCCTGGGAGTGGGCAGCAGCATGCGGCTGGGATCCCGGAGAACCGGGAACGGCAGAGTGGCGTCGTACGCGGCGGCACCCGGCTCGCTGGACGTGTAGACGACCACGTCGTTGCCCGGGACGCGGGTCGCCATGGCGTGGACGAAGGTCTCGATGCCGCCTTGGCGGGGCGGGAAGTCGTTGGTGACGATCAGGGTGGTGCCCATGGTGGTTGCTGCCTCCGGGTAGGGGTGGTCAGGCGGTGAAGAGGTAGGTGCGACAGTCGTCTGTGACGTGGGAGACGGGGACCCAGTGGCCATGCCGCCGGCGATGGGCCTGGTAGCCGAAGCTGCGCAAGTGCCGCGCGACGTCGGCCGGATGCACGCCGTACTTCGCCAGGTGGCGGTGCTCGATCTCCAGCAGCAGCGTGGGACGGTGGCGGGGCAGCGTGGCCGGCCCGCCTTTCAGAACCGCGAGTTCGGTGCCCTTCACGTCGGCCTTGACGCACGCCGGCCGCTCCAGGCCGCTCTCGCGGGCCGGCTGATCGAGGGTGCGGACGGGCGCCACCACGGTGCGGGACGCGCGGAACTCGGCATCGAGGCCGGGCCCGTGAGCGCCCTCGGTGAGGTAGGCCCGGCCCTGTACGGGCAGCCCTCGCCGTACCGGCAGGCTGAGCCTGCCGCGCCCGCACCAGTCACCCAGGGCGGCGCGGTGCACGGTCACGTTGCGGGCGCCAAGGAGCCGCGCGGTGACCCGCAGCCGGCGACAGGGGCCGGGCAGCGGCTCGACGCTGTGCACCCGGCCGGACGACCCGGCCAGGGCACCCGGCACCCAGGTGTGGCTCCCGCGGCCACGCACACCGACCCCGCCGGCACGAACGCCCGCAGACCCGCCACCTCCTCCTCGCCGAACGGCAACCGATGGGCGCTCCACCGCAGGGTCGCCCACGCCGCCGCGGTGCGACGGGCCCTCACCGGGCACCCCGCGCGGCGGGAACCGGGGCCGGGCGCGCAGGACGGGAGGCTCGTACGACGCGGTCGTGCGCGGGTTCCTTCCGGCGGGCGCCACCCGCCAGCCGGGCGAGCACGGCCAGGGTGACCGGCAGGGCGAGATATCCGAAGCGCCCGGCCGGCGCGAGAAGGAACGCGACACACAGGCCGATGGCAAGCCGGTCGGCGGCCGACATGAGGTCGTGCGGAGGCCGGACCAGGAGGGACACGAAGACGGCCAGCCCACCGCCCAGCAGCAGTGCGACCGCCGCGCACCAGCCGGCCGGCCCGAGGTCGGCGAGCAACCGGCCCGGCAGCGGACTGGCCGCCGGGGTCTCGAACGGCCCGCGCCCGGTCGGGAAGGCGAACACCTGCTGCACCAGGGGCCCCGGCGACAGCAGCGCGCTCGGCAGAACGAGCAGGACCGTGCCCCCCACCGCCACGACCGCCCCGCGCACGGCCGCGCGGGTCCCCCCGTGGTGGGCGAGCAGCGTCACGGCGACCGCGACAGCGGGCCAGGCGGTCCACTTGAGGGAGCAGGCAGCGGCGAGCGCCAGCCCGGCGGCCACCGGTCGCCGCCGCGCCGCGAACGCCAGCGTGAGGAACAGCAGCCCGGTCAGCGGCAGATCCACGCCGCTGACGCAGAGCGGAAGCGCCACGGCCGGCGAGGCGACGAACGCGCCGACCGCGTAGCCCCGCGACGCGCCGCTGCCGACCGCCGAGGGGCCGCCGACCGGGCGCCGCATCGCGCGCCGGGCGGCCCACAGACAGCCGAGGAACGCCGCGGCGCACCAGAGCCGGGCGTCACCCAGCAGCCCGGGCAGGGGGCCGCTCTCGCCCAGCACCGCGCGCGGCAGCCCGAACACGGCCATGCCCGGCAGGTACGGGGTGACCTCGCCCACCGTGTGCGGATCGGGCAGGTACGGCGTGGCCTGGCGCAAGGTCAGCAGCCCGGAGCGCTCGACCACGCCGACCTCGCTCTGCGCCGTGCCGGTCAGCACCAGGAGCACGAAGGGCACGACGACGGCCCCGAAGAGCGCCAGGCAGACCGAGACGGCGCGGCCACGCGGGCGCGCCGACAGCGCGGCGACCGCCGCGCAGAGGTAACCCAGGCAGGCGCTCATGCCCCACACACGGTGCGGCTCGGGTGCCGTGATGAACGGAAAGACAGCGGCCCAGGCGGCTGCCACGAGCCAGCCGACGCACCACAGTTTCCTTGTGTCCGGACGAAGTTGACCCCGATGAATCAGCACTCGTCCATTGCATCCGGAGCATCGGGTCAGGTCATGACGGCCAGGTCGAGACCTGACGGTCGGGTTTTCCCCACCATCGGGCGTCCCGTCGCACAGGCCGGGGAGTCAGGGAGTCAGCCCTGTCCCGGCTGCTGTCGCACGAGTTCGGCGGCGACCTCGTCGGCCGTCGGATGGTCGATCTTGCCGACCACACGACCGCCGACGAGGAAGACGGCCCGGTCCGCGCAGGCCGCGGCCGCGGGATCGCGTGTGCCCATGACGACGGTGCGTCCGACCTGCTCCACCAGGGCGCGCAGTAAATCCATGATCCGGCGCCCACCGGCGTGGTCGAGCGCGTCCGTCGGTTCGTCGATGAACAAAATCCTGGGGCCCGTCGGCAGGGTTCTGGCGATGGCGACGCGCCTGAGCTGCTCGGCGGAGAGCTCGTCCGGGTACCGCCCGGCCTCTTCCTCGAGGTCGACGTGGCGCAGCGCCTCCATAGCGGCCGCCCGTCGGGTTCTGCGGCCGGTGGCGTACGACGCCTGGGCCACGATCTGACACGTGGTGAGCGCCGGGTCCAACTCGGGTTGACGCGGCACGAAGAGACCCCGAAGCTCCGTGAGCTCCTGATCGTCCATGGCCTCCAGCTCCCGGGAGCCCTTGAACACCTTGCCCCGGTCCGGCCGTTCCAGACCCGAGGCGCACCGCAGAAGGGCGCTCTTGCCCGCACCGGAAGGACCCACGACCGCGGTGAGGGTTCGCTCCGGGAAGCCCGCACTGGCTTCGAGGAGTGCGCCTCCACGGCCGACGGCACCGCGGCGGTCCACGGAGACTCTGACCAACTGGACAACGGGGAGACGGACATCGGTCATCTGCGACATGTCGGGCTGCCCTCGTCGAAGTCGGGATCCGGGGATTCCAGTGCAACAGGGCGGCCGGGGGGAGGCAGTAGACCTGGCAGGAGAGTTCGGGGGTGGGTTTCCCCCACCACCTGCCATGTCTCAAAGTGATCAGCAGGGGATCACCGGGTCCTAGGCTCGGATGCGTCTTGTGATCTCGAAGGAGCCAGAACAGCTGTGACTGACGGACGAGTTGTTGTCGTGACCGGTGGAGGCTCGGGCATCGGGGAGGCCACCGCCCGGCTGCTGCGCGAAGGAGGCCACCATGTGGTCGTCTCGGGCCGGCGGAGCGAGCCGTTGCGCCGTCTCGAGCAGGAGATCGGGGTGCTTGCGCACCCCTCCGATGCGAGGGACCCGGAGGCCGCCGACGGTCTCGTCCGGGCGGCTCTGTCCGCGTACGGACGACTCGACGGACTGGTGCTCAACGCGGGCATCGGGCGCGGCGGGTCCGTGGGCGACCTGTCGTTGGAGGACTGGGACGAGGTGATGCGCACCAACGTCACCGGTCCGCTGCTGCTCCTGCGCGCGGCGATCCCGCACCTGCTGGAGGCGAGAGGGGCTGTGGTCGCCGTCGCTTCGGTGTCCGCCCTGCGCAACGGCACGAGCAACGCCCCGTACGCCACGTCCAAGGCGGCCCTGCTCCAGCTCTGCCGTTCCGTCGCCGTCGACTACGGGCGTCGAGGAGTGCGGGCCAACGTCGTGTGCCCGAGCTGGGTGAGAAGCGAGATGGCCGACCGCCGCATGGCGCGCTTCGCCGCGGAGGCGGACCTGCGGGGTGAGGGCGTGGACGGTGCCTACGAGGAGGTGACCGGGCTTCTTCCACTGGGGCGCCCGGGTGAGCCGCGTGAGGTCGGGGAGACGATCAGCTGGCTGCTGTCCCCGGCGGCTTCCTACGTGAACGGTGCCGTGCTCACGGTCGACGGCGGGGCCACGGCCCTGGACCCCGGGACGCTGGCGTTCGACTTCCGTGTCACGCCCCGTCACGACGAGGCGCCCGGCACTCCTCGGTAGCGTCCCGGACCCGCGACTGCCGTGCCGCCGCCCGTCACTCGCGGTGGGTCGGTGCTACCGCGTCGACTCGCTCGTCGTGCCAGGGCAGCGCGTCCGTCATCGACGGCCACATCCGGGCGATCCCCAGCAGGGTCGCGAGGCTGCCGTGCTCTACGCCGGGCAGGGGACGGGGGACGGACGGGGGCGCACCGGCGAGCTTGGCCCGTCGGGCCTGGCCCAGCGTTCCGGCCAGTGCGGCGGCGGCGAGGCGATGCTCCGGCACCCCTGCGCGCCGGGCATGCCGGTGCGCCTCTTCATAGGCGCCGGGTTGGACGAATCGCTGCAGGTCCAAGAGCGCGTCATAGGTCTCGATCGTCTGCCTGTGAGCCTGCAGCGCCAGCGGGGAGCGCGGTCGCAGGGCCTCCTGGAGCCTGGTCCGCTGCGGGCTGGAGAGCGCTACTTGGGGCACCGCCAGAACAAGATCGCGCCACAGCGGCCACAGACGCCAGGTGACACGCAGCGCGCTCCATGACCGGACGAGGGCGGTCGCGGTGGGGACGAGCAGTGATGCCGCCCTGATGCAGCCGTGGACGCCGATGATCAGGGACAGGTAGGAGAGCATGGCGGAGGCGCCGCCGTAGAGGTGCCAGAGGTAGCCGCACCAGAAGACGAGCGCGAGGACGCTCCCGGCGGCGAACAGCCGCAGCGACCAGACGAGATCGCGGTCCCCGGTGCGCAGGCTGTACGACCAGCAGACCACGAGCGCGACGGCGTCACCGGCCAGATGGGCCACGAGGAGGATCAACCAGTAGGAGAACGCCGGGTCGGCCGGCCCCTGCACGGATGTGACACTCTCGGGCGGGTGGTCGCCCGGAAGCAGGTCCAGGGCGACCAACGCGCCCATCACCGTTGTCAGCCCCGCCGCCACGGTGAGACGCAGGCGGCGTATCCGGGTGGAATCGACCATGAAGAGAAGGACCAGCCCGGCACTGAGGACGCCGATCAGGTTCCGGGTCAGGGCCACCGTGTGGAGTTCCACGCCGGCGTGCGTGAGCCGGCCGACGACCTCGGGCTGGAAGAGCGTGATGGCGATGGCCGCAGCCAGGACCGTGAGCCACAGTCCCCGCTGGTGCGGCTGGCGCAGCGCGGGCCGGGCACGCAAGACGAGGGCGAACCACATGGTGATGATGCTGAAGAGCCCCACCTGGGTCGCCAGCTCAGATGCCGACATCGTCCGTCACTCCCAGGAACGCGCCGAGACGGCCGAGAGAGCCGGCCACCGGGCCGGTCTTCCCGGCGCTCTGTATGAGGCTGGCGATCATCTCGGCTTCTTGTTCCTCGGCGGTCGTGTAACTGGTCCGACCCATCAGCCGCTTCACGAGATGGGGCTGCAGACCACTGAGGAGCCGGTCCGTCAGCTCGTCGCCCGGGTCCGTGACGCCCCGATGGTGGTCGCACAGGACGTGGCCGATCTCGTGCAGGATGATGTGTTCCCGGTGGAGGGGCGCGGTCCGGGCTTCGTAGAAGACGTAGTCGGCGTCGTCGGTGCCCAGCCAGAGGCCACAGGCTCCGGCGATCGCTGCCTGCTCGGGCAGCTCCTTCAGAACGAGCGGCCGGCCTCTGAGTTCCTCCACCCGCTCACGGATCGCGTCGAAGGAAAGGGACCGGTGCACCCCGAGATCACGCAGGATCGCCGCACACTTCCGCTGTAACTTGGCGTATTCCCCCGTTCGTCTCACCTGCTGTCACCCCCGTCCCGGATGACAGAAACCCGAAAGTCGCCTGAGCGCTTGCATGAGCGGGCTTCGTCCCTCTTGCTCTCACTGGTCGTGGCTGCCCCGACTCTCCGCATGGTGTCACCGGCCGGGACGCTGGTGTCCTCCATCGGAACCGGATTCGTTGGACATCGCGTTCACGAGTGCGAGCAGGGCGTCGAGCCCTGCCTCCGACAACCCGTCGGCGCGGAAGGCCAGCGTTCGTACCTTGCTGTTGCCCAGGGCGACGGCGAACTCCATCTGGCGCCTCACTCTCTCGGAGACCTCCTCGTCGGTGAAGTAGTCCGGCGTGACGCCGAAATGCTCCGCCAGTACCCTGAGGTGGTCGCGTGTCACGTTCCGCTTTCGCCCCGTCGTCAGCTCCCAGAGGTAGGTGGCCGAGAACGTCCGCCCCGTGCTCTGGCGGATCTCCTCCGCGATCTTGCTGTAGGGGGGACGGTTGCCCCGGTAGTAGGCGTTGACGATGTCCTCAAGCCGTCGAGCCAGGGATGACGGGCCTGTCGTGCCGTTGTCATCGTTGCTGCTGCTGGCCAAGTCTCCAACTCCCGGGCGCGATAGCACGTCTGTGTCCAGCGGACAGGATAGGACACCCAACTTACGCAGTGACCCGCCGCCTTGCCCACTCCCTCCAAACGCGTGACCGCCTTTTTGGCTCAAAACTTCCCCTGCTTCCACGCGCGGAGGAGTGTGCGGGGCAGATGACGGCCGACGAGGTCAACGGAGGCTCCAGCGGATCAGTTGACACCATTTCATCCGCTGAGTACGGTCCCCGAGTGCTTGCGTCGCACCAGGGGGAATCACGGGGATGACAGCCATACCGGAGCCGGCGGGATCCGACGCAGATCCGCGTGCCGGCCTCGTCACGTGTTCAGAAATCCCGAGGGCCCTGCCGTGCCCGACCACCGGCAGTGTCCGACGTCTCCTCGCCGGTTCGGCAACAGGGTATACACGAAGGGCGGAGCCGTCCGGCCGAATGGGTCCGCAGCCGGTGCCCGTGGAAAGGCGTGACGCACGAACCGCACGAGCCGAGTTGAGGAGACAGCGCATTGGTCTGCATGCATCTCACGGTGGAAGACCTTTCTCGCATCCGCTTCGTCGGCTCCCTCGGGCTGGATCTCGAAACCCGGTTCGCCGAGCTCAGATACGCGGACACGCGACCGGACGAGTTCGCGGACTGGCGGATGAAGGTGCGGAGAAGACTCCGCCAGGCGAGCACGTCCGGCGGGCCGGGCACCGGCTTCCTGCGACGCGCCCCGGGAGCGACGCCCCACGCCGACACACGGCGGTTCAGCTCGGTGGCCGTGGTGCCCTTCTGGGGGCGCATACGGAACCACCTGGAACAGGAACGTGAGGCGCGCGGCCGCGCCGTTCTCTCCGGTGGTGTGGAGAGCCTTCTCAACGAGTTGCACCCCTCCATCAGCTGGCACGCTCCCCTGCTCCGCGTGGACGGCGAGCAGGAAGGCCAGCGAGCCGACCCGCTCGGGGAGGGCCTGGTCATCGCTCCGTCGCTGTTCGCACTCGGGCCGATGGTCCTCGATGCGGAGACGGGCGGCCAGGACGCCCCCGTCCTCGTCTACAACGTCAGCCCCACCACCGACACCGCCGCCGGACTCTGGGACCAGGAGGAGGACCGGACCGCTGCTCTGAGCGACCTCCTCGGGCACAGCCGCGCGAACGTCCTCGAATCCTTGCGGTCGCCCATGTCCATCAGCGAGATATCCCGCCGTCTGGACCTCTCCCACCCCTCCGTCAGCAGACATCTGGGTGTCCTGCGCAGGTCCGGGATGGTCGCTCCCGAACGCCGGGACAACCTGACCCTGCACCGCCTGACACACCTCGGCGAGGCGGTGCTCGGCCGGAGGGACTGAGCGGCCCGGCAACGGCAGGGAAGGCTCGGTCGTTCGCGGCCTCACGGTGCCCGCGGGCCCGTTCCCGCCAGGGCTTCCGCCTCGTGGGTGCGTCGGGTGCTGGCGGCGAGACTGCGTGCTGGAAGGCTTCCGCAATGCTTGGCAGCCCCCTGTCCGTCTGACCGACGGGACAGGAACGAGCCGAACAAAGCATGGATGGGGCCCCATCGGCGTGCGCCGATAGGGCCCCCGATGCGTGCCGTGCCGCTCTCGACACGGCGGCGGGTGGGTCAGTGCTCGGAGGAGCTGAAGTCGCCTACGGTCCAGGCATTGACGTCCTCGATCGCGACGCGGAACATCCCGCCCGTCTCCGGGATCCCCACCGTGCCCTGCAGGATCCGGGCGACATGAAAGCCCTCACATCCGCGCGTGGCCGGGGCCGTGGCGCGCAGGGATGGTCCATGTGTCCCAGCGGTTCCCTGGCATGTAGCTCGCCTTCGGCCCCGGCCGCGACACGGCGGCAGTGGGGGAGGCTGCCGGCAGGCTCCCCACCCCGGTGCCGCCTCTCCTCCACGGCATCCCCATACGGCCGCAGTCGTTGATCGGGCCGTGAGTGCGGCGAGAGCACCGTGCCGCAGGAGTGCATGCGCCTGCTGTTGTGGTCAGTAGGCGGCGAAGGAGATGGCGAGATCTTCGCCGGCACCACCGGGCCCACGGCTCACCCGCCGAAGGCGGCACCGCCTTCACCCGTCGCTGTCCCGGCCGCCGGCGTCATCCGATCGATCCAGGGCGCCCGTCGTGGTGCCCCGGCTCCGTCGAGAGGAAGAGAGCGCACACGCAATGGATCACCACGCCCCACTCGGCGACGAGTCGTTCCCGAGGTCCAGCCACGTCACCGGTCCGCCGGGTCGGCCCGTACACATCGCGCCGCCCGGATTTCGCCCGGACGCGTCCGGGGCGGCCCGATGGCGGGAGCGCTGCGCCGGGCATCTCGTGCAGCCCCTCCAGCGGCTGACCTGCCGCCCGAGCAGCAACATGACGGCCACGAGGCGATCAGAAGCGCGGACAGTCCGGTATACCAGTCGGGAGGAGAAAAGAAAGTCCGTCAGTCATGACGCTCAGTCGACGCTTCGGCTGCCTCACAGCCCCTGCGTAAGGCAGGAACAACCGATGTGACCTGCAGATTCTCCCGTCCGCACGCCTTGTGATGTGTTTCCGATGACGTCGCACGTGGAGTGCGTGGCCATTTTGGAGCCGATCACGAAGGGTGCCTGACCTGCGACTTCGTGGGAGAGAAGTACGCATCGGCGACACCCTCGCGACCTGGTTGGAACTTCTTGACGCTCGGATGACGCTTGGAGGTCCCCCTTTTGATCAGGCCCTTCGCGTCCCGCTTCGGCCTGGAGCTGGGTGAGAGTACCGCCCAAGTACCGTCCCGCTGCCAACACCGGAACAGGTCACGGACCTGGTCTTCTCCTCGTTCACCAGTTCCCGTAGTCCTCCACGTAGGTGGCGATCAGCTCTAGCAGGGCGTCGGCCCGGTGCCGGTCCTCGCGTTGCTCGCGCAGGGCCTTGTCGGCGGCCCGGAGGCGGGCCAGGGCGGCCGGTTCACCGTCGACCAGGTCGTCGACCACCGGGCGTGGTGACCAGGTCCAGGCATTCGGTGAGCAGGCGGCGGGTGGCCGGGACCGGGGGGAGCGGGTCGGAGGCGGCGAAGCCGGTGGTCAGGTAGCGTGCGAGGTCCGTGAGGCTCCAGCCGACGACAGTGCCGTGCTGGACGAGGAGCGCCACGTCGGGGGCGATACCGATGCGGGCGTCCAGTGGTTCGTCGAGGACGTCGAGGTCGCGTAGGGCAGGTCAGCACGGCATCGCCGGGAGCGCGGCACAGCACCGTGCACATCTCGTGCCGGAAGTCCTTGAATTAGTCCGCGCGGAGCCCGCCCGGGGCGTACTTCGAAGGAGACCTCAAGAAGTTCTGATTTGGCGGAGCATCTCCTCCTGGAGATCGGGCGGGCACAGAAGTACCGCCTGAAAAGTTATCTTTTCCTGGCCCGGAAGCTCGGGCTGTTCTGCCCAGAACTTAACGGCGTCATTCAGGGCGCGGAAAAGGATTTCGCGTTCTTCGGTGCTCTCGGAAAGCACGGCGTCGGCGTCATCGATGGTAAGGAGGAAGTGCTTGGCGCTGATCCAGTGCAGATCGGTCAGACAGTCCCGCAGTGCGTTCCAATTCCAGCCGAAGTAGTCCGGGAGGCGCAGTGCCTCGTAGAACTGAGTGAACACCCCGTCGGAGTCGCGCATTTCCGGTCCTCGCATCCGCGCCGAGTAAATCAATCCGGTGGGAGGCAGGGCGCGCACAACGGAGAGCGCGGAGTCGGTCGGGACGACACGGACTTCTTCCTCGTTCCGTCCCCACCAGGTGGCGTTGCTCATCGGCCGGTCTCCATCACGATGTACGTCTGATAATGGGTCGGAGTGTAGTACGCCGATCCGTCCGACCCGGTCACGACCCGTTCGCCACCCCATTTCGGATTGTCGATCGACTGCACCGTGCCCCATTCCGTATAACGGATGCTGTTCCCCTGGCTGTCGAATTCGGGAAGTTTGTAGGCGCCGTTCCTGCCGAAGTGCGGTCAAGTGGAGTGACCGGCGATCGAGCGCCTGAACCGCTGCCCGGACTCCCAGTCGATGAGCACATCGACTGGGACCCGGGGGCGGGCCTGGCACCGTCGGGTTCCCGGGCTGCACCGGGGCGCGGTGACATCAACATCGTGGGCAGCGGCGACCTGCCCCAGACGCAGTGCGGCCAGATCGCGCAGGGCGTGAGCTTGGAGGGCTGCTCGAACCCGAACGTGGCTTTCGAGAAGCGTCTCGGCCTTGGGGCGGTGGTGTCAGCTGAGACGCCACTGCTGATTGCTGCCACCGTTGCAGTCCCACAGTGCGACCGGTGCGCCGTTGGCGGTGGAGGCACCGGCCACATCCAGGCACAGCCCTGACTGGACGCCGGTGATGGTGCCGTCGGAGTTGACTTCCCATTGCTGGTTGGTGCCGCCGTTGCAGTCCCAGATCGCGACTTTTGCGCCGGCCGCAGCGCCGGCCGCGTCGAGGCACTTCGCACCGCCGTAGACGGTGAACTGCTTGGCCGGCGTACTGGTCCAGGATTGGTTCGTCTGGCTGTTGCAGTCCCAGATCTGCGTCTGGGCGCCATTGGTCTGCGAAAAGCCGGGGACGTCCAGGCACTTGCCCGAACCGGTGGCTTGGACAGGACCTGTGCTGGTGCCGCCGGAACCTCCCGAGCCGTCGAGTCCGAAGAAGGCAATGGCCCGGGCCGCCATACCGCTGGAGGGCAGGGCGTGCCCGACACCCTGGACGCTGATCGCCTCGACCGCTGCGTGTGCGGAGGCGGAGCCATAGCGGGTGCGGGTCCAGCCGGTCTGCGGGGAGTCGGTGAGGGCCGGTGTCTGGCTCACCCCGAGCACATTGGTCCACTGCTTGATCTCTTCACCGAAGTTCGTGTAGTACAGCGCTTCGTCCTCGGTGCCGTGCCACAGCTGCATCCGCGGCCGGGGGCCGGTGTACCCGGGGTAGGCGGCTCGGACGAGGTCGCCCCACGCCTGCGGGGTCTTGGTGATCTGGCCGGTGGCGCAGGCGCTGTTCCAGCCGGAGCCGTCGGTGGTGGCGAAACAGCCGAACGGCACGCCCATGAATGCCGCACCCGCCTTGAACAAGTCGGGGTATGCGCCGAGCAAGACATTGGTCGTCATCGCGCCGGACGAGGCACCGGTGACGTAGACCCGGTCGGCGTCGGCGTTCATGTTCCGCACGGTGTACCGGACCATCGAGGCGATACTCGCGGGATCACTGCCCCCGTCATGCTTGAGCGCCTGGGGTGAGGAGACGTCGAAGCACTGCCCGCTGACGTTCGCGTCCGGGTAGACGACGATGAACCCGTACCGGTCGGCAAGGCGGGCGAACTCCGTGCCGGAGTAGAAGGCGGGCCCCGTGCCGGTGCAGTAGTGCACCGCCACCAGCACCGCCGGGTGCGCCGGAGCGCTGTCGGGCACGTAGGTGTACATCCGCAGGTTGCCCGGGTTGCTGCCGAAGTTCGTCACCTCCCTCAGCGACGCGGCCGATGCGGTGGTGGCCGAGGTGCCGGTCAGAATGAGCGCCGCGATCAGCGGCGAGATCCCCATCAGCAGGGCTACCAGCACATCCTTGACGCTTCTCTTCTTGAACTTCGGGGACATGACGCTGTCCTTTCTGGAATCCGGCGCGGCCGAGAACGGCTTCGGCTGGATGCCGCCCCGTGGGATCGGCCTGGTCCGACGGTGGGTCGCTCCAGGCTCTGGCATCAGACCCGGCGGGTACGGGCGAGGGCGGCCCGCCCTGACGAAGGCTCGGGACGCCGCACTGCGTCGCGGCGGCTGTGAAGTGAACGCGCTGTCTGCCCAACCAGCTTGGAGCTTGCCTCGCCGACCCGGCCGCCTGGGCGAGACGGTTGCCCGGCCCCTCCAGGCGAGCCGTGCTGGGCTCCTGGCCGGCGTGTGACCTGTCGACGCTCTGGCGATCGACGGCGGGCGTGAGCTGGTTCAGGGATCCCATCTTTTCGTCGAGGCGGAGCCGCGACGGAGGGGTGTCGATGCGCTTCGGGAACAGTCGTTGCGACCGCGCTACGACGGTGGTGTGTGCGGCTTGTGGGCAGACGCATGGGATTCCCCTGAGATGGGCCGGAGGAGAACAGTGAAGCGCTTCGATGCTCGTCAGAGCTCCAGTGCGGTGTCAAGAGGGCAGCCTCGCCGCGTTGAACAGAGCGCACGGGCCCCCTTTTTGTACCCTGGAGTAATCTTCGAAGCGGCCCTTGTGCGCCCTCATGCCTTCACTTAACCTCGCAGCAACGTCGAAGCGCTTCGACTGTGCATCATGTCGCAGTAATGGGATGTCTGCTTTCAGCTCAGCCAATTACAGTCACGACACCTCAGCCGACGACCCTCCGCCGGGTGTCCTGGTGCGTCATGAAGGGTTGACGCGATGACGCCGAATGCCGCCTCCGCCTGCTGCCCGCCAAGCCGGAGAGGCTTCCCCGCCTCCATGGCGTTCGCCACCGCAGCGATGGCCGCTGGGATGCCGCTGCTCACCGCCTGGGGCAGGTCGGACAGTGGGGCGCGCGAGAGCACCACGTAGGGCAAGGCCGCCGACAAGCTGCTCCCGACGCGCATGGCCGGCAGCGGCACGGCCGGACCTTCCTTTGGAGAACGGCTCGGCGGCCGACTGCACCGGCAAGGTCCCCGCGCCCCTCAGGGGCGTCGCTCTTTACGTCTCCTTCGCACAAGGAAGAGGTATGTCATGCGCACGCTCCACATCAGCAGAAGAGCTGTACTCGCCGGGACCGCTGCCGCAGCCGCGGCCGTCTCCCTGCCGCTCGGCCAGGGACGTGCGCAAGCCGCCGCCACTCCCGCGAAGAGCGGTTACCGCCGGCGCACGTGGTCCAGGGCGGTACGGGTCTCATCAGCGGGGTGCTGTTCCATCCCTCCGTGCGCGGGCCGGCCTACCCGCGGACCGACATCGGCGGTGCCTACCGGTGGGACGACCGGGCCGGCCGTTGCGCCACGGACACCATCACCGCCGTCTCCGCTCCGACGACGCGGCGAAGACCTGGACACGGATCAACGACGACCGTCACCGGTGGGGCTGGACCGGAGCCGCCATCACCGGCGATCCCCGCGTGTACGGACGGGTCTACATCGCCACCAACGGACGCGGCGTGCAATACGGGGAGCCCGCCTGACGCGCGACAGCGGCATCGGCGTCGTCCTCACCGTCCACGGCACCTGACGGCCGCACCCGGCCACCCGGTGGGAGACCGCCTTCCTCAGCGGCAACGGCCGTCACGGCGCCCCGTGTTCGACGATCCGCACGCCGAGCGGATCGCCGTGACGCACCGCACCTCGATGCCCGCCGGGCGGTGATTCAGCCCCGCTGGACAGCAATCACTCGCAGAAGAGAAGGAACTCCATGAAGAAGTCTCGGATCCTGCCCCTGGTCACGCTTGTCTCCGCCGTGCTCGGGCTGACAACGGCAGGTGTGACCCCTGCCTCCGCCGCCTCGGACACGCCTTTGCGGGTCATGCCGTTGGGCGACTCGATAACCTGGGGTGTGGGAAGCAGTACGGGCAACGGCTACCGGGCGCCGTTGTGGGACAGACTCGCTGCGGACGGCCACCCGCTGGACTTCGTGGGCACCGGGCGGGCCGGTTCGATGTCCGATCCCGACAACGAGGGCCACTCGGGGTACCGCATCGACCAGATCGCCGCGCTCGCCGACGCCTCGCTCACCCGCTACCGGCCCAATGTCGTCACGCTGCACATCGGCACCAACGACCTCCAGGGGGCCTCCGAGGTCAACACCGCCATCGCCCGGCTGCAGTCGCTGGTCAACCAGATCACCGCCGACGTCCCCGACGCAACGGTCCTCGTCGCCTCCCTGGTCGTGTCCACCAGCAGCTCGGAGGAGCGGTTCCGGGGCGCGTACAACCAGGCCACCCGCCAGATCGTCAGCGAGGCACAAGCGGCGGGCAAACACGTCGCCCACGTCGACATGAGCAGCCTGACCACGGCCGACCTGGCCGACCCCCTGCACCCCAACGACTCGGGCTACCAGAAGATGGCCGACGCCTTCCACCGCGGCGTCCGGGCAGCGGACAGCGCCGGATGGCTGAAGAGCCCGGCCCCCGCCCCCGCACGCGTGCAGTCCGGCATCGCCGGCAAGTGCATGGACGTCAAGAGCGCCGCCACAGCCGACGGGACCGCCGTCCAGACCTGGAGTTGTGGCGGCGGTGCCAACCAGTTGTGGTCCGCCTACACCGACGGCACGCTGCGCTCCATGGGCAAGTGCCTCGACGCAGCCGGCTATGGCACCGCGAACGGGACCAAGGTGCAGCTCTGGTCCTGTCACGGCGGCGCCAACCAGGTCTGGCAGCCCTACAACGGCGGCTACCGCAACCCCGCCTCGGGCCGCTGCCTCGACGTTCCGGGCTCCTCCACGGCCGACGCCACGCAGCTCCACCTGTGGGACTGCAACGGCGGCTCCAACCAGAAGTGGACCACTCTGACCGCCGGATGACCCCGCTCCGGGATCTGCGCCCCTTCCGGGGTTCGGATCCCGGAAGACCATCGAGAGTTCCAGGATCACGGCAACCCTTTGCGCAGCCTGTGACCACAAGGAATCGGATCCGGCCAGTTCGTTGGCCGGTATCCGGATTTCCACGTGTACAGCATGCAAGGAGAACGCCTCCCCATGAACCACCCCACGAACGGCGGGCGCCGCGGGCGTCACCGCCGCCGCTGGACCGCCACTGGTCTGGTGCTCGGTGTGCCCGCCGTCCTCGTGCCCTACCTCCTGTTCGCGCAGGAGGACTCGCAGGCCGCGACGGTCGACGGCGATGCCTACTACCGGCTGGTCTCCGTGCGGAGCGGCAAGGTGCTGGACGTCGACGGCTTCTCCACCGCCGACGGCACCCGCATCCAGCAGTGGACCGACGAGAACACCGCCAACCAGCAGTGGAGGCTGCGGCCCACGGGCGACGGTTACTACGAGCTGGTGAACCGCAACAGCGGCAAGGTGCTGGGCATAGCGGCCAATTCAAAAGCCCAAGGGGCCGCCGCCGAGCAGCAGACCGACAGCTCCGCCGCTTCCCAGGAATGGCGGATCGGCGAGGTGAGTGGTTCCGACGCCGTCATCCTCACCTCCCGCAGGAGCGGGCAGGTCCTGGACGTCTCGGGGGGCTCCACGGCCCAGGGCGCGGCGGTCGTCCAGTATCCGAGCCGGGGCGGCTCCCGTCAGCAGTGGAAGCTGGTGAAGGCGGACCGGGCCCTGGCGTCCGGATCCGGCGCCGCGCGGACCACGGCCGCGGCAGAACCGTATGTGTGGAAGAACGTCCAGGTGGTGGGCGGCGGTTACGTCACCGGGCAGGTGTTCAACCAGCGGGAGAAGGGTCTGCTGTACGCCCGCACCGACATGGGCGGCGCCTACCGCTGGGACACCGGGGCCGAGCAGTGGATCCCGCTGACCGACTGGATCGGCGAGAAGGACTGGAACCTGCTGGGCATCGACTCGCTGGCCACCGACCCCGTCGACCCCAAGCGCCTGTACCTCGGGGCGGGCACCTACACCAACGAGTGGGCGGGCAACGGCGCGATCCTGCGCTCCACGGACCGGGGCCGCACCTTCAAGCGCACCGATCTGTCGTTCAAGGTGGGCGGCAACGAGGACGGACGCGGGGCGGGCGAGCGGCTCGTGGTCGACCCGGCCGACCACGGCACCCTGCTGCTGGGCACGCGCAAGAACGGCCTGTGGCGCAGCACCGACTTCGGCGTGACATGGCGTCAGGTCTCCTCGTTCCCCGTCAAGGACGGGGCGAGCAGCGGCGGGGGCATCTCCTTCGTGACGTACGGCCCGGCCGGCAGCAAGACGATCTACGTCGGTGTCGGCGACAAGTCCACTGCCCTGTACCGTTCCACCGACGGCGGCAGCACCTGGCAGTTCGTCCCCGGGCAGCCCACCGGCCAGCTGCCACAGCACGGCGTCCTCTCCGGTGACGGCTCGCTGTACCTGACGTACACCGACAACCTCGGACCCAACGGCGTGACGGCGGGCTCGGTGTGGAAGTACACGCCGAACCGCGGGGCGTGGAAGAACATCTCCCCCTCCCAGGGCAACTACGGGTTCTCCGGTCTGGCCGTCGACCCGCGCAAGCCCTCCACGGTCATGGTCACCACCCTCGGCCGCTGGTACCCCCAGGACGAGATCTACCGCAGCACAAACGGCGGCACGACCTGGAAGGCACTGGCTGACAAGTCGAAGCGCAATGCCTCCGCCGCGCCTTACGTCGGCACCCACACCGGGCACTGGATGACCGCCCTGGCCATCGACCCCTTCAACTCCGGTCACGTGCTGTACGGCACCGGCAACGGCATCCTGCGCAGCAAGGACGCGGGCGCCTCCGACAGCGGTGGCACCAGTCACTGGAACATGGGCGCCCGAGGACTGGAGGAGACCGCGCTGCTGGACGCGATCGCCCCTCCCGGCGGCGCCACCGTCATCACCTCCATGGGCGACCAGGGCGGCTTCCGGCACGACTCCCTGACCAAGGTGCCCTCCGGGCGGCTGAAGAACCCGCTGATGACCAACAGCACCGATATCGACTTCGCCCAGTCCAAGCCCTCGATCATGGTCCGCGTCGGCCGGGGCGGCGCGCAGGACGGCGCCTACTCCACCGACGGTGGCAGCAGCTGGAACGGCTTCAAGGCAGAGCCGGTGGCCGGTGCCCAGGACGGGCATGTCGCGCTCGCGGCGGACGGCTCCACCATCGTCTGGACCCAGGCCGGCCAGGCCCCGTACCGCTCGACCGACAGGGGGGCGACCTGGTCGAGGGTCGGTGGCCTGGGCGGCGACGCCGTGGTCGTCGCCGACCGCTCCTCGGCCAGGACCTTCTACTCACTGTCCGGCGGCACGCTCTACGCCGGCACCGACGGCGGCGCGACCTTCACCGCCCGCGCCGCCGGCCTGCCCTCCGGCCGGCTCACAGCGGTGCCCGGCATCGCCGGAGACCTGTGGATCGCAGGCGGCACCAAGGGGCTGCTGCACTCCACCGACGGCGGCCGCACCTTCACCACGCTCAAGACGGTGCAGTCCGCCTCCGCCCTCGGCTTCGGCAAGGCCAAGCCGGGCGCCCACTACCAGGCCCTGTATCTGATCGGCACCGTCAAGAACGTCACCGGAGTCTTCCGCTCCACCGACAAGGGCGCCACCTGGCTACGCGTCAACGACCAGGCCCACCAGTGGGGCGCCATCGGCGGCGTCGGCGTCATCACCGGCGACCCCGACACCTACGGCCGCGTCTACGTCGGCACCAACGGACGCGGCCTGCAGTACGGCGACCCGTCCTGACCTCGACACCCGAGCGGGGCCGCAGGCGCTACCGCCTGCGGCCCCGCGCACGGGTTACGTGAGCGTGGTCCACTTCTGGTTGTTCTGGCCGTTGCAGGTCCACAGGATGGCCGGGGTCCCGTTGGCGGAGCCGGCCTCCTTGGCGTCGAGGCACAGCCCGGCGCGGACGTTGCGGACCGACCCGTCGGAGCCGACCGTCCACTTCTGGTTGTCCTGGCCGTTGCAGGGCCAGATGACGACCGGCGTGCCGTTGGTGGTGCCCCGGCCGGAGGCGTCCAGGCACTTGTCGCCGTAGACGCGGATCTCGCCTCCGGCCCAGCTGGTCCAGAGCTGGTTGGCGGCGGTGTGGCAGTCCCACAGCAGCGTCTTCGACCCGGCCGCGGTGGCGGCGCCGTCCACGTCCAGGCAGCGGCCGGACCCGCCACCGCGCAGGCGCCCGGTGGTGGAGGCCAGCGGGCTGCCGCCGGTCATCCTGTACACGGCGACACCATGTGCCGGGACGCTCGCGGAGATCTGCCCGGAGGTGCTCGACGTGCCGCCGGTCCACAGGTCGGTGAGGGTGAACGACCCTCCGGTCAGGCCGACCTGCGCGGCCGTGGCCGTGATGGTCGCGGTGCTGCTCCCTCGGTTGAACAGGCCGACGGCGACCGAGCCGTCGGACAGGCGCTTGGCGAACACCTCGGTGTCGCCGTCGTCGCGGACCCGGCGCCCGCCCGCGCCCAGCGGGTCCTGGTTCACCGCCAGCAGACGGGGGTTGCGCAGGATCGCGCTCACGTCACCGGACATGGTGCGGATGTCGTTGCCCGCGATGAGAGGGGCGCCCATCAGCGCCCACAGCGCGAAGTGGGAACGTGACTCGGTCAGTGACAGGCCGGGGCGGCCGACGACGAGCATGTCGGGATCGTTCCAGTGCCCCGGGCCCGACTGAGCCGCCAGTGGCGCGGTGACGTCCAGGACGTTGCCGACGCCCATCGGGTAGCTGTTGGTGTTGCCGTTCTGCCAGATGTCGAGCAGGTCCTCGGTCGTCCGCCACAGGTCGGCGACCTGTCCCCAGTCGTACGTGGCGCCGGTGGGGGCGTGGAAGCTGTTGGGGTTGATGCTGTAGACGATCGGACGGCCGGTGGCACGCAGGGCGTCGCGCATGGTCGTGAACCGCGCGACCTGCTCGCCGAGGGTGCCGCTGCCGGAGCACCAGTCGTACTTGAGGTAGTCCACGCCCCAGGAGGCGAACGTGGCGGCGTCCTGGGCCTCATGGCCCTTGCTGCCGGTGGAGCCGGGGTAGGTGCCCACGCCCTGGGCGCACGTCTTCTCGTTGGGCGCCTGGTAGATGCCGAACTTCAGGCCCTTGCCGTGGATGTAGTCCCCAAGCGCCTTCATGCCGCTGGGGAACTTGGTCGGGTCGGCCCGCAGGTTGCCCGCCGGGTCGCGCTGGGGGTCGAACCAGCAGTCGTCGACGACGACGTACTGGTAGCCCGCGGCCTTCATGCCCGAGGACACCATCGCGTCGGCGGCCTGGCGGACCTGGGCCTCGGTGATCCCGCATCCGAAGCTGTTCCAGCTGTTCCAGCCGAGCGGCGGGGTGAGCGCGGGGCTGCCCGGCGCGGCCTGGGCGGTCGTGCCGGCGGAGGCCGTGGCGCAGGCGCTCAGCGTCAGTGCGGTGGCCGTGAGGAGCCGCAGCAGTCGTCTGTGCAGGGGAACCATGGGGGGTCCCTTCCCGGCCCGCGAAGCGGAGCCGCTTCGCGGGCCTGAACGGCGGGGTCAGGAGTGTGTGATCACGTGCGTGCGGGTCAGCGTCGCAGGGTGAGGAGACCCGGGCGGTACGGCAGTTTCAGGTAGTCGGTGCCGTCCGATGCGGGGGTCCTGCCCTGGTAGAGGAACTGCAGGTTGCAGGGGTCGACGGTCATGGTCTGGTCGGGGTTGGTGCGGACCAGGTCACCGTGGCTGATGTCGTTGGTCCAGGTGGCACCGCTGTTGGCCTTGCCGGCGAAGGGGCTGCTCTCGCTGCCGGCCTGCAGTGTCCACGGACCGTTCAGACTGGAGGCGGTGAAGGAGCGGAAATAGCGGCCGTTCGCACCCATCGCCTCGACGATCATGAGGTACTGGTTCTGGCCCTTGACCTTGTAGACCTCCGGCGCCTCGAACAGCTTTTCCTTCGTGTCGCTCATGACCGTGGTGTACGACGAGCCGAAGCTGCCCGGGAAGTTCCCGATCGGCATGGTCGACTTGTAGATCTTGCCGTTGTCATCGGCGAAGAACATGTACATGTTCTGGTCGTCGGCGATCATGGTCGGGTCGATCGGGCCGCCTTCGGGGAGGCTGCCGGTGAACAGCGGCTGCGGGGCGGACCAGCCGTTGGGGTTGGTGGGGTCGCTGGACGTGCGGTAGGTGAAGGGCCAGGCGGTACCCCACCCGTTGGAGGTCAGCACCCAGACGTTCTTGGGCGCGAAGTAGAACAGTTTGGGCGCCACCGCCAAGCCCGGGCTCATCCCGGTCTGGGTGGCCGTCGCCATGTCCGACCAGGTGGTGAAGGGACGGAACGCCATCGTGCCCCACGACGATCCGTCAGAGGTGGTCGCGTAGACCAGCTGCTTGCCGTTGTACGGCACGGTGGTGAAGTCCTTCAGCGCGACCCAGCCGTTCGACGGCTGCGCCAACGGGCCGGTCGACGACCAGCGGTACGCCGGCGGAAGAGCACACGTGTCGCCCGGCGGCGCGGACGGACCCGTCCACTTCTGGTTGCTGCCGCCGTTGCAGTTCCATAGCTGCACCGCCGTGCCGTTGCCCGTGGCGCCGCCGCTGACGTCCAGGCAGAGCCCGGACTCCACCCCGACGATCGTGCCGTCGGAGTTCACCCGCCACTGCTGGTTGGCGCCGCCGTGGCAGGACCAGATCTGCACCCGCGTGCCGGCCGTGGTGGCGTGGCCGGGCACATCCAGGCACTTGTTGCCGTACACGGTCAGCCGGCTGTCGTCCGTCAGCGTCCACTGCTGGTTGGTCCCGCCCGTGCAGTCCCAGATCTGCAGGTTCGTGCCGTCCGTCTGGCCGGCGTTCGGCACATCGAGACACCGGCCGGAACCGGCGCCGCGCAACGCGCCGCTGGTGGCCGCCTGAGCCGGGTTGGCGACGAGTGTCGCCGCGGAAGCGACCAGGGCCGCGAGCACCACAGACAGCTGCCTGGGGCTGAAACCACGTCTGCGCATGGGGGTCTCATTTCTTGAGTAAGGGGACGTTCGATATATCGATCAATGGTCGAACTGTCGCGCAAGCAGGAGGGTGGGAGATCGACCGCGACCGGCTTCGGGAGGGCGTCAGTTCCGCACGAGGCGCCAGCGGTTGTCGGCGGTACCGTCGTCCGAGTCCTGCACCGCGAACGCGCCGACAGCGGTGGAGTTGTTCGCGATGGCGAGCACCTTGCCGCTGTGCACGTTGCGGATCTTGTAGGTCCCGTCTCCCTGATCGAGCAGCGTCCAGCGGTGGTCGGCGGTGCCGTTGTCCGCCCACTGCAGGAGGGTCGCCTTGTCCGCCGTGGACATGTCCTGGACACCGAGCACCTTGCCGCTGTGGGCGTTGCGGAAGCGGAACCCGTTTCCGTCGGGAATCATGTGCCAGTCGTGGTCGGCGGTGCCCGAGTCGTTCCACTGCAGAGCGCGGCCGCCGTCGGCCGTGGACATGTTCTGGATGCCCAGCACGAGACCGCTGCCCGCGTTGGCGAGACGGACGGTGCCGGTACCGCTGGTGTTCCAGTAGACGGTGTAGTTGTGGCCGTGCGCGTCGTGGAACGGGCCCAGGCCGACGGTGGATCCGTTGGCGGTGGCGGTGAAGGCGAGCGAGGTGTTGCCGGTCCGTCTGATCGAGGACGTGTCCAGCCTCGGCAGGGAGTTGAGCGCGGAGTCGCCGTAGTCGCCGGACAGGACCACCGGGCCGTAGGTGATCGCGGCGACGTTCGCGTCGTCGTTGGCCGCCCGCATGACGACCCGCATGGGCAGACGGACGGTGACCGTGTCGCCGGAGGTCCAGGTGCGGGTCAGGGTGGCGTAGCTGCCGGGCGTGGTGGTGATGTTCTGCGCCGCGCCGTTGACGCTGACGGTGGCCCCGGAGGTCCAACTCGGGATGCGTACGCGCATCGCCCAGGTTCCGCCGACGTTCCCGGTGACCCGCAGGGTCGTGGTGTCGCTCACGGGATAGGTGGTCGTCTGGGTGATGGTGATGCCGCGCTCCGACCAGTCGAGCACCGAGGGCACGAACATGTTCACGATCAGGGTGGTGTCACTGCGGTAGTAGAGGGAGTCCATCAACCTGGTGTGCATCTCCAGGCCGGTGCCCTGGCAGCACCAGAAGGTGCCGTAGTCGGTGCTCCACGTGCCGCCGCCCCAAGCCGGGCCCACACCACGTCGGCCTCCCGGGTTGAGCGGGGTGAAGTAGGTGATGTGGCCGTGGTCGTCCGCCGGGTTCTGCTGGCCGATCATCTGGTTCAGCCACGCCTGCTCGTAGTAGTCGAACAGGGCGGCCCGATTCGGGTCCAGCGCGAACAGCTCCCGGGTGAGGATGAGCATGTTGAAGGTGTTGCAGCTTTCGCACGTGTCCTTGTTCAGGTAGCCGGCGATGGCGTTCGGGGCGCGGAAGTGCTCCGCCTGGCTGTTGCCGCCGATGGCATACGTGTGGTTGTCGACGCAGAAGTTCCACGCATGGGTGGCGATGTCCCGGTACCGAGCGGTGCCGGTGGCCTTGAACTCCCGGGCTGCCCCGATCCACTTGGGTACCTGCGTGTTGGCGTGCAGTCCGCTGAGCCGGTCCTGGCCGGCCGCCAGAGGGTCGAACACCGCGGCATGATCGAACCGTTGGGCGACGGTGAGCCACCGCGCGTCGCCTGTCTGCTGATAGAGATCGGTCAGCACGGTGTTCATGCCGCCGAACTCCGTCTGCAGCATGGCCTGCATCTGTTGGCCGCTCAGCCGGCCGGTGCGCCGGTCGACCCATCCCGCCAGGGCGAGCAGGACGTCACGGGCTTGTGTGCTGCCGATGTGCCGCCACACGTCCAGCAGGCCGACCAGGGTCTTGTGGATGGTGTAGTACGGCACGTTGCCGTTGCTCAGGGTCCGCTGCTCGAGAGCGGCGAAGTCGGACTCGGGGTAGCCGGAGAGGTACCCGGCGCCGAAACCGGCGGCACTGTTGTTGGCCTGGCATGTGGCTAACTCCGCGACCATATGGGTTGCCTTGTCCCGGCAGACGGTGTCCCCGGTGACCGCGTAGAGCTGTGCCCACGCCGTGAGGAAGTGCCCTTGGGCGTGGGTGCGGAAGGGGAACGTCGGAGCGTCCCAACCGCCGTTCGCAGTCGCGCCGTTGGTGGACAGACGGTGGTTGGCGCGGAAGTTGTACAGCAGCCGGTCGACATCGACGAACCGCAGGTAGTTCCGCGTGCGGTCCTGGTTGTCCAGCCAGCGGCTCGCGGTGAGCCGGACCTGGCCGAGCGCGAAGGGATGCGCGGACACCCCGATGTCGGCCCTTGCGGGAGGTGCGGCCGCCCGGGCGGGCGATGCGCCGAGGAAGGAACCGGTGGCAGAGGCGGCGGCCGTGGCCCCGGCTGCTTGCAGGAGACGCCGTCTGCTGACGGAGGAAGACATCTCGCACCCTTCGGTGGGGGGAAGGTGACTGCTTGGTCTTCGGTGCGTTCGCTCACAGGTCGGGCGGTCGGGCGGTCGGGCGGTCGGGCGGTCGGGCGCGACGCGTTACGTGCTCATCCGTTGGGGTCTCGGTTCGATCAACCCTCTCGAGTGATACATGGGATGGATTAACGGATACGGACGTTGCTCCTGTCTAGTCTCGCGACACGGAAGGCTTGGCTACTCGCGAGTTTTTGTCTGACTCACGCCTCTGACGTCGCGTCACACATGGGAGCACCGGGCAGGGCCCATGCGCTGGCGAGGCTTGCTCATGCCATACGAGGTCATCCCTGGCCAGGCCGGGCGGTGGCTGTTGGGGGCGCCTGGAACGGGCCGGGGCGTGCTCCTCCTGCGGTGAAGCCGCGGCGGCGATCACCGTGCGGTCCGGTATCAGTGCTCCGTCACGGTGGTGAGGGGGTCGTGCTCGTGCGCGCAGCTCTCGTCGAAGCCGTAGGTGTCCCAGGCGGGGAAGGGGTCGGAAGCGGGCACGGCCTCGCCTTCCCGCATGAGGCAGCCGGTCAGGGCCGTCCGCAACGGCTCCGCTTCCAGCCGGGTTCCGATGAAGACGATTTCCTGGGCGTAGGAACTGTCGGTGTCACGAGCGGAGGAAGGCTCGAAACGCGCCACCGAACCGGCCTGCGACCACAGTCCCGTCACGTAGGGTCGGCTTGCGAGGGTGAAGAAGCCCTTGGATCTGAGAACCTGCCCGTAGGCGCCGCTGTCCAGTGCCTCCGTCACGAACGTCCACAGCCGCCCGGGATGAAAGGGCGTCGCCGAGCGGAAGACGGTGGAGGAGATGCCGTACTCCTCCGTCTCGGGCACGTGGTCACCGTTGAGTTCCCTGACCCACCCCGGGGCCTGCTGCGCTCGCTCGAGATCGAAGCGGCCGGTGCCCAGGATTTCGCCGACGGATACGCGGCCCCGTACGGCCGGTACCACGCGGGCGGCGGGGTTGAGCCGGGTGAGGGTGGCCCGTAGCCGGCCGGTGGACGCGGCGTCGACGAGGTCGAGCTTGTTGAGGACGATGACGTCGGCGAACTCGATCTGGTCCATCAGCAGGTCACTGACCGTGCGCTCGTCGTCCTCGTACTGGTCCAGGCCCCGTTCGGTCAGTTCGTCGCCCCCGGCCAGCTCGGGGAGGAAGTTGGCGGCGTCCACGACTGTGACCATCGTGTCGAGCCGGGCCAGGTCGCCGAGGGTGGCGCCGTCGTCGCGGGCGAAGGCGAAGGTGGCGGCCACCGGCATGGGCTCGGAGATGCCGGAGGACTCGATGAGGAGGTAGTCGAAGCGCCCCTCGCGCGCCAGCCGGTCCACCTCTTCCAGCAGATCGTCGCGCAGGGTACAGCAGATACATCCGTTGGTCATCTCGACCAGGCGTTCCTCGGTGCGGGACAAAGCGGCCCCGCCGCCGCGCACGAGGGCGGCGTCGATGTTGACCTCGCTCATGTCGTTGACGATGACGGCGACACGCAGGCCCTCGCGGTTACCGAGTACATGGTTGAGCAGGGTGGTCTTGCCGGCACCGAGGAAGCCCGACAGAACGGTGACGGGAAGGCGCGGCGAGGGGGCGTAGGTCATGCTGGGTCAGCCCTCGGGGTGGAGCAGTCCGCGCTCGTACGCCTTGGCCGGCCGCTGGGGGACGAGGTACGGCACGCCGTCCACCGTGACCGTCACCAGCTGCGGCGTCGTGGCCTTCCACTGCGCGCGACGGTGCCGGGTGTTGCTGCGCGACATCTTGTCTTTCGGCACGGCCATGCGGACCTCCGGGT
Organism: Streptomyces sp. NPDC126510; assembly: GCF_040302345.1. Lineage (NCBI taxonomy): Bacteria > Bacillati > Actinomycetota > Actinomycetes > Kitasatosporales > Streptomycetaceae > Streptomyces > Streptomyces sp. NPDC126510. Next base: position 444,639 of record NZ_JBEORR010000001.1, on the reverse strand, counting down.
GCGATCGGTGAGCGAGGCAGACGATACATGAAAATGGATTTCATTGCGATCGGTGCCGTCGCGTATCCACGCCGATCCGCTCGGCGCCCTCCCGAGGCGGCCCCGTAGCGCTGTCCGTCTGGGCAGCGACATGTGGGACCGCAAACCCAGAAACGGGGTCTGACCTGGACCTGTGCGGGACTCACTCAGTCCCGTCGACAGCGGTGATCAACCTTCACAGGATCAGCCCGTCACTCGACGGACACAGATGGTTCACCAGGCAGACAGGGGTAACCCGACAGACGGCTGCGGCCGGCTGTGTGCAGCGCCGGCCGGCGGCAGGGCAGAGCCGCCACCCAGGCTGGAGGAACTTCGTGAACGGCGAACCGACCATTCCGTCCTGCGAATCGCGTTTTCCCGCTGTCACGGCGAGCATCGCGGCCGCCCGGCACTGGGTCCGCGACTGCGTGGAAGGTTTCGGCGGCCCGCTGCGCCAGGACCGGATGATCCAGACCGCCGAACTGCTCGTCTCGGAACTGATCACCAACGCCATCCGCCACGGCGCCGGTCCGCCTCTGATCCGACTCACCTGGAACGGCCGGCTGCTGCGCATCGCGGTCAGCGACTGCAGCGACCGCTGGCCGCGCATGCGTGTCGCCAAGAACACCGAGCCCGGCGGCTTCGGCATGCAGCTCCTCGAACGGCTCGCGCACCGCTGGGGCGTCACCCCGCGCCACCCCGGCAAGACGGTCTGGGCCGAACTCAGCCTCGCTTCCTGAGCGCGCCTTCCCCGTGAGCGCGAGAACGGCATGGGCGCCACCACGGGAGGAGACCTACTCGGTCGCATGAGGTCCACCGGCGCGCCTCACCGGGACCCGCCCAGGCCGGGTTCGGCCCGATTCCCTCGCTTGGCACGACTGGGCGTCGGCGGTTCCCGACCGGGTATCGTGCAAGCTGATCGATGTGAGCCGCTGTGCGGCCGAGCCCGGGGGACTGGGGGCAAGAGCGTGGATGTCGCACCTGGCGTGGGCGGGCCCCCCGTCGCGCCGCCACGTGACGCGGTACTGCAGATCAATCCGTTGCCTGACAATTCGGGGCTGGGGGCGATCGGGGAGATCAGCATGAACACACGGACCGTTTGGCAGCAGGCGCTCAAGCAACTGGTCGAGCGTCGCACGGACGTACTGCACGTGGACATGTCCCGGGTGCGGTTCGTGGATGTGGCCGGCGTGACGGATCTGGCGGTCACCGCCCAGCGTCTCCCCGAGGGGCAGCGGATCGTGCTGCACCGACCTCCGGCGCAGCTGCCCCGCATCCTTGAGCTCTTCTGGCCCGGGCTTGCCGCGATCGAGGTGGCTGGGTGATGAGCACAGGCACCTCACACGAGCCGTTCGTTCATCCGGCGCTCTTCTACGAGGGGACGGACCAGTACATCGCGGGAACGGTTCCCTTCCTGCAGGAAGGGTTGGACGCCGGTGAGCCCGCAGCCGTCGCCGCTCCGCCGGATCGCCTGGAGCTGATCCGCGAGGGGCTGGGTGAGCAAGCGGCGAAGGTGCGCTTCATCGACATGACCCGGGCCGGCCGCAACCCCGGCCGCATCATCCCCAGCGTGCTGCGCCGGTTCGCCGACGCGCAGCCGAGCGACCGCCGGGTCCGCATCATCGGCGAGCCGATCTGGCGGGGTCGTTCCGCCGCCGAGTACCCGGCGTGCGTCCAGCACGAGGCGCTGATCAACGCCGCTTTCACCGGGCGCGCGGTGACCATCCTGTGCCCCTACGACGCCGGGCAGCTGGAGAAGCAGGCCCTCAGCGACGCCCTGGCGACCCACCCGGTCGTCATCGACGCCGATGGCCAGACGCCATCCACCGCCTATGGCCCCGAGCGGATCATCGCCCGCTACAACGAGCCACTCCTCGCCCCCCGCGAAGCCGCGGTTCGCCCGTTCGCCGCCCAGACCCTGCCCGACACCCGCGACTTCGCCGTGTCCCAGGCGCGATCCCTGGGCGTGTCCGGCGTGAGGCTGGGGGATCTGGAACTCGCGGTGGCGGAGCTGACCACCAACAGCGTCGTCCACGGCGCCGGCTCGGGGACGCTGCGGATCTGGGCCGAGAGCGACCGGATCGTCTGCGAGGTCCACGACGGCGGACAGCTGACCGATCCCCTGGCCGGCCGCCGCCCGCCGAATCCCACGCAGCCCGGCGGCCGTGGACTCCTGCTCGTCCACCAACTCGCCGACCTCGTCCGCGTCCACACCGGTCCCGACGGCACCACCATTCGCTGCTACCTTCCCAGCTGACCACGACCAGGTGGCGCGCCCGCTCAACACAGCACAGGCATAGGTGCGGGAGGACGGGGTACGCGCTGCGCCGTCGGCCGTTTTACAGGCGGTAGCGGTCGGCTCGAACTTGGGGAGGGCACAGCATGGCGCTCATGAGCATTCCGGCGGCACTGGACGTACGAACGAGCGAGCTGCCGGAGGTCGCCGACCCCTCCCGGCTGGCGCCCAAGGACGCTCGACAGCTCTCCCGGCTCTTCTTCGAACAGCTGACGGTCCTGGAAGAGGGCACCCCCGAGTACAGCTACGCCCGGGGAACGCTGATCGAGATGAACATGTCCCTGGTCCGCTACGCGGCCGGTCGTTTCCGCAGCCGCGGCGCGGAGGAGATGGAGGACATCGTCCAGGTCGGCATGATCGGCCTGATCAAGGCCATCGACCGGTTCGAGCTGACGCGCGCAGTGGAGTTCACCTCGTTCGCGATCCCCTACATCGTGGGCGAGATCAAGCGGTTCTTCCGCGACACCACCTGGGCCGTGCACGTGCCGCGCCGGCTGCAGGAAGCCCGCGTCGAACTGGCCCGCGCCACCGAGGAACTGCGAAGCCGGCTCGGCCGCACGCCCACGGTCCAGGAGCTATCGGAGCTGATGAGCCTGTCCGAGGAAGAGGTGCGGGAGGCCCGTCTGGCCGCCAACGGCTACAACTCCTCCTCCCTGGACGCCGCGATCGGCGGGAGCGAAGACGGCGAGAGCGCCCTGCAGGACTTCATCGGTGCCGAAGACCAGGCGCTGGAACTGGTTGAGGACTTCCACACCCTCGCCCCGCTGCTCGCCGAACTCGATGAGCGGGACCGGCAGATCATCCACATGCGGTTCGTGGAAGAACTCACCCAGGCCCAGATCGGCGAACACCTCGGCGTCTCCCAGATGCACGTCTCCCGACTCCTGTCACGGACCCTGGCCCGCCTGCGTGAAGGCATGCTCACCCACCGCTGAGGCCACCGCAGAAGCGATGCCGGGACCGGCAGTCCGTAGGCGGACGCCGCCCAGAACCGGGCAGAACGAGCTGCCGTCGAGGTGGGCGGCAGATTCGGTCGATGCGGGCGTCGGGTGCATATGGATGATTCTGGGCGCCGTGGGACTGCCGTGAAATAGCGTTACTGCCCGGCCGGCCGCGTCGCCGGCTGAGCGGTGCCTCGGCAGAGGGTGCCCCCGACCCGCGCGTCCGCCCTGTCGGTCGCCGCGCGGCTGGCCAGTGCCGGATCGAGCACCTCCAGGTTGATCGGTCCCAGCCCGATGAACGAGATCCCTGCGGCTCGCTCCCGGTGCCGAGGTGCCGGCGGCGAGCGCGGAGGTCCTGGTGCGCCGGGCGGAGATCGGCGAGCCCTCGGTGAACGCCTCAGGACGGCCGTCCGTCATGGAGTGAGGACGATGGCGGTACTGACCCGCTCCTTTCCCTGCACGACGTCGCCGGGAAAGCTCACGATCCAGTTCGGATGCGCTTCGCCGGCTTGGTGGCGGCGTTGAGGAGGTACTCCAGCGGGCCGCGGCGGAAGAAGCGGGACCAGAGCGCGGCGAACAGGGTGGCTCCCAGAATGAACATGAGCAGCGGTCCCCAGGATTGCTGGGTGCCGGTCCCGGCCGTCAGGGACAGCGCGGACTGTGCGATGAAGTGGCCGACGTAGGCGGTCAGGGACATGGTGCCGACGGCGATGACCGGTGTGGCCAGGTGGCGCAGGCGCGGCAGGCGGTCCATCGCCACGGTCGCGCCCACGATCACGAGGATCGCGACGCCGACGCTGCCGATGATGTCGAACGTGGTGCCGCTGTGCGGCCCTGCCGTCAGGAGCGACGACGCCGGCATGTCGGGGAACGACCCGCCGTCGAGAGGTGCCGACCCGCTGCCGAGGGGCATGGAACCGGAGCTGCCGGACGACGACCCGTCTTCCGCCATGCTCCGCAACGCGCCCTTGCCGGCGAGCAGCAACGACATGCCGTACGCACCCACGGTGAGGGTGGCACCGAGCGCGGCCAGGCGCCGCTGGACAGTACCGGAAGACAGGTCGAGGCGGCCCAGAGCCATGCCCGCCGTCACGAACGACATCCACGTGAGCGCCGGGTAGAAGCCGGTGAGCAGCAGATCGAGCAGTCCTACGCCGCTGAGGCGGTGGAGCGGGTCGTAGGTGTTGATGCTGTGCTGGACCGACGGTGTCAGCAGCGCGTTCATGGCGAACGCCAGCTGCGGGGTGACGAGGGCGAGGGCGGCGGCGGTGATCGCGAGCGTCCTGGCGCGCAGTCGCACCAGGGGCAGGGCCAGCAGGAAGTAGACCCCGTAGAAGCCGAGGATGATCACTCCTCCGTACTCCATGGCCATCGCGGTGCCCAGGGCCAGCAGGACCACGGCCCGGATGGCGATCCGGGCCTTCGCCTGCCGGCCGGCCAGGCCGGTCTTCGGTTCACGACGGCCGGCGAGCAGCATCAGGGAGAACCCGGCGAGGGTGGCGAACAGGACGGAGGAGTGACCGTCCGCCACGTATCGGACCCAGCCGGCGACGCCGGTCGTGGCCGACAGCGGCGGTCCGATGTGCACGACATACATGCCGAACACCGCCAGCGCGCGGGCCAGATCCACCCCGATGAGGCGTCCCATCGAGGGCCTGGGCGAGGCCGGCACGGCGGACTCGGGGGAGGCTCGGGACGGTGGAGGCGCGCTCTTCTGTGGGGCCGGCGTCTTCTGGGGAGCAGGCGTCTCCTGGGGCGGCTGTGTCTGTGTCATACGGAGAACCTCGCGTGGGCGTCACGAGCGAACCATCCGGCAGTCTTCGGTGACGCCCCCGCCGGTCGGCGGGTACCGCCCTGCCGACCGGCAGAGTCTCCTCCCCGGCCGGTCCGGTACGACCGGACGACTGTCTTCTCCAGCCACTCGGCGGGGGTGGACCCGACAGTCGCCGGATGGGCGCGGGGCGGACGGGCCCCCAGGCTGGAGGCATGACACATCGTGCGCGACACGACGAGCGCGAGGACTTCCCCGGAACGACGGCCGGCCTCCCGGGCCGTGACGCAGTCTCCGGCAGGGGCGCATTGCTGGAGTTCGTCGGCCTGACCCTGGCGGCCGGCGCCTTCGTCCTCTTCGTCGTGCGTCCTGAGTTGTCCGAAGGGCTGGTGCGCGCCCTCGCCGCGCAGGCGGCCGCAGCCGTCGGCTGAGCCGACCCCTGCTCGCGCCCCGGCGCGCGGACCGCTCATGCGGTGCCCGGCAGATCGCAGAAGAAAGGAACTTCGTGAACACCGCATCCGCCCCGGCGACGGATGAGACGTCCCTGACCTCCCGAGAGACCGTCAAGGCACTGGGCGCGTACGTCCGGCCGCACCGGTGGTCGGTCACTCTCGGCCTGTTGTGCGCCCTGGCCGGGGCCGCCGGGGGACTGCTGCAGCCCCTTGCTGCGAAGACCCTGGTGGACCGGCTCGCCGCCGGCGACACCATCGCCGGGATCCTGATCGCGCTCACGGTGCTGGTGCTGTTGGGCACGGCTGCCGAGGCGCTCGGCGCGTATGTGCTGGAGCGGACGGCGGAATCGGTGGTCCTGGCCGCGCGGCGCAGCCTGGTGGGGCGGTTTCTGCGACTGCGGATCGCGGAGTGGGAGCGGATCCCGCCGGGCGATCTGATGTCCAGGGTCACCTCGGACACGACGCTGCTGCGGGCCGTCAGCACCCATGCGGTCGTCGCCGCCGCCACCGGTGCGGTGGCCCTCGTGGCGGCGATCGTGATGATGGCGTACCTGGACGTCGTGCTGCTGGGTGTGACGCTCGGTGTGGTCGTGCTGGTCGGCGGGGCCGTCACGCTGGTGATGCCGAGGATCGCGCGGGCCACCGAGCGGTCGCAGGAGGCGGTCGGGGAGATCTCCGTCGCGTTGGAGCGGGCGCTCGGGGCGTTTCGTACGGTGAAGGCGTCCGGTGCCGAGGAGCGGGAGACCGCCCGGGTGGAGGCGGCGGCACAGCGGGCGTGGCGGCACGGTGTGAAGAGCGCGAAGTGGGAGTCCGTGGCCGGCTCCGCCGACGAACTCGCCGTCCAGCTGGCCTTCCTCGCGGTGCTCGGGATCGGAGGTGCTCGGGTGGCGTCCGGGGAGATTCCCGTGTCCACCCTCATCGCCTTCCTGCTGTACCTCTTCTATCTGATCGAGCCGGTGTCCAAGCTGATCGACGCCGTGACCTGCTATCAGGAGGGGGCGGCCGCGATCTCCCGGATCGCGCAGGTGGAACACCTCTCGACAGAACCGACCGACCGGCAGGAGGGCGCCCGGCCCGGGCGGCTGACGGCGGCGTCGGGTCCGGCGTCGGTCCGCTTCGAGGACGTGTCCTTCCGCTACCGGCCCGGCCTGCCGTACACCCATCAGCAGGTGAGCTTCGACATGCCGCGCACGGGGATGACCGCCTTCGTCGGGCCTTCCGGTGCGGGCAAGTCGACGGTGTTCGCGCTCATCGAGCGGTTCTACGAGGCCACCGGCGGCCGGGTCCTGGTCGATGGAACGGACGTACGGGACTGGCCTCTGCCCGAGCTGCGGTCTGCCATCGGCTACGTGGAGCAGGACGCCCCGGTACTGGCGGGTACGCTGCGGGAGAACCTGGTGTTCGCGGCGCCCGGAGCGACGGACGCCGACATCCGCGACGTCCTGGCCCGGACGAAACTCGACACCCTCGTCGAGCGCCTGCCCCACGGCCTGGACACCCCGGTCGGACACCGCGGCTCGAAGCTGTCGGGCGGCGAGCGGCAGCGCATCGCCATCGCCCGCGCCCTGCTCCGCAAGCCCCGGCTGCTGCTGTTGGACGAGGCGACTTCGCAGCTCGACGCCGTCAACGAGCTGGCGCTGCGAGACGTCATCACGGAAGTGTCCCGCGAGACCACCGTGCTGGTGGTGGCCCACCGCCTGTCGACGGTGACGGGCGCCGACCGGATCGTCGTCATGGACGGCGGACGGGTCCGGTCCGTGGGCACGCATGAGGAACTGGTGACCCGGGACCGGCTGTACGCGCAGCTGGCGGCCACTCAGCTCCTGGCCCCCGCGCGATGACGCACCAGGCGGGGAGGCGGTCAGTCCGCGCTGAGGGGGACCCGCAGCCGCACCCGGTAGCCGCCCTCCGCGGTCGGACCCGCGTCCAGCGTGCCGTGCAGGATCTCGGCCCTTTCCCGCAGACCGACCAAGCCCTGCCGCGAACCGGGCAGGGACAGGGAGGGGCGTGTGGCCGCCGTATTGGTGACGGTCACTCCGATGCCGTCGCCGTCCTGCCACAACTCGACGCGTGCGGTGGCGCCGGGGGCGTGCTTGCGGACGTTGGTCAGCGCCTCCTGGACCGTACGGTAGAGGGCGCGTTGTGCCGGGGTCCCCACGGCGGGCGGCAGCTCGCCCGACAACTCCACGTGAGTGCCGCTGGATCCCACCAGTTTGCGCAGGTCGGCCAGGGTGGGCTGCGGGGTCGGCTCGGTGGTGCGGCCTCCGGAGGCGCGCAGCAGCGTGACCATGGTGCGCAGTTCGTCGAGCGTGGTGACGCTCAGCGAACGGATGGTGCGGGCAGCCTCTTCGGCGTCCGCGTCCTTGGTGGCGACCTGCAGCGCTCCGGCCCGTACGGCGATCAGGCTGACCTGGTGGGAGACCACATCGTGCATCTCGCGGGCCAGTTGGGCGCGTTCTCGGGCGAGCACGGCCTGTGCGTGCAGGGTCCGCTCGTGCTCCCTGGCCTCCTCGATCTCGGCCAGCCGCCGGGCCAGGTCCCGCTGCGTCTGGAGAAGCTGGCCGAAGAGGACCGGGGCGACGCTGGTCGCCAGGCCGTACACGAAGAAGACCAGTGTCATGGTCCGGTCGACCTCGGCCAGGGGCCACGGAGTGCTGCTCGCGACGGCGGAAAGGGCGACGCACACCGCGAGGAGCAGGCGGTTGCGGGAGCGTTCGGCCAGCGTGAACAGCGCCACGAGCACAGCGACGGCGACATCCTGCATCAGCGCGATGGGCAGGGTGAGCGCGAACACGCCGAGCGGGAACCTGCGCCGGAACGCCAGCGCGGCGCAGCCGACCGCGGCCGGCGCGACACCGAGGCGCGTGTGCTCCCACATGTTCAGCCATACGTCCACGGCCGCCACCGCCACCAGGACGATGTCGACGACCGGCGCGGGAACCCGCTGCCAAACGGCACGTGCGCGACTCATCGGCGGGTCTCCGACCGCGGGTGCTCGTCGAGCAGCCCGGCGCGCTGCGCCAGCAGCGCGGCCTGCACCCGGCTCGTCACCCGCAGCTTCGTGAGGATCGCGCTGACGTGGTCCTTGACCGTGCCGGCACCCAGGTGGATGCGCACGCCGATGTCGGCGTTCGACAGGCCCTCCGCCACCAGGACGAGGACGTCGCGCTCCCGCGCGGTGAGCAGCCGGACCCGTGCCGCGTCCTCGTCGACGGCCGCCCGTGTGCCGGGGTGACTGTGCAGCAGGCTCCGCGACGCCTTGGGGGAGAGCACCACCCCGCCCGCTGCCAGCGTGCGCACCAGGTGGGCGAGCTGCTCCGGTTCGGTGTCCTTGAGCAGGAAGCCGGCCGCGCCGGAGTGCAGCGCGGTCAGGATGTACTCGTCGGCGTCGAACGTCGTCAGCATCGCCACCACCGGCGGATCCGGCGCCGTGCGCAGCTCGCGCAGGACGGTGAGCCCGTCGACGTCCGGCATCCGGATGTCCAGCAGCACCACGTCCGGCTGCTCCCGGCGGACGGTTTCCACGGCCTCGCCGCCGTTCCCGGTCGCGACGACCTCGATGTCCTCGGACGCGCCCAGGATGAGTTCGAAGCCCGAGCGGACCAGTGCCTCGTCGTCGACCACCACTACCCGGATCACGCGTTCCGCCTCATCTTCGTTCATGCCGTCCGGCCCGTACCGGACCGACCCTAAAGCCAGGCGGAGTCCCCGCGGCCCGACGAGCGGCACCTCCGGCCACACGGCGGGGTGACACCCTCCGGTCGGCAGGGACAACGCGGCCCTGGTGAGGCTGCGGAACCCTTGGGACGGCGGACCGGTTGCCGTCTCGTGCCGGACCGACCTGCTGCTGTTTCGCGCGTGAGGTGATCGCCCCAGGGGGAGGAACGGGGGCCTGGCCGTCCGGACCGGTTCATCCGGAGCCGGGCCGCCGCCGAGCTGCGCGACGGATGCGGATCGGCCCGCGGGCCCCGGTTTCCGTGACGGGGCGGCCGGACCGGGTCACCTCGACCTCGCCGGCCGCCACCAGGCGCCAAGCCGCTCGGCGGACCGGTTCCATCAGCGTCCGCCAGCCCTCGTCGTCACCGTCGTAGGCCTCGCGCGCGGCGTCCGACGGACAGATCGAGGCGGTGGCCGCACGCCGCTCCAGCAGGTTCATGATGACCTGCTCCAGACGCTGATCGAGCTGCCGATCCGTCTCCGCCACGCAATCCAGTGTGGCACCGTTCACGTACCACGCGCTCACGCCCCACACACGGTGCGGCTCGGGTGCCGTGACGAACGGGAAGACAGCGGCCCACGCGGCTGCGACGAGCCGGCCGCAGCCCTGTCTCAAAGTCAGCAGCAACCGATCAGCGGGTTCTAGGCTCGGATGCGTCGTGTGATCGCCGAGGAGCAGGAACAGCAGTGACTGACAAGCGGGTTGTCGTCGTGACCGGCGGAGGGTCGGGCATCGGGGAGGCCACTGCCCGGCTGTTGCGCGAAGGAGGTCACCATGTGGTCGTCTCGGGGCGCCGGAGCGAGCCGCTGCGACGTCTGGAACAGGAGATCGGGGTACTCGCGCACCCCTCCGACGTGAGGGACCCCGAGGCCGCCGACGGTCTCGTCCAGGCGGCCCTGGGCGCGTACGGGCGACTCGACGGACTTGTGCTCAACGCGGGCATCGGGCGCGGCGGGACCGTGGGCGACCTGTCGCTGGAGGACTGGGACGAGGTGATGCGCACCAACGTCACCGGTCCGCTGCTGCTCCTGCGTGCCGCGATCCCGCACTTGCTGGAGGCGAGAGGGGCGGTGGTGGCCGTCGCGTCGGTGTCCGCCCTGCGCAACGGTACGAGCAACGCCCCGTACGCCACGTCCAAGGCGGCACTGCTCCAGCTCTGCCGTTCCGTCGCCGTCGACTACGGGCGGCAGGGCGTGCGGGCCAACATCGTGTGCCCGAGCTGGGTGAGAAGCGAGATGGCCGACCGCCGCATGGCGCGCTTCGCCGCGGAGGCCGACCTGCGGGGCGAGGGCGTGGACGGCGCGTACGAAGAGGTGACCGGGCTTCTTCCCCTGGGGCGTCCGGGTGAGCCGCGTGAGATCGCGGAGACCGTCAGCTGGCTGCTGTCCTCGGCAGCGTCCTACGTGAACGGTGCCGTGCTCACCGTCGACGGCGGGGCCACGGCCCTGGATCCGGGGACGCTGGCGTTCGACTTCCATGTCACGCCCCGCCACGACGAGGTGCCCGGCACTCCCCGATGAGCCGTCCGGACCGGTCGCCGTCGTGCCACCTGCCTCCACAGAGATCCCCGGCAGCGTCGAGGGGCCGCCGCGCATCACGCCGGGCGGGGCCGGGGCGCCGACGGGGCGCGCGCCCGGCCTCCACGACGACCGGGACAGCCCGGGCCCTCATCGCAGGAGGGGGGCCGGGCACCCGGACGCGGGGCGCGGTGCCGGCCGCGGCGGTCCACGACGGCCGCGGCGTGCTCGGGTGGTCACGTGGCGGGCTCCCGGCCCGGTGTCTGCGAGTGCGTCTCCGCCAGGACGTCCGCCTCAGGGGTGCGTCGGGTGCCGGCGGTGAACTCGCTCGTGTACGTCTCCTCGTCCATCGTGGCGCGCAGGCGCGACGCGATGCGCTCGACGTCTCCCCGCTCCGCCGGGGGGTGGGGAGCGCCCGCCCGTTCCCGGGCCGCCGCCGCCGTGCCGAGGAGGCGCGTCGCCCGTTCCGGGGCGCCGGCCAGGGAGTAGGCGCCTGCCAGGCCTTCGAGGGCCAGGGCGACCGAGCGGGGGTCCTTGGTCGTCGCGGCGGCCGCGAGGCCGTCCCGGTGGTGGGCCAGGGCCCGGCCGGCGTCGCCGCGCTGTTCGGCGAGGAAGCCCAGCTCGGCCAGGACCAGCGCGAGGCCCGGGCCGTCCCCGCGGCGGCGGTTCCAGGCGAGCCAGGGGCGCAGCCACTCCTCGGCGGCATCGAGGCGGCCCTGACGGCGGGCGCTCAGGGCGAGGCCCAGCGCGGCGAACTGCTCGGCCGGCTGGTTGCCCTGTTCGACCGCGATCCGCACGGCCCGCGTGTGCAGGTCGTCGGCCTCGTCGTAGCGCCGCGTGAGCAGGGCGATTCTGCCGAGACCGGACAGCTTCGCGGGCATCTCGGGCCATGTCTCCAGGGTCTGCGCGATCCGCAGGCTCTCCCGGTGCAGCCGGGCCGCCCGGTCGTAGTCGCCGTTGATCTCGGCGAGCCTGCCGAGCACATCGGCCGTCTTCAACCGGCCCCACAGATCGCCCAGTTCCGCGAAGTGGGCACGGGCCTCCTCGGCGTTGTCGCGCAGCGACTCCAGGTCCCCGCGGGCCAGGGCGAAACACGCGCGCGTGGTCAGCGCTGCTGCCGTGCCCCACGCGTCACGCAGGGTGCGGAAGCGGGCCAGGACGCGCTCGACCCGCCGCTCGCCCTCGGCCAGCGCCCCCACCGTCCACTGCGCGTGCGCCAGGAACCACTGGGCCCTGGTCGTCTCCGGGGTGGCATCGGTCGGGTCGTCCTCCGGCGCGTCGCACTCCGGGGCGTGCTCACCGAGGAGCAGGCGGATGCCCGTGTACCAGAACACCGCCTCCACGCGCTCCCCGGGCGCGGCCTCGCCCGGCGTGTCCAGGGCCGTCGCCAGCGCCCGGCGGGCCTCGCCCAGCCGGCCGCGGACGTACCAGTACCAGGTCAGCGAGTTGACCAGGCGCAGCGCCTCCTGCGCGGCCCCGGACCGGTCGGCCTCGGCCAGCGCGCGCTGCACGTTCGCCGCCTCCAGGTCCAGGTACTGCAACCAGCGGGACTGCTCCCGCCCGTGCAGATGCGCCCGGGCCCGCTCGGCGAGGCGGACACAGTGGCACAGGTGCCGGGCGGCGGTCTCGGCGTGCTCACCGGACTCGGCGAGCCTGTCACGCGCGTAGACCGCGACCGACTCCAGCAGCCGGTAGCGCGAACCCTGCGGCCCTTCCGTGCGGACGGCCAGGGAGCGTTCCACGAGCAGGCTCAGCGTGTCGAGGACGTCGGCGGGGGACACGCCGCCGGCGGAGCACACGTCCTCGGCGGCCCGCAGCCCGCACCCCTCGCCGAACACCGACAGCCTGCGCAGCACGGTCCGTTCCCGCTCGTCGAGCAGGCCCCAGCTCCAGTCGAGCGTGGCCTGCAGCGTCCGGTGGCGCGAAGGGGCGTCCCGGTAACCGCTGTTGAGCACCTTGAAACGGTCGTCGAGCCGGTCGTGCAGTTCTCGGATGCCCAGCGACCGCACGCGCGTGGCGGCCAGTTCCAGGGCGAGCGGAATGCCGTCGAGTCTCCGGCAGACATCCGCGACCAGCGCAGCGGTGGTGGCGTCCAGCACGAAGTCCGGGTCCGTCGCCCTGGTCCTGTCCACGAACAGACGTACGGCTCCCGCGCTGGTCAGGGCGTCGAGATCCGGCTCGTTCTCCGGGGGCAGCGACAGCGGCGCCACGGGATACACCGTCTCGTCACGGGTCCGCAGGGGTTCCTGGCTGGTCGTCAGGATGTGCAGGTGCGGTGCCCGGCCCAGCATCAGGCCGGTCAGGTGCGCGACGGCCTCCACGACGTGTTCGCAGTTGTCCAGCACGAGCAGCAGCCGCCGCCCGGCCAGCGCGTTCGCCAGCCGGTCCGCCGGGCCCATGGCATCGTCGTCGGAGCTGTTCTCCCGGATGCCCAGCGTCGCCATCACCTGCTCGGCCAGCGCCTCCGCACCGGCGAACCGCTCCGGGCCCCCGGCGTCCGCGAGCTCCACCAGCCAGGTGCCCTCGCGGAACGCGCCCGCCAGAGTCTCCGCCGTGGCCTGGGCGAGGCGCGTCTTGCCGACCCCTCCGGGGCCGGTGAGCGTCACCAGGCGGCGCTGTAAGAGCAGCGCCCGGATCGCCGGGACGTCCTGCTCGCGCCCCACCAGGGGCGAGGCCGAACCCGTCGGCGCCGGGCCCGCCCGCAGCACCGCGGCGGACGGCGCGGGCGGCTCCGGACGGGCCAGAACCGGGTCGTGGCGCAGAATGGCCTGCCGCAGCGCCTCCAGGGACGGCCCCGGTGTCAGCCCCAGCTCCTCGTCGAGCCGGCGCCGCAGGTCGTTGAAGCAGTCGAGCGCGTCGGAGGAGCGCCCCGCCTGGTACAGCGCCCACATCAGCGCGCCCCGCAGGCCCTCGCGCAGCGGATGGTGCTCCACCAGCTCCGTCAACTCGCCCACCAGCAGGCTGTGCTCACCCAGCTCCAGCCGCACCGAGGCGTGTTCCTCCACCGCCGTCAGACGCTCCTCCTCCAGGCTCGCCGCCGTCGGCCGCACGGACGGCCGGTCCGCGAACTCGGCGAAGGCCCGGCCCCGCCACAGCGCCAGCGCCTCGGTGTACAGCGCCGCCCGCGTCACCGGGTCCGCGCCGGACCCGGCCCGGGCGACCAGCTCGCGGAACCGCCCGGCGTCGAGCGCACCGGCCGGTATGTCCAGGACGTACCCGGGCGGCCGGTGCGCGATCAGATCACGGCCCCCCGCCTCCGCGTCCTCCAACGCGCGGCGCAGCTGGGAGACTTTGGCCTGGAGGGACGCCGACGGCCGGGCCGTGAACGTCGAGCCGCCCCACAGGTCCTCGATGAGCCGCGCCGCCGGGACGACCTGCCCGTGGTGGGCGAGCAGCTCGGCGAGGAGCATGCGCACCTTGACTTCGGGCACCCGCACGAGACGACCCTCGTCCGTGCGCACCTCCACCGGCCCCAGCACCCCGAATTCCATGATCTCAGCGTAACCGGCCGACGACCGGCGTTGACGTGCGACGAAAAGGGCTCGGCCACCGCCCCGAAGGGCTTCCCCGCAGCGTTTCCGAAGTCGTCCGAAGCGAATCCGAAGGGGCATGCGCCAGGGTTCCCAGAGGAATGCGGTTCGGCGCTGGCGTGGAAGGCGGGGGGCAGGTGGCCGAGAATGAACGACTGCGGCTGGCGATCATCATCGGCAGCATCAGAAAAGGCCGGTTCGGGCACGTCGCGGCAAATTGGCCGGCCTCGCGGGCCCGGTTGCGACCCGACTTCGACGTGCACGTCATAGACCTCGCCACGGCCTGGCTGCCCGACGTGATGTCCACCGGCGGCTCCGTCATCCGGCGCGACGTCCACCCGCAGCGCTTCCACCGCGACATCCAGGGTTTCTCGCCGCACGCGCCGGCCGACGCCGGCGTCGGCATCGAACTCCAGGGCCGCGCCCTGGGCGGCCCGAATCCCGGCACCGTCTTCCTCTGAATCGACGCCCGGACCTCTCTCTCACCGGCGCGCCCCGCGTGCCGGCTCGCTCAGCACACCACTTAGTACTGGAGGAACTGATTCATGGGTGACAACCACCCCCCGGTGTCGGTGCTCGGCCTCGGCCTGATGGGGCAGGCGCTGGCCGCCGCCTTCCTGAAGGCGGGTCATGCCACCACCGTGTGGAACCGTTCGGCGGACAAGGCCGACGGCCTCGTCGAGGACGGCGCGGTCCTCGCCGCGACCCCCGCCGACGCTGTCGTCGCGAGCGACCTGGTGGTCGTTTGCGTCTCGACGTACGACGTGGTGCACGACGTCATCGGCTCGCTCGGCGACGCCTTGCGCGGCAAGACCGTCGTCAACCTGACCACGGGCTCCTCCGAGCAGGCCCGGCAGACCGCCGCGTGGGCGGAGAAGAACGGCGCGCAGTACCTCGACGGCGCCATCATGATCACCCCGCCCGGCATCGGCGCCGAGACCTCCGTCCTCTTCTACGCGGGTGACCAGGCCGTCTACGACGCCCACGAGCCCGTGCTGAAACTCCTCGGCGGCGGCACCACCTACCTCGGTACCGACCACGGCAAGCCCGCCCTGTTCGACGTGTCGCTGCTCGGCCTGATGTGGGGCGCCCTCAACAGCTTCCTGCACGGCGTGGCCATCGTGGAGACCGGCGGCGTCAAGGCGCAGGAATTCCTGCCCTGGGCCCACATGTGGCTCGACGCCATCAAGATGTTCACGGCCGACTACGCCGCGCAGATCGACGCCGGCGACGAGAGGTTCCCGGCCAACGACGCCACTCTGGAAACGCACCTGGGCGCGCTCAAGCACCTCGTCGAGGAGTCCGAGGCCCTCGGCGTCGACACCGAACTGCCCAAGTACTCCGAGGCGCTGATGGAAGGCGTCATCGCCCAGGGCCACGCCAGGAACAGCTACGCCAGCGTGGTGAAGGCATACCGCCGCCCCAGCCGGTAGGCATCAACCAGGCATTCACCCCTTGACGAAGGGCCGGTTCCGCATTCCCCGTCGGAGTCGGCCCCTTCGCCATGCCCGAAACTCCGGTGCCCCGGAATCGGACGCGCTCCTCTCCCTTCACTTCCCTCGTTCCGTCGTTTCCGTCGGTCGATTCCATGCGCTTTCCCTCCCGCGATTCTGGCTCTTCGCGAATGGTGCGTTCCCTGACCGAGCACGGGGGAGAGCACGACCCCTCGCGCCCACGGACGCCTCTCCGCGCAGCCCCCGCATTGCCCCGCCCTCTCGGAATGCGGTTGGATCACCGGACCGGCCGAACGAGGCAGCGATCCGAGGAGAGTTGATGGCAGCAGAGGGGGAGCGGCCGGAGAGCACGTCCGCGGGCCACACCAGTGAACCGGCCGCGCACTTCGCGATCGGTGGCGGCGCGTGGCCGGGCCCGATGCACGCTCCGCCCACGGACGAGGACGCCGGCGCGCTCCTCGCCGCGCTCACAGAGGTGCTGTCCGACCTCGCACGTCTGCGGGAGTCGGACGAGATCACCGCGTTGAGAGACCAGTGCGACGCGGCCGTGGACGAGATCTCCCGGACCGGTCGCGTCACATTCGGCCTCGTCGCCCGGCTCCGGGACCGTCTCGCGGCAGCAGAGCCGGTCCGGTCGGTCCTGGCCTCGGGCGCCGCTCTCGCCCTGTCCCTGGACCGGGTGGAGGACCGCCTGCGCACGCCGCGCCCCGCCGAGGAGTCGCAGGGGCGGGCCCGGCCCGTCGGTCGCGCACGCCCCGGCGGCTACGGGACCCCGGCCGGCCACACCCCGCCCGGACCCAGCACCGGCTCCGACGACGACGAATGGCCCGACCCCGCCGATGGGTGACATCGCCAAGGGTGTGTTGGGCGGGGCCTGGACGCTGCTCGTGGGCTGGATCCTGCCCACCGCGCTGAACCTGGCCGTCTTCCTGCTCACCGTCGCCCCGAGCCTTCGCGGCCTCGGCCCGCTCGAACGGCTGCGCGGCGCGAGCGGACCCGGCACCGGCCTCACCCTGCTGACCGGGGCGCTGCTGCTCGGCCTCGTCGCCAACGCCTGCCAGAACGCGCTCTACCGGGTCCTGGAGGGGTACCTGCTGTGGCCGGCCCGGGCCTTCGAAGCGGGCTGCCGCCGCAGCCGCCGGACCAGGGCGTTCCTCGCGGACCGGCTGACCGTGCTCCGTCTGGAACGCCGTGCGGCCGAACAGGGGCCGCTGCGGCCCGAGGACGCGCAGCAGCTCGCCGGGCTGCTCGCCGGCCCGCGGCTCGCCCGGGCCGCCCGGCGGGACCGGCGCCGCACCGCTGTCCAGCGCGGGCTGTTGCGCGAGCGGTTCGCCCGGTTCCCGGTCGCCGACGACCAGATCGCCCCGACCCGGCTCGGGAACGCCATCCGCCGCTTCGAGGAGTACGGCTGGGACCGCTACCGCCTCGACACCCAGCTGCTGTGGAACGAACTCACCGGCTGCGTCCCGGACCAGATCCGCCGCCAGAGCGAACTCGCGCGCGCCAGCGTCGACTTCTTCGTGGCCCTGCTGTCCGGCCACGTCGCCGTCGCCCTGGCGGCTGCCCTCGCCCTGGCGGCCGGGAGCCGGCCGGACCGACTCGCCCTGGCAAGCACCCTCGTCGTCCTCACCGGGCTCGTGCCGGTCTGGTACCGGTCGGCGGTCACCGCCACCGACGAGTGGGCGGCGGCCGTCCGCGCCCTGGTCAACACCGGCCGCAAACCCCTCGCGGCCTCGCTCGGCCTCGCCCTCCCGCAGACCCTCGCCGCGGAACGCGACATGTGGACGATGGTCTCCCGGCTCTCCCGCATCCCTTACCACGAACGCGCCGCAGCCCTGGACCCCTATCGCGCCGAACCCACCACGGACCCGCTCTGACAGGCCCCGTCCCGGCTCGCGGACGGTCGGAATCCGGTCGCCCGCGGTCGCCGGCCGAGCCCGCGGTCCGTCCGTGGAGGGCCGGCCGGACCGGGCGCCGGCACAGCCGAGGTGGCCTCGTCGCGGCACGCCGGGCGCACTGGCTGGGGTCGAGGTGGTGACGCCCGACGCCTCTCCCACCGGTTCCGAGACGTCGTAATCGCGCCGTTTTCGGTACGTGGCGTACGGCTGGGTGAGCGACGGGTCGAGCGGCGCGAGAATGGTGAGTGCCTGACAGCGGCACTGCGAGAGCAGGCAGGCTGCGAGAGTCAGCATGCCCCGAGATCAGGCTCGTCTTCTGGATCAGGCCGCCCCCACATGTGATCGGACCGTCTTCAGACCGGCACGCACGCGCCGGAACGGAGGACTGACTCATGGCCACCCCGCTCACCGCCGCCCGGCTCGTCGCCGCGTTGCAAGCCGAGGGCTGCACCGTGCGCGAAGTCGCCGGATGGCGCACCAACAACCGTAACCACAAAGGGCCTTGGGGCCCCGTGCACGGCGTGGTGATCCATCACACCGTCACCGTCCCCGGCACGGACGTCGTCGGGCTGATCTTCCACGGCCACAGTGCCCTGCCCGGCCCGCTCGCCACCGGGTGCATCACCAAGGACGGCGTCGTCCACCTCACCGGCAACGGCCGGGCCAACCACGCCGGCGGCGGGGACGGCGACGTCCTCGACGCCGTCATAGGCGAGTCGTACGGCACGTATCCGCCCCCGACGCACGAGCACGACGGCTCGGCGGGCTCGGTCGACGGCAACGCCCGCTTCTACGGCTGGGAGTGCGAGAACAAGGGCGACGGCAGGGACCCGTGGCCGCCCGCCCAGTACCTCGCGATGGTCAAGGCGACCACCGCGGTCTGCCGCGCGCACGGCTGGGGCCCCAAGAGCACCATCGGCCACCTGGAATGGAGCGACTGGAAGGTCGACCCGCGCGGATTCGACATGGCCGGCTTCCGCCGTGACGTCGCCGATGCCCTGGCCCTCCCGGCGGGCCGGTGGGAAGGAGAGGACCCCATGCCCCAGTACGTCAACCTCGGTGCCGCCGAGCAGTACGACCTCGCGCCCGGCGCCTGGGACTCGGTCGAGTTCACCGCGGAGTGGACCGACGAGACCGGCGACCACGCCGCCGGCGGGAGCGTCTTCGCCCGTGGCCCGGCGCGCTTCAGCGGAACCCTCAGCCTGCACATCGACGGACTGCCGGCGGGCGCCGTCGTCCAGGCACGCATGACGGAGTACGAGGACGACCAGCAGCGCGTGGACCACCCGATCCACGAGATCGTCGGGACGGGCGGCGGCACCTTCGTGGTCCTGCCCGTGGCGAAGCGGGTCGCGTCGGGCCGGAGCATGCGGGTGCGGCTGCTGAACCAGGGCGCCGTACCCGTCACCGTCGTGAGCGCCGTACTGACCGTGCTGGTGTGGAAGGAGACCTGAGCACCGGAGCAACGCGTCGAGGGCGGGGGGCTGTCCGAGCCCCCCGCCCTCGACGCGTTCGGCAGGCGGTGAAGCGGAGAGACGAGGGTGCGGCGGCCGCCGGGGCGGGGTCCGCGGGTTCTCCAGAAAATCCGCGGCCGATCAGATGACAATGAAAATGATTATCGGTACCGTCTCCGTCGGTACCCCTGCGCCCTCCTCTCCAAGGGCTCGCCGGGCTGCCCGCATGCCTCGAACTCATCGTGAAGAAAGGGGAGTCGTGGCTCATCTGTTGGTGGTCGAGAGCTGGGTCGGGTCCATGAGCCGGCTGCTGCCGAGGGCGATCCGGGAGAACGGGCACGCGTTCACGTTCCTCACCCGCGATCTGCACCACTACCTGCGCTCGGCACCGGAGGGGACGGCCCATCCGCTGCTCGGGGCCCGCCACGTCATCACGGCCGACACCAACGACATCGAGGCGCTGCTCCCGGAGGCCGAGCGGCTGCACGACGTGCTCGGTTTCGACGGGGTCGTCACCTCCTGTGACTACTACCTGCCCGCCGTGGCGCGGATCGCCGAGCGGCTCGGCCTGCCCGGCCCGGGGGCCGAGGCGGTCGGCGACGCCTGCCGCAAGGACGCCACCCGCCGCGTCCTGGAGGACGCCGGGGTGCCCGGACCGCGCTTCGCCGTGCGGGAGGAGTGGGCCGACATCGCCCGCGCCGCACACGACATCGGCTATCCGCTGGTCGTCAAGCCGGTCGACCTGTGCGCGGGCATGTACGTGCGCCGGGTGGACGACGAGACCGGACTCGCCGCCGCCTGCCGCGAGTTGTCCGACTTCCCCGTCAACGCCCGCGGCCAGCGGCGCACAGCCGTGGTGCTGCTCGAGGAGCTGCTGGACGGGCCCGAGGTGAGTGTCGAGACGGTGTCGTACGCCGGCACGGTCCATGTGGTGGGTGTGACCGACAAGAGCGTCGCCGGGGCACCGGCCTTCATCGAGACCGGGCACATGTTCCCGGCCGCCCTCCCACTCGCCGACACCGAGGCCGCCGAGCAGACCGCCCTGGCCGCGCTCAAGGCACTCGGGCTGACCGACGGGGTCGTGGCGCACACGGAGATCAAGCTGACCTCCGCCGGGCCGCGCGTGGTCGAGGTCAACCCCCGGCCGGCCGGGAACCGCATCACCGAACTCGTCCGGCACGTCACCGGGATCGACCTCGCCGCCGCCTTCGTGGACGTCGCCCTGGGCCGCGCGCCCGACCTGCGGCACACGGACACCGGGCTGCGCAGCGCCGCCATCGGCTTCCTGGTACCGGGCTCGTCGGGCACCCTCGAGGCACTCGACGGCAGCGGCATCGAGGACCTGCCCGGGGTGCTGGAGGTGCAACTCGCCGAGCCGGGACGGGCGGTGAGGGCCGCGGGCAGCAACAACGAGTACCTGGGGCACGTCATGGCCGGCGACCCCGACGGGCCCGGAGCCCGCGCCCGCGTCGAGACCCTGCTGGACGGGCTGCGGGCAGGGCTGGTGATCCGGTGACCACCGCCCTCACCGGCGCCTGCCGGACGTACGAGGACCTGGTGGGCCTGGTGCGCACCGGATCCTTCGGGCCCGACCCGGGCACCCTGCGCATCGCCGTCGCGTTCACCACCCGGCAGGCCGTCCGGCACGACGGGCGCGGCACCGGCTACCGCAACGAGGTCCTCAGCCTGCGCCTGGCCGAAGCCGTCGGCTCCTGCGCGGTCGAGCCAGGGGCGCTGCCGGACAGCGCCGTCGAGGAGTGCGTGGGCGCGGACGTGGCCCTGCTGCTGGAGCATCCGCTGCCGCCGGTGCGGGTGGCGGCCCTCGACGCCTACCTGATGCACGTCCTGCCGCACACCCCGCAGCACGGGGCCACGCCGGTCGCGCTGCCGACCGGGTCGTCGCTGGAGAAGTCCCAGGCCCGGGCGACGGCCGTCGCGGACCTGCTCGACCTGCCCCCCGGCGCCACGGTCCTGGTGGTCGGGGTGGTTAACTCCCTACTGGAAGCGCTGCGTTCGCGCGGCCTGCGCTACGTCCCCTGCGACCTCAAGGGCGGCGTGACCGAGTGGGGCGAGCCGGTCGTCACCGACGCGCTCGCCGCGGCGGAACGGTGTGACGCCCTGCTCGTCTCCGGCATGACCCTGGGCAACGACACCTTCGAACCGCTGCGGCGGCACGCGCTCGCCCACGGCAAACAGCTGGTGATGTTCGCCCAGACCGGCAGCGCCGTGCTGCCCCGCCTCCTCGGGCAGGGCGTCACCGCGGTGTGTGCGGAGCCGTACCCGTTCTTCTGGCTGGACGGCGGCCCCGGTGTCCTCCACCGCTACGACGGCTCCTGTCCGGGAGGCCGGCGATGACCACGACCGCCGTCCTGCCCGACGCCCGCCGAGAACTGCTGTCCCTCGTCGGCAGAACTCCGCTGGCCCGGATCGCCGCCGACCTGCCGGGCCCGCACCCCGGATTCTGGGCCAAGCTCGAAGGGCTCGCGGTGGGCGGGATGAAGGCCCGGGCCGCCGTGTCGATGCTGCTGGGCGCCCGCGACCGCGGCGAACTGCTCCCCGGCGCACCGGTCGTGGAGTCGACCTCCGGCACGCTGGGCATCGGCCTCGCCTTCGCCGGACAGGCGCTCGGCCATCCGGTCGTGCTGGTCGGGGACCGCGAACTGGAACCCTCCATGAGGCAGTTGCTGCTCTCGCACGGGGTACGGCTGGAGATCGCCGGCCGTCCGGCGGAGCGGGGCGGCTGGCAGGCCGCCCGCCTCGCCCTGCTGCGGGACCTGCTCGCCGAACTGCCCGGCGCCTACTGGCCCGACCAGTACAACAACCCCGACAACACCGCCGGCTACGCCTCCCTGGCCGCGGAACTCGCCGTGCAGCTGGACCACCTCGACATCCTGGTGTGCAGCGTCGGCACCGGCGGGCACAGCGCCGGCGTCATCGGCCCGCTGCGCCGGCACTGGCCCGCCCTGCGGCTCATCGGTGTCGACGCCACCGGCTCCACCATCTTCGGCCAACCCGCCCGGCCCCGGCTGATGCGCGGCCTGGGCAGCAGCATCCACCCGCGCAACGTCGCCTACGACGCCTTCGACGAGGTCCACTGGGTCGGCCCGGCCGAGGCCGTCGACAGCTGCCGGCGGCTGGCACGGGGCGCCTTCGTCAGTGGCGGCTGGAGCACCGGAGCCGCGGCGCGGGTCGCCGCCTGGGCGGCCCGCGTCCACCCAGGGGCGGTCGTCGCCACCGTCTTCCCCGACGGCCCGCACCGCTACCTCGGCACGGTCTACGACGACGACTTCACCACCGCCCACGGACTCGACCCGTCGACCGCGGCCACCCGGCCCGTCGAGATCCCGCACCCGTACGCGGCGGAGGCCGTCGGCTGGGTCCGCTGCACCCGGGTCACCGACCCGCTCGCCGCCCCCGCCCCCCGGAAAGAGCGCCCGTGAAGTCCACTCTGCGCACCGTGCGCCTCGAACTCGCCGAGCCGCTGCGCATCTCCCGTTCCGTCATGGCCGCACGCGACGCCGTGTGGCTGACCGTCGAGCACGGCGGACTGTGCGGGCACGGCGAGGCCGTCACCAGCGTCTACTACGGACTCGGCACCGATCGGCTGGTACGGCTCCTCACCACGGTGGACGTCGGCCGCTTCGCCGATCCCGAGAGCGCCCTGGAAGCCCTGCGGGCGGGGGACTGGCCCGGCCGAGAGGTGCCGGCCGCCGTGACCGCCGCCGTCGAGTCGGCACTGCTCGACCTGGCCGGCAAGCGCGCGGGTCTCCCCGTGCACCGCCAACTCGGGGCCGCCGCACCGCCCGTCGCGGCCACCGCCCGCACCATCGGCATCACGACTCCCGCCCGGGCGGCGGCACAGGCACGGCGTCTGGCCGCGAGCGGCTTCGAGGTCGTCAAGATCAAAGCGGGCGCCCCCGACCCTCAGGACGACATCGAACGGGTCCGCGCCGTCCGCCGTGCCGCCCCCCGGTCCCGACTGCTCCTGGACCCCAACGGCGCCTGGTCCGTGGCGCAGGCTGCCGCCCTGCTGCCGCGCTTCGCCGACCTCGGGGTGGAAGCCGTCGAGCAGCCCGTCGCCCCCGGCGACCCCGACGCCCTGGGCGCCCTCGCGGAACGGGCACCGCTGCCCGTCATCGCCGACGAGGACGCCGTGGACCTGGAGGATGTCCGCCGCCTCGCCGGACGCGTCCAGGGAGTCAACGTCAAACTCGCCAAGTGCGGCGGCGTGCACCAGGCCCTGCGCATCGCCGAGGCGATCGAGGGCAGCGGCACCGCGATGATGCTGGGCTGCCTCACCGCCAGCACGCTCGGCCTGGCTCCCGCCGTCCACCTGGCCGATCGCGCCCACTGGGCCGACCTCGACGGACACCTGCTGCTCGCCCACGACCCGTGGACCGGGATCGGCGGAGGCGACGGCGTCGTACGGGCGAGTGGCTCTCCGGGGCTGGGCGTCAAGGAGGTGGCGGTGCGTGAAGACGTGGCATGAGATACGGCGCTTCCCGCTCGCCGTGCGGCTCCTGCTGGTCAACCAGTTCGGCGTCAACACCGGCTTCTACCTGCTCGTCCCCTACCTCGCCACCCACCTCACCGAGAACCTCGGCCTGTCGGCGGCGGTGGTCGGCGTCGTCCTCGGCGTGCGCAACCTCAGCCAGCAGGGCCTGTTCATCATCGGCGGCTCCGCCTCCGACCGGCTGGGTGCGCGCGGCGTCATCATCGCCGGATGCGCCCTGCGCACCCTCGGGTTCGCGCTGTTCGCGCTCGGCGACGGGCTCGCGGTGCTGCTCGCCGCCTCGGTGCTCAGCGGCGTCGCCGGGGCGCTGTTCAACCCGGCCGTGCGGGCGTATCTCGCGCAGGAGGCGGGGGAGCGCAGGGCGGAGGCGTTCGCGCTGTTCAACGTGTTCGCCACGTCCGGCGCGCTCGTCGGGCCACTGCTGGGCAGCGTGCTGCTCCTCGTCGGTTTCCGTACGTCCGCGCTGACCGCCGCCGTGATCTTCGCGGTGCTGACCGTGGTCCAGGCCCTCGTCCTGCCTGTGCGCAAGGCCGAGCCGAGTGAGGGCGGCGTCCTCGGGGACTGGCGGGAGGTACTCGGCAACCGGGCGTTCCTGGCCTTCGCGTTCGCCGTGGTCGGCCTGTTCACGCTGGAGAACCAGCTGTATCTGCTGCTGCCGGACGGGGCGAGGAAGGCCACCGGCTGGGACGGGGCGGCCGGCCTCGTCTTCCTCGTCGGTACCGTGGCCAACCTGGCGCTCCAGCTGAGAATCACCCGGATGCTCAAGTCCCATGGCAGCAGGGCACGTTGGATCTCCGGCGGACTCGCGGTGATGGGGCTGTCCTTCCTGCTGCCGGCCTTCACGCCCGGCCTTCTGCCCCTCCTGGCCGGCGCCCTGCTGCTCTACCTCGGCCTCATGGTCGCCCAGCCGTTCGTCATGGAGCTGATCCCCGGCTTCGGCCGTCCCGAGCTGACCGGCACGTACTTCGGGATCTTCTACGTCGTCTCCGGCGTCGCCGCGGCCCTCGGCAACGCCGCCGTCGGCTGGGCCATGGACGCCGGAGCGCGGAGCGCCGTATGGCTGCCCTGGGTGTGCTGCGCGCTCTGCGGCCTCGTCTCCGCGCTCGGCGTGGTCTGGCTGCACCGGCTCGGTGCGCTGCCCGGGCGCAGCGCCCCACAGGCCGCCCCCGTCGCGCAGAGGAGCACGGCATGACGAGCGGCAACCTGCTCACCGACCGCCCCGCGCTGTACGAGGCCCGCTTCCCCGACTCCGAAGGACGGGCCGCCCGCTGGACGGAGGACCGCCTGCGCCGCCACGGCGCCGGGCCGCGCGTACTGGACATGGGCTGCGGCACCGGCCGCGACGCCGCCGGCCTGCACCGGGCCGGCCGGACCGTCACCGGCGCCGACCTCTCCGACGCGATGCTCGCCCACGCCCGCGCCCACCATCCCGGACCCCGGTACGTCCGGGCCGACCTGCATGGCTTCGACCTCGGCCGGTCGGCGTTCGACGCCGTCGTCTGCCTGGACAGCTCCCTGCTGTACTGCCACACCAACGACCAGCTCGACGGCTTCCTGGCCTCCTCCCGCCACGCCCTCGCCCCAGGCGGCCTGCTCGTCGCGGAGATGCGCAACGGCGCGTACTTCCTGGGCCGGACCGGCGTGCTGGAGCGGCCCGTCGTCGACGCGTTCACCTGGCAGGGCATCACCTACCGGTCCACGACGAGCCTCACCCTGGACCGCGCCGCCCAACTCCTGCGCCGCACCCGCGTATGGACCACCGGCGACGCCTCCCCGCCCGTCACGCAGCACTCCGCCTGGCGCCTGCTGTTCCCGCACGAACTGCGGCACTTCCTCGCCACGCACGGATTCGAGGTCCTCGAACTCCACGACGGCCCCGGCCCGCGCACCGAGCCCCCCTGGCCGGAGGCCACATCACCCGGCACGGCCACCGACGGCGACCGGCTGCACCTCGTCGCGCGGCTGCACACCCCCTGACACGAAGGATCCGTCATGCACGACAGACACCTTTCCGGCCTGCACCGCCGCGGCTTCCTCGCCGCCACCACCGGCGCCGCCGCCCTCGCCCTCGCCGGCTGCGGTGGCGGCGACGACAAGGCGGCCCTCGGCGCCGACGGACCGCCCGGGCGGGGCGGACGCCTGCGCGCGGCCTTCGCCGGCGGGGGCGCGAGCGAAACCCTCGACCCGCACCTGGCCAACCTGTTCGCCGACGTCGCCCGCGCCAAGGCCCTCTACGACAAGCTCGCCGACTACGGCGCCGACCTCTCCGCCCGCCCTCGCCTCGCCGAGAAGTGGGAGTCCGACAAGAGCCTGGGCCGCTGGCAGGTGACGCTGCGTCAGGCCACCTTCCACGACGGGAAGCCGGTCACCGCCAAGGACGTCCTGTACAGCTACCGCCGTATCGCCGACCCCGGCAAGGCCTTCCGCGCCAAGGCGTCCCTGGAGCCCATCGACCTCGACGCCAGCCGCGCCACTGACGAGCAAACCGTCGAGTTCGTCCTCAAGCGCCCCACTGCCGAATTCCCCAACATCTTGGCCGCGTTCGGCGCGTACATCGTCCCCGAGCACGCCACCGGCTTCGACGACAAGCCCATCGGCTCCGGCCCCTTCCGGTTCGTCTCCTTCACACCCGGCCGCTCCGCCGTCTTCCGCCGCTACGAGGACTACTGGGACGGCGCCCCGCACCTCGACGAGATCGAGTTCGTCATCGCCAACGAGGAGTCCGCGCGCGTCAACGCCCTCCTCGCGGGACAGGTCGAGTACGCGCACGAACTCAACCCCACCACCGCCCGTGCCCACGAGGGCCGGGGACAGATCGAGATCGTGCGGCTGCGCAACAGCGCCATGCAGGCGTTCTGCATGAAGACCGACCGGCCGCCCTTCGACGACAAGCGGGTGCGCGAGGCCTTCTTCCTCATCGCCGACCGGCAGGAACTCGTCGACGGCGCCCTGTCCGGTGCCGGCGAGGTCGGCAACGACCTGTTCGGCAAGGGCTACGAGTACTACGCCTCCGCACTGCCGCAGCGCGAGCGGGACCTCGGCCGCGCCCGGGCCCTGCTCAAGCAGGCCGGCGCCGAGAAGCTGAAGGTCACCCTGGACACCTCGGCCGTCGCCGCCGGGTTCACCGAGGCCGCGAGCATCTTCCGCGACCAGGCCGCCGAGGCCGGTGTCACCATCGACGTGAAGATGGGCAGCAAGGACTCCTACTGGAGCGACATCCTCGACGGCGGCACCCTGTGCTGCTACCGCTCCGGCGCCATGCCCATCGAGGCCCACATCTCCCAGCGCCTGCTCACCGACTCCACGACCAACGCCACCAAGTGGCACCACAAGGACTTCGACGCCCTCTACCAGCAGGCCCAGTCCACCCGGGACAAGAGGGAACGGGCCGCTGTCTACACGCGGATGCAGCGCCGCCTGTACACCGAGGGCGGCTTCCTGATCTGGGGCTTCGCCGACTGGATCATCGGAACGGCACCCAAGGTAAGGGGAGTGGAGAACAAGGCCCCCGCCAACACCCTCGACTGGGCCCGCTTCGACAAGGTGTGGCTGGCGTGAAGCGGAGCGGTCCGCGCTCCTTCGTCGCCCGGCGGCTGGTGCTCGGTGCCGTGCAGACCGTGGCCGTCGTGCTGCTGGTCTTCACGCTCACCGAGGCGCTGCCGGGCGATGCCGCGGTGGCCCTCGCGGGCGACCAGCCCGACCCCGCCCGCATCGCCGCGATCCGCGCGGCCATGGACCTGGACCGGCCCGCCCACGAACGGCTGGCGGACTGGGCGACGGGGCTGCTGCACGGCGACTTCGGCACCTCCCTGACCTCCGGCCGCCCGGTCACCGGGTACATCGCCGACGGTTTCGGCCCGAGCCTGCTGCTGGCCGCCCTCACCCTCGCCCTGCTCGTCCCCCTCGGTTTCGGGCTCGGCGTGCTCGCCGCCCGCCACGAGGGGCGGCTCGTCGACCGGCTGATCAGCTCGGCGACACTCGCCGTGTACGCAGTCCCCGAGTTCGCGCTCGGAGTGCTGCTCGTGACGGTCTTCGCGCTGAAACTGACCTGGCTGCCGCCGACAGCGGTCGGTTTCGGCACGGACCTGCTCGGCCATCCCGCCGTGCTCGTGCTTCCCGTGCTGGTCCTGCTGTCCCGCCCGGTCTGCTCCCTGTCCCGCCTGGTCCGCGCCGGCATGGTCGACGCCCTCGCCTCGCCTTACGCCGCTCACGCCCGCCGCTACGGCGTACCCGGCGCCCGCGTCCGCTACGCCCACGCGCTGCCCAATGCCCTTGCCCCGGCCGCGCAGCAACTCGCCCGCACCGTCGACTGGTTGCTGTGCGGCGTCATCGTCGTGGAGGCGCTGTTCGTGATCCCCGGCCTGGGAACGGTCCTCCTCAACGCCGTCGCCGAGCGGGACGTGCCCGTGGTGCAGGGGCTGGCGGTGGTGTTCGGCGTGCTGACCGTCGTACTGAACCTGGGCGCGGACGCGGTGGCGTACCGGCTGACGCCCCGGGCGGGGGTGGCGGCGTGATGGCTGATGCGCCGGGCGGGGGTGGCGGCGTGATGGCTGACGCCCCGGGCGGGCGAGGTGGCGTGAGGGCGTCGCGCCGGTTCCTCCTCGGCCTCGTGATCGTCGCCGCCCCGGTGCTCCTCGCCCTCCTGGGGCCTCTGTTCGCCGGTGCGCCAGGCCCCCGCGCCGCCTCCTTCACCCTCGGCGACGGCCACTGGCTCGGAACCGACTTCGTCGGGCGCGACGTCTGGCGGCAGGTGCTGCACGGCGGCCGCACGGTCGTGCTGACCGCGCTCGCCGCTACCGCCCTCGCCTACCTCGTCGCGCTGCCGGTCGGACTCGCCGGCGCGCTCACCCACGCGCGGCGGCTCGAGGACTTGCTGATGCGCCCCCTGGACGTGCTGCTCGCCGTGCCGTCGCTGCTGCTGATCCTGCTGGTGGCGTCCGTGTTCTCGCCCGGCGCCACGGGCCTCGCGCTGCTCGTCGCGCTGGTGAACGTGCCCGACGCCGCCCGGATCGTCCGCGCCGCCGCGGCCGAGGCCGCCGCCCGGCCCGCGGTGGAGGCGCTGCGCATGCAGGGCGAGACGTGGTGGCGCGTCGCCGTCGGCTACGTCGGCCGCTCGGCCCTGCGCACGTTGGCCGCCGACGCCGGCATCCGGCTGACGGGTGTGCTGTACCTGGTATCGACCGCCGCGTTCCTCGGTGTGGGAGTCGCCCCGGACGCCGCCGACTGGGCGGTGATGGTCGACCGCAACCGCACCGGGCTCTTCGTGCAGCCCTGGGCGGTCGTCGTCCCCGCGCTGCTGATCGTGGCCCTGACGACGGGCACCAACCTGCTCTTCGACGCCGCCCTGGAGAAGAACCCGAGAAGGAAGGGACGGCGGCCGTGAACCACGCCACGGACCCGATGGAACCCGTCGCCGAGATCAGCGACCTACGGGTGGAGGCCGACGGCCGCGCGATCGTCGACGGAGTGCGCCTGCGGGTGCTGCCCGGCCGGGTGACCGCCCTCGTCGGTGCCTCCGGCAGCGGCAAGACCACCATCGGGCGGGCGCTGCTGGGGGAGTACCCGGCCGGTGCCCACGTCACGGGGGAGGTGCGCCGGCCGGGAGACGGCCCGGTGGGCTACGTGCCCCAGCACCCGGCCGCGGTGCTCAACCCGGCCCGTCGCGTCAGCGCCCTGCTCGACGACATCGCCCGACCGCAGGTGCGCCATCTGCCCCGCCGTGAACGCCGTGGTACGGCCCGCCGACTGGTCCTGACAGCCCTGTCGGAGGCCCAACTACCCGAAGGTGAGCGACTGTTGCGGCGCTATCCGCACCAGCTCTCCGGCGGCCAGCAGCAACGCGTCGTCCTCGCCCAGGCTCTCCTCCTCGGCGCCCGGGTCATCGTCGCCGACGAACCCACCACCGGGCAGGACGTCCTCACCAAGAAGGCCGTCGTCGACCGGCTGGCGGCGGTCGCGGCCCGCGGCATCGCGGTCGTCCTGCTCAGTCACGACCTCGACGTCGTCCGCGCCCTCGCCGACGACGTCCTCGTCCTGCGCGCCGGCCGGGTCGTGGAGTCGGGGCCCGTGAAGCGGCTGTGGGAGATCCCCCGGCACGACTGGACCCGGCGGCTGCTGGAGGCACAGCGCCCGGCACCGCGAGTCGAAGCACCGGCCGACCTCGGCCAACCGGTCCTGGAGGTACGGGATCTGACCGCCGTGCACGACCGCACGACCACTGTCCTGCGCGTCCCGCACCTCGCCCTGTACTCCGGCACCTGCCTCGCCGTCGTCGGCCGCTCCGGCAGCGGCAAGACCACCCTTGCCCGCTGCCTGGCCGGACTGCACCGGGACCACCACGGCGAGATCCTGCTCGACGGCACCACCCTGCCGCGCAGCCTGCGCCGCCGCGGCCGGGACCAACTCGCAGCCGTGCAGTACGTGTTCCAGGATGTCCTGGCATCCTTCGACGAGCACCGGACCGTCCTCGCCCAGGTCGCCCGCACCGCCGTCCGGCTGCGCGGCACCACCGAGGAGGCGGCCACGGACGAGGCCGGCGCCACCCTCGCCCGCCTCGGCCTCCCGGAGGAGCTCACCCGCCGCCGTCCCGGCGAACTCTCCGGCGGCGAACTCCAGCGCGCCGCCCTCGCCCGCGCCCTCCTCGCCCGGCCCCGGGTCCTGGTGTGCGACGAGATCACCTCCGGCCTGGACACCGTGAGCCGCCGCGGCCTCCTCGACCTGCTCTCCAGCCTGGTCCGCGACCGCGGCGACCTCGCCCTCGTCCTCATCACCCACGACCTGGACACGGCGGCCCTGGCCCACCGCATCGCCGTACTGGACGCCGGTGAACTCGTCGAACAGGGCCCGGCCCGGCAGGTCCTGACCGCACCGCGGCACCCCCTCACCACGGCCCTGCGGGAGACGATCACCGGTCCCGGTACGTATACGCGGGCATGAACCGAAGCGAGCCATGTCCGTTACGAGTTGAACGAACGCACGGCCATATGATCAGGTTGCGGGCGATGTTCTGCGCACACTCCCTTCCTCCACTCCCTGCCGGAAGAGGCGCCCACGCCTCGAGTCGCTTCGGGAGGGCCCGTGAGTGACACGATGACCGCGGTCCGCCCGGGCGCGGAAACCACACCGAGTGCGCGCACGGAAGCGCAGGACGCCGCGAGCCGCCCGCCCCGGCAGCGGGACGCGTTCTTCGACAACGCCAAGTACCTCGCGATCGTGCTCGTGGCCGTGGGACACGCCTGGGAGCCCCTGCGCCAGGGCAGCAGGACCGTCACCGCCCTCTACACCCTCGTCTACGCCTTCCACATGCCGGCGTTCATCATCATCTCCGGCTACTTCTCGCGCACCTTCGACGGCAGCCCGGCCCGGCTCAGGCGTCTGGTCACCGGCGTCGTCGTCCCGTACGTGGTGTTCGAGACGGCGTACACCCTGTTCACCCGCTGGTCCAGCCAGGACCCCGACCGCCCGGTCAGCCTGCTGGACCCCCTGTACCTCACCTGGTTCCTCGCGGCACTGTTCGTCTGGCGGCTGACCACACCGCTCTGGCGGCTGGTGCGGTGGCCACTTCCGCTCGCCCTGGTCGTCGCGATGGCGGCGACGACCGCGCCGTCCATCGGACACGACCTCGATCTGCAGCGCACCCTGCAGTTCCTGCCGTACTTCGTGTTCGGTCTGCTGCTGCGGCCGGAGCACTTCCGGCTGGTGCGGCGGCGCGTGGCGCGGATCCTCGCCGTGCCGGTGGCCGTCTGCGCCCTGGGCCTGGCGTACTGGGCGGCCCCGCGGATGGACTACGCCTGGTTCTTCCACGCGGACAGCGCCCCGGAACTCGGCGTCCCCGTCTGGTACGGGCCCCTGATGACCCTGGCCGTCTTCGGCTGCTCCCTCGTCCTGGTCGGCTGCTTCCTCGCCTGGGTGCCCGGGCGGCGGACCTGGTTCACGGTGCTGGGCGCCGGCACCCTGTCCGGCTACCTGCTGCACGGTTTCGTCGCGCAGGCCGCGAAGCACTGGGCCTGGTACGAGCCGGCCTGGGTCCGGGGGCCGGTCGGCGTGATCGCCGCCACCCTGGTCGCGGCCATGGTCGTCACCGCGCTGTGCACACCGCCCGTACGGCGGGTCTTCCGCTGTGTGACGGAGCCCCGGATGGCCTGGGCCTTCGGCGACACGGCCACCGGCCGGGCCGGAGTCCGCCGAGCTGCGCCCTGACCGCCCAGCCCGCACGCTGGAAGGACATCACACGTCTCGGCGAGGGAGTACCGGCATGGCTAAGGGCCGCAGCGAGGGCGGGAAACCGAAGAAGGGCGACAAGGTCACCTGGAGCAGTCACGGCAACCGCACCGAGGGGGAGGTGGAGCGGGAGATCACCGAACGGACGGAGGCGTCCGGCCGCACGGTCGACGCCTCGCCGGACGACCCGCAGTACGAGGTGCGCAGCGACAAGTCCGGCAGGACCGCGGTGCACAAGCCGTCCGCGCTCAAGAAGAAGAAGTGAGGCGGCGTGGACGGCGGGGAACGCGAGGAGACCTGGAACGACTTCCGTGAGCTGGTGAACATGACACCGGCCGGTCTCGAGAAGTGGCTGGAGTCGGACGACTCGCAGAACGCCGGACAGCACCGGGACGGGGGCGAGTCCACCGGACACGCCTCCGGCCGTCGGATCGTGGCGATCCTGCGGGCCGGGAAGGGCGACCTCACGGACGACGACTACCGGCACATGCGCAAGGTGGTCGGCTATGTCCGCCGTCACCTGGCCCAGCGGCCCTCCGGGGACGTGCGGGACTCACGGTGGCGGTACTCGCTGATGAACTGGGGCCACGACCCGCTCGACGGGTGACGGCCCGGCGGGCGAGCGCCCGCGCGGATCCCCGGGAGGCGCGATGCCCCCGGGGGGTCACGCCGCGCCGGTCTCCTGCGGGGCCACCGCGACCCCGTTCAGCGCCTGGCTCATCTGGTGCTGGGTCTCTTCGGCGACCACACGGGCCTCTTCCACGACGTCACCGCGTTCGCGTATGAGGCTCTCGTAGATCGGCAGTTCTCCGGTCGACATCGAGTCAGGTTTCACAGCGCTGTTCCTATCGCTTTGCAGACGGGATCTGAGGGGGTCCGAGTAAGTCTGCGTCACGCCGTCCCACCGTGTTACTCACCCCCGGGGTGTCCAGATTTCCGTCACGTGCTTCGCAAATTCCTCACGTTTGCTGCTCTGCTTCGTCGCGCGGCGGTGGACCGCCGTGTGCCGCGTGTGGTGCCCATGCGAAAGGGCCCCGGGAATCGCTTCCCGGGGCCCTTCGCGCGGATGGCGTCAGAGCGACGTCGTGTGGATGCCCGCGTTGGCGCCCGCGGCCGCACCCTGCGGCGAGACGGCTGCCTGCACGGCGGCGCAGGCCTCGCCGGCCAGGGGGCCGACCAGGCCGGCGGAGAGGCCGCCCACGAGGCCCGCGGAGACATCGACGCCGCCCGCGTTGCCGCCGGCGACGGCGTCCAGGTCGGCGTCGGTGAGCTCGGCGGTGTCGACCCGAGAGGTGAGGTTCATGGGGGTGTTTCCCTTCGCGTGAATGTCTCGCAGTGGCGGTGAGCACGGGTGCTCGCGGAATCCGGAGACCGGGATTCCGCCCCGGCCGCTCCCGCCGTGCGCAGGATCAAAGCACTCCCCGGAGCGGAGATCCAACCGCCCGTCGGCGCTGCACGCCTCCTCGCGGCCACCGTCTTCACCGCTGTGACCTCCGGGTCACGGGATGCGCCCACTCCTTCACACACCCCGTCGCCCGGCCGCGCGCGAGACTCTTGCGGCCCGATTCCCGAAGCGGGCACTTCACCGCCAAAAGCCCAGGTCGCGAATGGGGCGCGGCGGAGACCCGAGCGCCGCGCGACAGCCCGGCGCACGGTGTGCAGATGTGCTGGATGTTCGGACCCGGTACGCGTGAGGCGACGGGCTCGGACCCCCGGCAGGCCACGGCTCCTGGCCCGCCGGGCCGCAGGCTCCGCCTCATTCGGGCGACGAGCCCGCCTCCTGGAGGCGCGGGCTCCGCCTCGGGCCACGGGCCCCGCCCTACCGCGAGACCCGCCCCCTCGAACCGCGGGCCCCGCCCCTCAGCAGCAGGCCCCGCCCTCTCAAGCCACCCCCGCCGGCTGCAGCAGCCGGGCCAGCAGGTCGTCCAGGGTGACCAGGCCGGAGAGGCTGCCGGAGTCGTCGCGGACCACGGCAAGGGACGACCGGCGGCGGCGCAGCACCTCGATGGCCTCGGCCACCGTGGCGGTCTCCGCCAGCTCGGGCACCGGACGGGCGAGGTCCCGCGCGGTCGTGGCCCGGCCCCGGGCTCGGGCCACCAGGGCGTCCCGGGCGTGCACCGAGCCGAGGACCGTGCCGTTCTCCCGGACCAGCAGCCGGGTGCGGTCGTGCTCGGCGGCGAAGCGCAGCAGCGCGTCGAGGTCCGCCTCGCCCTCGACCCAGGTGATCTCGGCTGCCGGGATCCGCAGCGCGGCGACCGGAGTCTCCGGCTCGGTCAGCGAACGGGTCAGCAGCTCCGAGTCGGTCGCACTGATCAGACCCAGCCGTTCCGACTCCTCCACCAGGTGCGTCAGCTGCTCCCGGTTGTGCACCGAGGCCAGCTCGTCGCGCGGGGCCACCCGGCACAGCCGTACCAGGGCGTTGCTCACCCGGTTGAGCAGCCGGATCAGCGGACGTACGGCCCGCACCACCGCCCGGAAGGGCGGCGACAGCAGCATCGCCGAACGCTCGGGGTGGGCGATGGCCCACGACTTGGGCGCCATCTCACCGACCACCATGTGCAGGAACACCACCACGACCATCGCCAGGGCGAAGGCCACGCCGTAGCTCACGGCACTGGGCAGGCCCAGGGTGTGCAGCAGCGGGTCGAGTTCGTGCGAGATCGCCGGCTTGGACACCGAGCCCAGGCCCAGGGTGCACACGGTGATGCCCAGCTGGGCGCCGGCCAGCATCAGCGACAGCTCGCGCATCCCGGCCAGCGCCGCCGCGGCGCCGCGCCGCCCCTCCGCGGCAGCCTTCTCCATGCGGTGCCGTTTGGCGGCGACGAGGGCGAACTCGGCCGCGACGAAGAAGCCACTGCCGATCAGCAGCAGCACGGTCACGAAGACCGCCATCGGGAAACTCACGCCATCTCCTCGGCTTCCGCGGCCTCCACGAGCAGAC
This sequence comes from Streptomyces sp. NPDC126510, assembly GCF_040302345.1. NCBI lineage: Bacteria > Bacillati > Actinomycetota > Actinomycetes > Kitasatosporales > Streptomycetaceae > Streptomyces > Streptomyces sp. NPDC126510. The sequence continues at coordinate 409,916 of NZ_JBEORR010000001.1, read as the reverse complement.
CGATCCGGACGCGGTCGGCCACGTGCCGGTCCAGCGTGCGGACGTCGATCACGGCCCGGCCGCCCTCGGGCAGCTCGACCGTGACCCGGTCACCGACCGTCGGGAAGCGGCCGAGCCGGTCCACGACCAGGCCGGCCACGGTGTCGTAGTCGTCGTCCTCCGGCAGCCGGACACCGGTCGCCTCGGCCACCTCGTCCACCCGGCGGCCGGCGTCCACCAGCCAGCCGTCGCCGTCAGCGAGGGCGAGAAGGGTGACCTTGTCGGACTCGTCGGCGATGTCACCGACGAGCTCCTCGGCGATGTCCTCGTAGGTGACGACGCCCGCCACGCCCCCGTGCTCGTCCAGGACGACCGCGAACTCGTCGTCGTGCTCCCGCATCCGCGTCACCGCGTCGGGCAGCGCCAGCGTGTCCGGCAGCAGCAGCGGTCGCCGGGCCACCTCGCCGGCACGCGCCCCGGCCAGCCGGGCGGCGGGCAGCGCCATCAGCTCGCGCACGCCCAGCACGCCCACGATGTCGTCCGGGTGGTCGCCGAGCACCGGATAGTTGGAGTGGCCGTGCCGGGCGATCAGGCCGATCGCCTCCTCGGCGCCGGCGTCCTTGCGGACGAACACGGCGTCGGCGCGCGGCACCATCACCTCGTGCAGGGTGCGCTCGGAGAACTCCAGCGCGTGGTCCAGCAGCGCGGCTGTGTCCTCCGGCAGCTCTCCCCGCTCGTGGGACTCGCCGATCAGATGGCCTAGCTCCTCCAGCGTGGCGCCGTGGTGCAGCTCCTCGACGGGTTCGATCCCCACCTTGCGCAGCAGTCGGTCGGCCGCACCGTCGAAGATCCGCACGACGGGGCCCACGACCCTCAGATACGCCAGGGTGGACGGGGCCAGCGCCTTCGCCAGCCGCTCGGGTACGGCGATCGCGAGATTCTTCGGGGCGAGTTCGCCCAGGACCATCTGCACGACCGTGGCCAGCACGAAGGCGAGCACGACGGCGATGGTGCCGACGGCCGCGTCGGGCAGGCCGAGACCCGACAGGGCGGGTCTGAGCAGTGCGGACACCGACGGCTCGGCGATGAAGCCGACCACCAGGCCGGTGACGGTGATGCCGAGCTGCGCGCCGGACAGCATGAACGACAGCCGCTCCAGCACCGTGAGGGCACGGGCGGCCCTTCGGTCCCCGGCCTCGGCCTCACGCGCGAGGGTGAGCCGGTCGGCGGAGACGTAGGCGAACTCCTGGGCGACGAAGTAGCCGGTGCCGGCGGTCAGCACGAACACGGCGAGCAGGCCCAGCAGGGCGTCTGCGGCACTCATCCGACACCACCCCGCCGTGTGCCGCGATCACTGGTGCCGAGGCGGGATGGTCGGGGACTGTGCCCCGGAGGGTCCGTCGATCTGGCGGACAAGAACGTGCTCCTTAGACGTGTGGTGTGTCATCCGGTACAACGCTCGTCGCCGCCCGGGTGTTCCCGGATTCTACGGCCGTGTAGATGAACTTCACCCGGCCGCCGCCTGGCCCCCGGCCCGCCTCGCACCCCGGTCAGCCCGGGCCCACGACCTTCTGCACATCCGCACTCGACAGCGTCTGCGGCGACGCCGTGAACGCGCGCAGGAGGATCCGGACCCCCGGGCGGGGCAGGGGGAAGCGGCCCGCGGGCGGCCGGAGTTCGTAGGGGGCGGTGGCGTGAGCGGGCAGGGCACGGGGGCCCCGGACGACCCGCCAGTACGCGGCCATGCCCTGGCCGGTGGTCAGCATGAAGTGCGGGGTGAGCTCCGTGTCGCCGGTGTTGGTGACCTGCAGCGCGAGGCGGGAGACGGTCGCCGCGGTGGGGTGCCGGACCGCCGTGACCCGCATCCGCAGGGGCGGTGTCCCCGTCGCCGCCACGGTCGCGCAGCCAAGGGCCGGTGCCAGCAGCAGGATCGTCGCGGCGACCCGCGCCGGGCGGCCGTGCGCCCCGGACAGGATGCCCGGTCGAGGCTGCCACGCCCGGACGAACACCGACGCCGGAGCGGTCACCGCCGCCGCCAGCCACAGTGGCGTCATCAGCAGGTAGTAGCCGTCCTGCGACCGGGTCGCCAGGTAGAAGACGCACCACGGCAGCACCGTCGCGGCCGGCCCCAGCCGCCGTACGAAGAGCACGAACAGCGAGAGCAGCCCGGCGAGGAGCAGCAGGCTCGCGTGGGAGTACCAGCCGATCCGGTCGCTGCCGTCCGTGAGGTACAGCGAGATGCCGACCACGCCCTGGCCGTGCAGCACCGCCCCCTGGGTGAGCGGCAGGGCGATCCCCGTGAGCCAGCGCCCCGGCTCGCTCACGACGAAATAGGCGTTGACCAGCAGCCACCCGCCGGCCGCGACCCCGGCGAACCGCAGCACCACCAGCGCCGCCGCCCGGCCTCCCAGTTCTCCGCGCCGCACCGCGTAGATCCCGGCCAGCAGGAACGGCGCCAGGAACCAGGGGAGTTGCTGCGCCGCGCACGCCACACCCAGACACACCGCCCGCCCCAGCCCCACGGCCCCGAGCCGCCCGCCCGCACCGGTACCGGGCCAGCGCACCACCACCGGCACCAGCAGCGCCAGCGCCACGACCGCCGGGTAGCCGAGCCGCCCGTACGACGGCAGCATCCCGAAGCCCAGGCACACCAGGGTCGCCGCCGACCGCCACGGCGCCGGCAGCATCCGCCACAGCACGACCGTCCCGGTGATCAGCGCGCCGGTGCTCACCGCCGTCGCCGGAGTGCCGGCGTGGCCCAGCCACAGCAGCGGCACCGTCAGCAGCGGGGCGAGCGGCGGATAGCCGTAGGTGAAGTCGTAGCCGCCGGTCACCGTCGGGGTGAGGGCCACGCCGTGGCCGAAGAGCCAGGGCCACGGCTGCCCGTACACCGGGCGCCCCGCGGCCAGCTCCCGCGCCGCCTGGGTGGTGAGCAGGGCCTCGTCGGAGCCGTTGTGGAGCATGATCCACGCGCACAGGGTGAGCGTCACGCCCGTCACCAGCACGCAACTGTCCACCCGGGCCAGCGACCGGACCCGTCGGACGACCAGGGCCAGCACCCCGCACGTCAGGATCGACGCGTAGCACAGCGAGATCACGGCGGCCACGGCGGGACGGTGACCGGCCGCCGACGTCCACACCGCACGCGTACCGATCAGCAGCCCGATGTCGGCGAGCAGGGTCAGGACGCGGTGCCACTGGGCCGGGGGAGCCGGCGGCGCGGAGACCGCAGACTGGGTGCGCGGGCCGGGCACCACCAGCGTCGTTTCTGCCGAATACACGCCGCCGGACGCTAATCGCCGCCGGTGAGCGGCACCCGGAGGGAGGTGAAGATTCCGGTGTGCTCCGGGTAAGGGGCCTGTTGGCCGGTACCCACTCAGTTCAGTGCACGGCTCAGTACACGTCCCGCACGTACCGCTTGTCCGCCGCGAGCTGTTTCACGTACGCGGCGGCCTCGGCCTCGCCCAGCCCGCCGTGCGCCACCGCGATGTCCCGCAGCGCCCGGTCCACGTCCTTCGCCATCCGGGAGGCGTCACCGCAGACGTAGAAGCGGGCCCCGTCGCGCAGCCAGTGCCACAGCTCCGGCCCGTGCTCGCGCATCCGGTCCTGCACGTACACCTTGTTGCGCTGGTCCCGGGAGAAGGCGGTGTCCAGCCGCGTGAGGCTGCCCTCGTCGAGCAGCGCCGTCAGCTCTTCCTCGTAGTAGAAGTCCGTCGCCCGGTGCTGCTCCCCGAAGAACAGCCAGGACGGGGCCCGGTGGCCGAGCGCCCGCCGCTCCTGAAGGAAGCCGACGAAGGGCGCCACCCCGGTGCCCGGGCCGACCATGATCATCGGAGTCGAGGCGTCGGCGGGGGGCCGGAAGTGCGGTGAGCGCTGCACGAACACCGGTACTTCGGTGTCCGGTTCGGCGTCCGCGAGGTACGGCGAGCAGACCCCGCCGCGCGCCCGGCCGCGCAGGCTCTCGTACCGCACCACGGACACCGTCAGCGACACCCGGTGCGGGTCAACCAGCGGGCTCGACGATATGGAGTACAGCCGCGGCTGGAGCCTGCGCAGCACCCCGGCCCACTCCTCGGCGCTCGCCCGCACCGCGTACTCCGCGAGCACGTCCACGGCCTGCCGCCCCCAGCTCCACTGCGCCAGCCCGTCCTTGTTGTCCGGCCGCAGCAGCCTGCGCAACTCGTGCTTGTCCCGCGCGCGTTCGGCGACGAAGCGGAGCAGGTCGGGGGTGATCCGGGTGATGTCGAGATGCCGGTGCAGCGCCTCGCCGAACGGCACCTCGCCGGCACCGTCGACCGTCACGGCCGCCTCGGGGTCCACCCCGGTCACGGCCAGCCACTCCTCCACCAGCGAGGGCGCGTTGACCGGCCGCACACCGAGCGCGTCCCCGGCCTCGTACGCCAGGTCCGTCCCGCTCGTGTCGAAGGTGAACCGCCGGACCTCCTTGCCCGCCCCGGCCCGGCTGAGCAGCCGGTTGCCGACCAGCCGGGCCGTGGTGACCGGCTTGGACGCGGCCCCGGGCTTCGCGGCCGGCGCCGCGGACTTCTCACCCAGCGCCGAGAGCACCTGGTCGAGCCACTGCCCGGCGGTCGGCTCGAAGTCCGGCTCGCAGTCCGTGCGCGGGGCCAGCCGCACCCCGCCCAGTTCGTCGAGGCGCGCGTCCAGCCGTCGCCCGTGGCCGCAGAAGTCGTCGTACGAGGAGTCGCCGAAGGCCAGCACCGCGTACCGCACCCCGTCCAGCCGCGGGGCCAGCTCGCCCGAGAGCGTGTCCCAGAAGCCGGAGCCGTTGTCGGGCGCGTCGCCGTCCCCGAAGGTGCTGGTGATGAACAGCAGGTCGGCCGTGCGGGCGAGCGTGCCGACGTCGGCGTCGTCCATGCCGACGAGGGTCGCACGGTGCCCGGTCGAGGCCAGCCGCTCGGCGGTGGCGGTGGCGAACTCCTCCGCGTTCCCGGTCTGCGAGGCCCACAGCACGACGACCTCACGCCCGGGCCGGCCCTGTGGCGCGGCCGCTCCGGTGCGTGAATACATCCCGGCCAGGACCCCGTTGACCCACAGCGCGTGCTCGGGCGAGAAGGGCGCGTCGGGCGGCAGCACCGGCACTCCGGGGGCGCCCGAGCCGATCCCGGCGAGGAAACCGGTGAGGTACTGCCGCTCCTGGGCGGAGAGCACCGGGGGAGGGGAGGGCTCGAGACCGAAGGGGTTCGCGGGGCCCGGCGTCACCGTCGTGGGCATCAGGGCCGGTGCCTCCGGTGCGGGCGCCGCTGCCTGACGTGCGGGCGCCGCCACCTTCGCCAGCGACACCGCGCACGCCTTGAACTCCGGCTGGAACGACAGCGGATCCACCGCGTCGCTCGTCACCGCGTTGATGCTCAGGTACTCGCCGAACAGGTCGTTCCAGTGGAACGGAGCGAAACAGCACCCCGGCCGCACCCGGTCCGTCACCACGGCCGGCAGTACGGCCCGCCCGCGCCGGGAGGCCACCTCGACCAGGTCGTCCTCGTCCACCCCGAGCGCCGCGGCGTCTTCCGGATGCAGCTCCACGAACGGCCCGGGGTTCAGCTTGTTGAGCTTGGCGACCTTCCCGGTCTTGGTGAGGGTGTGCCACTGGTGCTGCACCCGCCCGGTGTTGAGCACGAACGGATAGTCGTCGTCCGGGAGTTCGGCGGCGGGCAGATGCGGCCGCGCGAAGAACACGGCCCGCCCGGAAGCCGTGGGGAAGCGCAGACCCTCGTCACCCACGTACCGGACCGGATTGCGCTCCGGCCCGTCCTCCCGCGCGGCCGGCCATTGCACGGGCGTCTCGCGCAGCCGCTCGTAGGAGACCCCCCGCAGGTCCCAGCCGGTCTTCGGGTTCCAGAACCGCCGGATCTCCTCGAATACCTGCTCGGCGCTGTCGTACGAGAACCCCTTCTCGTACCCCATGGCACACGCCACCTCGGCGATGATCCGCCAGTCGGCCATCGCCTCCCCGGGCGGGTCCGCCGCCTGCCAGGTCAGCGTGAGGTTGCGCTCGCTGTTGACGAACACACCCTCCGCCTCGGTCCACATCGCGCCGGGCAGGACGACGTCGGCGTACGCGTTCGTCTCGGTGTCCGCGAACACGTCCTGCGTGACGACGAACTCGGCGGCTTCCAGACCCTCGATGACCGTACGGCGGTTGGCGACCGAGGCGACCGGGTTGGTGCAGATGATCCAGCAGGCCTTGATGTCCCCGTCGGCCATCCGCCGGAACATGTCGACGGTGCCCTGCCCGGCCCCGTCGGCGCGCAGGGTACCCGGCGGCAGCTCCCACACCTCCTCGGTGAACGCCCGCTCCTCGTCGACCAGCACCGACCGCTGCCCCGGCAGCCCCGGACCCATGTAGCCCATCTCGCGCCCGCCCATGGCGTTGGGCTGCCCGGTCAGGGAGAACGGCCCGGCGCCCGGCCGGCAGATCGCCCCCGTCGCCAGATGCAGGTTGACCAGGGCGTTGGTGTTCCAGGTGCCGTGCGTGGACTGGTTGAGCCCCATGGTCCAGCAGCTCATCCACCGCGTGCCCGCCGCACCGATGATCCGGGCCGCCTCGCGCAGGTCGTCCTCGGCCAGGCCGGTGATCCCGGCGACGGCCGCGGGGTGGTAGTCGGCGAGGAACCCGGGCATCGCCTCCCAGCCCTCGGTGTGGTCGGCGACGAACTCCGGGTCGGTGTGCCCTCCGTCGTGCAGCAGCTGCAGCAGGCCGTTCAGCAGCGCGAGGTCGGTTCCCGGCCTGACCTGCAGGAACAGATCCGCCTTGGCGGCGGTCGCGGTCCTCCGGGGATCGACGACGATCAGCTTGGCGCCCGCCTTGACCCGTTCCATCATCCGCAGGAAGAGGATCGGATGGCAGTCGGCCATGTTCGACCCGATGACGAGGAAGGCGTCCGCCCGGTCGAAGTCCTCGTACGACCCGGGCGGCCCGTCCGCACCCAGCGACAGCTTGTAGCCGGTGCCCGCGCTCGCCATGCACAGCCGGGAGTTCGACTCGATCAGGTTCGTGCCCACGAACCCCTTGGCCAGCTTGTTCGCCAGGTACTGCGCCTCCAGGCTCATCTGCCCGGACACGTAGAAGGCGACCGCGTCCGGCCCGTGCTCGTCGACGATCACCCGCAGCCGCGCCGCGGTCTCGGCGATCGCGTCGGCCACGGGCGCCGGGACCGCCTCCTCGCCCCGGACGTCCCGTACCAGCGCGCCGGTCAGCCGGCCGGGCGCGGCGAGCATGTCGGCGGTGGTCGCGCCCTTGGTGCACAGCCGCCCCGCGTTCGCGGGATGTGCCTTGTCGCCGGACGCCTTCAGCACCGTGCGCCGCCCGTCCGGGCCCGCCCCCACATCGAGCACGAGGCCGCAGCCGACACCGCAGTACGAGCAGACGGTGCGCACCTGCCGCGTGTCCGGCCGGTCTCCGGGGGTCGTGGTCATGCCTCGACGGTACGAATCGCCCGTTACGCCTCTGTCACACGGCTTGATCATCGGGGGTTACGCCCGTCACACAGCCGCCTTCCGGCCGTTGTGAGGTGCATTGAGGTCGCGGAGCGTGTCGCATTGGGCCGAACGGGTGACTCTGCGCAAGAATTGCCCGATGCAGACAGCGAGTGCGAGCCAGGACGGAGCATGCCGGTGAACAGCCACGATGTCACCGACGAACAGTGGGAGGGGCTCGCCCAGGTCGTGCCGCTGCGGGGCCGGGACGCCTGGCCGTCCGCCGTCGGCCACCGGTCCATACCCGAGGCCGAGACGGAGACCCGCCGCCGCTTCGTCGTCCTGCGCGTGAACGTCTTCGCCGACGCCCGGGACGTCGCCGAGCGGCTGATGGCGGGCGTCCCCGTCCTCCTCGACCTCACCGGCGCGGAGACGGAGGTCGCCAAGCGGGTCCTCGACTTCAGCACGGGTGTGGTCTTCGGCCTGGCGAGCGGGATGCACCGGGTGGACCGCAACGTGTTCCTGCTGACGCCGGCGGGGACCGAGGTGACCGGGTTGATGGAAGGCGCGGGGCTCCCCGGGGTGTGACAGTAGCTCGTTCGTAGGAAGCCCTCGAAGACGGAACGGTTCGTCCCACGGCGGAGCCCTACCGTCCGGCTATGACCCAGCCCGCCCTCCCCGACCGGCCCGCTCTTTCCGGCCGGCCGGATCCCTCCGACCGGCCCGCTTCTTCCGGCCGGCCGGCTTCCCACGACCGGTCCGCCGCCCCCGCCCCACCCGCTCGCCCCGGCCACCCCGACCGCCCGCGTGTCACCGAACTGCGTCTGGCCGCCTTCACCACCCACCGCCGCGCCGCGTTCCCGCTCGGACCCCTCACCCTGCTCGTCGGCCGAAGCGGCTGCGGCAAGACCAGCGCGCTGCGGGCGTACGAGGCCCTCGCCCGGCTGGGGGGTGGCGCCGAGCTCGGTGAGGCGTTCCCCGACCCGGTCGCCTGTGTGCCGGAGCGAGCCCGGCCCGACGCACAGCGCCGCCGCGGCTTCCGCATCGGCTGCACGGCCGACGGCCCCGCCGGTCCGGTCCGTCTCGACGTGGCCGTACAGGCCGAGCCGGAGCTGCGGGTCGTGGGCGAGCGGTTGACGTCCGACGGGCTGGTCCTCCTGGAGACCGCCCTGCGCGACCCGGGCAAGCGCGCCGTGCAGGCCGCCTGGCACACGGCCGGGCCGACACCCGTGACCCGCGGCCCGCTCCCGGACGACCGGCTCGGCACCGCCCTGCTGCCCCTGCGCGTCGCCGGCAAGACACCGGGGCAGCGCAGGGTGCTGGAGGCGGCCGAGCAGATGGTCGTCGCCCTGCGCTCCGCCTTCGCCTGCGACCCCGAACCCGCCCGTATGCGCGGCCCCGTGGCGGCCGGTTCCGGCCGCCTCCGAGGCGGCTGCGGCAACCTCGCCGACGTGCTGTGGCGTACCCGGGCCGAGTGCGGGAGGCGGCACGCGCAGTTCGTGGCAGCGGTGCGGGCCGGTTGCGGCGGGCCGGTGGAGGACGTGCTCGCCCGGCTGCACGGCGACGGCACGGTCGCCGCCGCCGTGGACCGGGGCGACGGCTTCCACACGGACCTGGGCCGGCTCGGCCACGGCGAACTCCGCTACCTCGCCTTCGCGTTGGTCCTCCTCACCGGACCCGGCGTGCTGGAGGTCGACCCGGCCGGCGAGGTGCCCGCCGCCCTGCAGTCGCTCACGATCCTCGCCGACGGCTTCGACCGGGGCCTGGACCCGCGGCAACGGCGGGAACTGCTGGGTCTCGCGGCCCGGATGTGCGAGCGGGGGCACATCCGGCTCGTCGGCGCGGTCAGCGACGGTTCGTGGGCCGCCGGGACGGAGGGGGCCACGGTGGTACACCTGGACCGTGACTGATCACCTTGACGTGGCCGGACTGCAACGTCGCCTGGCCGATTTCGCGGCCGCGCGGAACTGGCAGCAGTACCACACCCCCAAGAACCTGGTCGCCGCGCTCAGCGTGGAGGCCTCCGAACTGGTCGAGATCTTCCAGTGGTTGACGCCCGAGGAGTCGGCCCGGGTCATGGCGGACCCGGACACCGCGCACCGTGTCACCGACGAGGTCGCCGACGTGCTCGCGTATCTGCTCCAGCTGTGCGAGGTGCTCGGCATCGACCCGCTGGCGGCGCTGGAGGCGAAGATCGACCGGAACGAGCGGAGGTTCCCGATCTGACGCTCGCCCCACCGTCTGGAGTGGAGAAATCCACTTGTACTCTGCGTAATTGAACAGCGGCCCGAATCCGAATCGTTGTCCGCAATTTTCCGCCTTCCTCTGGCTTTTCGTCTCACAGCCCTTCACTCTGGGTAGTGAACAAGGGAGTGTGGGCAGACGGACGCGCGCAGCGCGTCGGACAAGACGGGGGCAGCGCATGGACGCGGTGCGGCTCATCGTGACGAGCAGGCGGTCCCTGGCGGCGGGCGGCGACGCGCGGGAGACCCTGGCCGAGGTGTGGCAGGCGCAGGCCCTCGCGCAGGCCATAGGCAGCCGCCTCGCGGTCGCCGGACCACCCGAACTGCGTGGCGAGGCGCTGGGGTTGACCGAGCTGGCGGGCCGGGGCTGCGGTGTCCTCGACCCGCCGGTGCTGGCCCCCGGTGAGCTGCTGGCGGGCCAGCTCACCGAGTTGGGCGACGCCCGCCACACCCTGATGCACCTCGGCGGCCTCCTCGGCGAGGTCGGCATCGCCCTGGTCGCCCTGGCCAGCGCGGCCGACGACGAGGGCACGTACTGGCAGTGCATGGAGGCCATCGACGCGGCGGACGAGTCCCGCGACCGCGTCCTGGAGATGCTCCGCAGACTCGCGGACCGGGAACTGGCGCTGCCGGAGAGAGAAGCGGGGTAGGGAACAGTACCGGCGGGCGCGGGACTGTCCAGGGCCGCCTCGATCACGGGGGCGCCCGTCATGGCGCACGGCCGGGCCCTGCGGCCTTCCCCGGACGACCCGTCCGAGCCGAGCGGGAGGAGGCGCGACCCGCTCGGCCGGTTGTGAGGCCCTAGCCCGCCGGCCCCTCCTCGACGACCCGCCGTTCGGCATCCCCCGCCGACTGGAGGTCCGCGTCCAGCGCCGACAGGTCCGCGTTCAACGCCGCCATCAGCTCCTCCATCTGCTGCAACAGCCCTTTCGGCTGCCCGGTCCCGCCCTGCTGCGGCACGGTCTCTTCGGACATGACGGCCTCCTCGGCCCCCGGCCCCCGGGGAGGCCGGCGCGGGTGACGCCCCGGTGGTCCACCCCCCGGTGCGGAAGCCGGGGGCTCCGGCTCCGCCCGAGCCAACGATCACCATCGGGGCCGGTCACTGGCCCGGTCACCCGGGCCCTGCGGTATGGACGTAATTTCACCCGACCGGGGACCGCGCGGTACGGGGGACCGACGGCGTGATCGCACATCCCGGCGTGCAGGATGGAAGCATGGATCTGCGCATCTTCACCGAGCCCCAGCAGGGGGCCACCTACGACACTCTGCTCACCGTCGCCAAGGCCACCGAGGACCTCGGCTTCGACGCCTTCTTCCGCTCCGACCACTACCTCCGCATGGGCAACGCGGACGGCCTGCCCGGCCCCACCGACGCCTGGATCACCCTGGCCGGACTCGCCCGCGAGACCAAGCGCATCCGGCTCGGCACCCTGATGACCGCCGGCACCTTCCGGCTGCCCGGCGTGCTCGCCATCCAGGTCGCCCAGGTCGACCAGATGTCCGGCGGCCGCGTCGAACTCGGCCTCGGCGCGGGCTGGTTCGAGGAGGAGCACAAGGCCTACGGCATCCCCTTCCCCAAGGAGAAGTTCGCCCGCCTCGAGGAGCAGCTGGAGGTCGTCACCGGTCTGTGGGGGACGGACCCCGGCAAGACCTTCGACTTCCACGGCACCTACTACGACCTCACGGACTCTCCCGCCCTGCCCAAGCCGGCCCAGCAGAGGATCCCCGTGCTCGTCGGCGGCCACGGCCCGTCCCGCACCCCGCGGCTGGCCGCCAAGTACGCCGACGAGTTCAACATGCCCTTCGGCTCCGTCGAGGACAGCGAGCGCCAGTTCGGCCGGGTCCGCGCCGCCGCCGAGGAGGCCGGCCGCGGCGACGAGCTGACGTACTCCAACGCCCTCGTGGTCTGCGTCGGCCGGGACGACGCGGAGGTCGCCCGCCGGGCCGCCGCGATCGGCCGTGAGGTGGACGAGCTGAAGCTCAACGGCCTGGCCGGCTCCCCGGCCGAGGTCGTCGACAAGATCGGCCGCTACGCCGAGATCGGCTCTAGCCGCATCTACCTCCAGGTCCTCGACCTCGACGACCTCGACCACCTGGAGCTGATCTCCGCACAGGTGCAGTCGCAGCTGGCCTGACCGGCCCCGCCGAGCCGCCCTCCTTAAACGAAGGCGCTGGTGGGCACAGGTGTGCGAAGCTGTGGACGTCGTCCTGCCGAGCCCCCAGGATCACCCTCCCTGGGGGCTCTCGCGCGTACGGCACCGAACCGTCCACCCAGCCGGAGAGGCCCTCCGCATGTTCCTGACCATCACCACTACCGGCACGCCCGAACGCCCCGCCACCGACCTCGGCTACCTGCTGCACAAGCATCCCGACAAGGCGCAGGCGTTCTCCACCTCCTACGGCACGGCCCACGTCCTCTACCCCGAGGCCGAGGCCGGGCGCTGCACGGCGGCGCTGCTGCTGGAGGTGGACGCGGTGGCACTGGTCAGGCGCGGCAAAGGCAAGGGCCGCGGGGGTGCCCCGGACGCGGCCCTCGCGCAGTACGTCAACGACCGCCCCTACGCGGCCTCCTCCCTGCTCGCCGTGGCGCTGAGCAGCGTCTTCTCCAGCGCGATGAAGGGCGTCTGCAACGCCCGGCCGGAGCTGCCCGGCCAGGCCAGGCCGCTGCGGGTCGAGGTGCCCGCGCTGCCCGCCCGGGGCGGCCCCGACCTCGTGCGCAAGCTCTTCGAGCCGCTCGGCTGGACCGTCACCGCCGAACCGGTGGCACTGGACACCGAGTTCCCCGAGTGGGGCGACTCGCGCTACGTGAGCCTCGTACTGGAAGCGGACACGCTCACCCTCGCCGAGGCCCTGCGCCACCTCTACGTCCTGCTCCCCGTCCTCGACGACGCCAAGCACTACTGGGTCGCCCCCGACGAGGTCGACAAGCTGCTGCGCGTCGGCGAGGGCTGGTTGCCCGGCCACCCGGAGCAGCGGCTGATCACCAGCCGCTACCTCGCGCGCCGCTGGGCGCTGACCCGGCAGGCCACCGAGCGCCTGGAGCTGGTGCGTCTCGCGGAGGCCGACGACAGCGAGGTCGAGGAGATCGACAACGCGGTCGAGGCGGAGACCGAGGCCGAGGAGAAGCCGACCCCGCTGGCCGTGCAGCGCCGCGAGGCGATCGTGACGGCGCTGAGGCAGTCCAAAGCCGCCCGCGTCCTCGATCTCGGTTGCGGACAGGGCCAGTTGGTGCAGGCGCTGCTCAAGGACCCGGCGTTCACCGAGGTCGTCGGCGTCGACGTGTCCATGCGCGCGCTCACCATCGCCTCCCGTCGGCTCAAGCTGGACCGCATGGGCGAGCGGCAGGCCTCACGCGTCCAGCTCTTCCAGGGCTCGCTCGCCTACACCGACGTCCGGCTCAAGGGATACGACGCCGCCGTGCTCAGCGAGGTGATCGAGCACCTCGACCTGCCCCGGCTGCCGGCCCTGGAGTACGCGGTGTTCGGTTCCGCGCGTCCGAGGACGGTCCTCGTGACCACCCCGAACGTCGAGTACAACGTGCGCTGGGAGTCCCTCCCGGCCGGCCACGTCCGGCACGGCGACCACCGTTTCGAGTGGACCCGCGCGGAATTCCGCGCCTGGGCCGGGGCTGTGGCCGAACGGCACGGCTACGGCGTCGAGTTCGTCGCCGTGGGCCCCGACGACCCCGAGGTGGGGCCGCCCACCCAGATGGCCGTGTTCACGATGACCAGCCCGAAGGAGGCGAAGGCGGCATGACCGACGAGACGCAGGGGCGCGTGCTGCCCGTCACCGACCTGTCCCTGGTGGTGCTGGTCGGGGCCACCGGCTCCGGCAAGTCCACCTTCGCCCGCAGGCAGTTCAAGCCCACCGAGGTCATCTCGTCCGACTTCTGCCGCGGCCTCGTCTCGGACGACGAGAACGACCAGAGCGCCACCAAGGACGCCTTCGACGTCCTGCACTACATCGCGGGCAAGCGCCTGGCCGCCGGCCGCCGCACCGTCGTCGACGCGACCAGCGTGCAGTCCGACGCCCGCCGCCAGCTGATCGACCTGGCCAAGCAGTACGACGTGCTGCCGATCGCGATCGTGCTCGACGTGCCCGAGGAGGTGTGCGCCGAACGCAACGCCGCCCGCACGGACCGGGCCGACATGCCCCGCCGCGTCATCCAGCGCCACACCCGCGAACTGCGGCGCTCCCTCAGGCACCTGGAGCGCGAAGGCTTCCGCAAGGTGCACATCCTGCGGGGCGTCGAGGAGGTCGAGCAGGCCACGGTCGTCACCGAGAAGCGCTTCAACGACCTGACCCACCTGACCGGCCCGTTCGACATCATCGGCGACATCCATGGCTGCGCCGCCGAACTGGAGGCGCTGCTCGCCAAGCTGGGCTACGTCGACGGCGTTCACCCGGAGGGCCGTACGGCCGTCTTCGTCGGCGACCTGGTCGACCGCGGCCCGGACAGTCCCGGCGTGCTGCGCCGCGTCATGGCGATGGTGAAGTCCGGCAACGCCCTGTGCGTGCCCGGCAACCACGAGAACAAGTACGGCCGGTACCTGCGCGGCCGCAAGGTCCAGCACACCCACGGCCTCGCCGAGACCATCGAGCAGATGACGGGCGAGAGCGAGGAGTTCGTCGCCGAGGTACGGGAGTTCCTCGACGGTCTGGTCAGCCACTACGTCCTCGACGGCGGCCGGCTGGTGGTCTGCCACGCCGGCCTGCCCGAGAAGTACCACGGCCGCACCTCCGGCCGGGTCCGCAGCCACGCCCTGTACGGCGACACCACCGGGGAGACCGACGAGTTCGGCCTGCCCGTGCGCTACCCGTGGGCGGAGGACTACCGGGGCCGGGCCGCGGTCGTCTACGGCCACACCCCGGTCCCGGAGGCGACCTGGCTCAACAACACCATCTGCCTGGACACCGGCGCGGTCTTCGGTGGCAAGCTCACCGCGCTGCGCTGGCCGGAACGCGAGCTGGCCGACGTCCCGGCGGAGCAGGTCTGGTACGAGCCGACGAAGCCGCTGCGCTCCGAGGCGCCCGGTGGGCAGGACGGCCGCCCGCTGGACCTGGCGGACGTGCGGGGCCGCAGGGTCGTGGAGACCCGGCACCAGGGCCGCGTCTCGATCCGCGAGGAGAACGCGGCGGCGGCCCTGGAGGTCATGAGCCGGTTCGCGGTGGACCCGCGTCTGCTGCCGTACCTTCCGCCGACCATGGCCCCGACGGCCACGAGTCACGTCGAGGGCTACCTGGAGCACCCGGCGGAGGCGTTCGCCCAGTACAAGGACGACGGTGTCGCGCGGGTCGTGTGCGAGGAGAAGCACATGGGCTCGCGGGCGGTGGCCCTGGTGTGCCGCGACGCGGAGGCGGCGCGCAAGCGTTTCGGCGTGGACGGCCCGGCGGGGTCCCTCTACACCCGCACCGGCCGCCCCTTCCTGGACGACGAGGCCCTCACCGAGGAGATCCTGGACCGGACGCGCACGGCGATCGGCGAGGCCGGCCTCTGGGACGAACTGGAGACGGACTGGCTGCTGCTGGACGCCGAGTTGATGCCCTGGTCGCTGAAGGCGTCCGGGCTGCTGCGGTCGCAGTACGCCGCCGTGGGCGCCGCGTCCGGCGCGGTGCTCCCGCAGGCGCTGGCCGCCCTGCGGGGCGCGGCGGCACGCGGCGTGGACGTGGCGGACCTCCTGTCCCGCACCGGTGAACGGGCGACGAACGCCGCCGCGTTCACCGCCGCGTACCGCCGCTACTGCTGGACCACCGACGGCCTGGAGGGCGTGCGCCTGGCGCCGTTCCAGATCCTCGCGGTGCAGGGGCGCAACCTCGCCGGCCTGCCGCACGACGAGCAGCTCGCCCTGCTCGACCGGCTCGTCGAACACGACGGCAGCGGCCTGCTGCAGACCACCCGCCGGCTCTACGTCGACACCGCCGATCCGGAGTCGGTCCGGGCGGGCGTCGACTGGTGGCTGGAGATGACCGGCCGCGGCGGCGAGGGCATGGTCGTCAAGCCCGTCGGCGCGGTGGTCCGCGACACCCAGGGCCGCCTGGTGCAGCCCGGCATCAAGTGCCGCGGCCGCGAGTACCTGCGGATCATCTACGGCCCGGAGTACACGCGCCCGGAGAACCTCGCCCGGCTGCGCTCGCGGTTCCTCAACCACAAGCGGTCCCTGGCGATCCGCGAGTACGCGCTCGGCCTGGAGGCCCTGGACCGGCTGGCCGAGGGTGAGCCGCTGTGGCGGGTGCACGAGGCGGTGTTCGGGGTGCTGGCCCTGGAGTCGGAGCCGGTCGACCCCCGGCTGTGAACCGGGGGTGGGCGATGGTCCTGCCGTCGCCCACCCCCGCTGTTCGCCGCCCACCCCACCCCGGGCGTTGTCGTCATCCAGACGCGAACAGAAGTACGCCGAAACATGCAGGGTGCGCGTCAACCTGTGCTCAGGCGGTCAGGATGGAGGCATGGCATACCACGTCCACTCCGAGGCCGGGCGGCTGCGCCGCGTCATCCTGCACCGGCCCGATCTCGAGCTCAAAAGGCTCACCCCCAGCAACAAGACCTCGCTGCTCTTCGACGACGTGCTGTGGGTGCGCAGGGCCCGCGCCGAGCACGACGGATTCGCCGACGTGCTGCGCGACCGCGGTGTCGAGGTCCATCTTTTCGGTGATCTGCTGGCCGAGACGCTCGAGGTCCCGGCGGCCAGATCCCTCGTCCTGGACAGGGTCTTCGACGAGAAGGAGTACGGCCCGCTGGCCACCGACCCGCTCAGAGCCGCCTTCGAGAACCTGCCCGCGTCCGACCTGGCCGAGGTCCTGATCGGCGGCATGACGAAACGCGAGTTCCTGGACGTCAACCCCGAGCCGACCTCGGTGCGCTTCCATGTCATGGAGCTGGACGACTTCCTGCTGGGCCCGCTGCCCAACCACCTCTTCACCCGCGACACCTCCGCGTGGATCTACGACGGGGTGTCGATCAACGCGATGCGCTGGCCCGCCCGGCAGCGCGAGACCGTGCACTTCGAGGCGATCTACCGGCACCACCCGCTGTTCCGCGACGAGAATTTCCACGTGTGGTCGAAGGGGCAGGCCGACTACCCGTCGACCATCGAGGGCGGGGACGTGCTGGTCATCGGCAACGGGGCGGTGCTCATCGGCATGAGTGAGCGCACCACCCCGCAGGCCGTGGAGATGCTCGCGCACAAGCTGTTCGCCGCCGGGTCCGCCGAGACGATCGTGGCGCTCGACATGCCCAAGCGGCGTGCCTTCATGCACCTCGACACCGTGATGACGATGGTCGACGGCGACACCTTCACCCAGTACGCGGGCCTCGGCATGCTCCGCTCGTACACCATCGAGCCGGGCGTCGGGGAGAAGGAGCTGAAGGTCACGGACCACCCGCCGGAGCACATGCACCGCGCGATCGCCGCCGCCCTCGGCCTGAACGAGATCCGTGTGCTGACCGCCACCCAGGACGTGCACGCCGCCGAACGCGAGCAGTGGGACGACGGCTGCAACGTCCTCGCCGTCGAACCCGGGGTCGTGGTCGCCTACGAGCGGAACTCCACCACCAACACCCACCTGCGCAAACAGGGCATCGAGGTGATAGAGATCCCGGGCAGTGAGCTGGGCCGGGGCCGGGGTGGGCCGCGGTGCATGAGCTGCCCGGTCGAACGTGATCCGGTCTAGGAGGCCCCTAGGGCTCCTGCCCCGGGGCCCTCGGCCGAGAGAGGCTCTCGTATAGGCATGCTGAGTTTCGTATAGTATTCCAGCAGTCTGTGTCCCCGTATCCCTGGAGCGCCCTCATGGCGACTGTCCCGACCGCCCTCGCCGGCCGCCATCTCCTCAAAGAGCTGGACTTCACCGAGGAGGAGTTCCGCGGTCTGGTCGAGCTGGCCGCCGACCTGAAGGCCGCGAAGAAGGACGGGATCGAACCCCGGTACCTCCAGGGCCGGAACATCGCGCTGATCTTCGAGAAGACCTCCACCCGCACCCGCTGCGCGTTCGAGGTCGCGGCCGCCGACCAGGGCGCCTCGACCACGTACCTCGACCCCTTCGGCTCCCAGATCGGGCACAAGGAGTCGGTCAAGGACACCGCGCGGGTGCTGGGCCGGATGTACGACGCGATCGAGTACCGGGGCGACAGCCAGGAGAAGGTGGAGGAGCTGGCGGCGCACGCCGGTGTCCCCGTCTACAACGGGCTCACCGACGACTGGCACCCCACCCAGATGCTCGCCGACGTGCTGACCATGACGGAGCACTGCGCCAAGCCGCTGAGCGAGGTCTCCTTCGCCTACCTCGGCGACGCCCGTTTCAACATGGGCAACTCCTACCTGGTCACCGGCGCCCTGCTCGGCATGGACGTACGACTCGTCGCGCCGAAGGAGTACTGGCCGGCCGAGCAGATCGTCGACCGGGCCCGCGCGCTCGCCGTGACCAGCGGTGCCCGCATCACGCTCACCGAGACCGTGGACGAGGGCGTCCGGGGCGCCGACTTCGTCGCCACGGACGTCTGGGTCTCCATGGGTGAGCCGAAGGAGGTCTGGGCCGAGCGCATCACCGCCCTCGCCCCGTACGCCGTGACCATGGACGTCCTGCGCGCCACCGGCAACCCGGACGTGAAGTTCCTGCACTGCCTGCCGGCCTTCCACGACCTCGGCACCAGGGTCGGCCAGGAGATCCACGCGGCCTACGGCCTGGAGTACCTGGAGGTCTCCGACGAGGTCTTCGAGTCGGCCCACTCGGTCGTCTTCGACGAGGCGGAGAACCGGATGCACACCATCAAGGCGGTCATGGTGGCGACCCTGGCCTGAACGGGCCCTGTGCCCGGGGTCACGCCGACCGGCGTCGCTGGGCCGGCACCGCGGACAGCCTGAACCAGACCGCCTTGCCCGACTCGGTCGGCCGGTGCCCGCACGAGGAGCTCAGGGCGCGGATCAGCAGCAGCCCGCGCCCGTGCTCCTGCCAGGGGTCGGGCGGTCCGCCGGCCGGACAGGTCAGGTCGCCGGGCGGGGCCGGGTCGGTGTCGTGCACCTCCACCCGGCAGCCCGACGGCATCAGCTCCACGACCAGCTCTATCGGCGTCTCGCCCGTGGTGTGCTCCACCGCGTTGGCCACCAGCTCCGCCGTCAGCAGCTCCGCGGTGTCGCGGTCCGCCCCGTGATCCAGCTCGGTCAGCGCCGTACGGACCAGGGCACGGGCCACGGGGACCGCCGCCGCGGTGTGCGGCAGCGCGATGCGCCAGGAGGCGGGGGCTGAGGGGAGTTCGTACAAGGCGGGTCCGTTCATGGAGCAGGACATCCTGCTTTCAACCTGATGAATGGTACGGCGCCGCTCTCCGGAGGCGTCCGAGGGGCACCGTCGGAGGCGCCCTTGCCCCCTTGCCGGACGGCTTACCCAGGTGAACGCGCCGCCGCGCACAGCTGCTCCCGCCGTTACGCCGGTGTGGACGATCTGTGACGGATGTGACCGGGCCAGGTCACGCCGGGCCCACACCGAAGTCCTACCCGTACGGTCTATCGCGCACTCATGACGACAGTCACGGATGAGTGATAGCTTCGAGGGGTAGAGCTCAGTGAGGCAGTGCCCGCCCGAGGAGGCCGCACGTCATGAGTCCCTTCACCGGCTCCGCCGCCCGCACCCCCGGCTGGGAGCATCTGCGCGTCGAGATCGCCGACGGCGTCGCGACCGTCACCCTCGCCCGCCCCGACAAGCTCAACGCGCTCACCTTCGGCGCCTACGCCGACCTGCGTGACCTGCTCGCGGAGCTGTCCCGGGAGCGGTCCGTACGGGCCCTGGTGCTGGCCGGGGAGGGCCGCGGCTTCTGCTCCGGCGGCGACGTCGACGAGATCATCGGCGCGACGCTCGGCATGGACACCGCGCAGCTCCTGGACTTCAACCGGATGACCGGCCAGGTGGTCCGCGCGATCCGGGAGTGCCCGTTCCCGGTGATCGCGTCACTGCACGGCGTTGCGGCGGGCGCCGGAGCGGTCCTCGCCCTGGCCGCGGACTTCCGGATCGCCGACCCGACCGCCCGCTTCGCGTTCCTCTTCACGCGCGTCGGCCTCTCCGGCGGCGACATGGGCGCGGCCTACCTCCTGCCCCGGGTCGTCGGTTTGGGCCACGCGACCCGCCTGTTGATGCTGGGCGACCCGGTCCGCGCCCTGGAGGCCGAGCGCATCGGCCTGATCAGCGAACTGACGGAGGAGGGCGCCGCCGACGAGGCCGCACAACAGCTGGCCCGGCGCCTGGCAGAGGGCCCGGCCCTGGCGTACGCACAGACCAAGGCCTTGCTCACGTCCGAGCTGGACATGCCCCTGGCGGCTTCGGTGGAACTCGACGCCTCGACACAGGCGCTCTTGATGAACGGCGAGGATTACGCCGAGTTCCACGCGGCGTTCACGGAGAAGCGCCCCCCGAAATGGAGCGGACGGTGAGCGAGTCAGCCTCAGGGGCGCGGGGAACTGCGCGATCAGCCACAACGGACCCGCACTCGCACGCGCGGGACGGCCACCCCCTGAGGGTGGCAATCATCGGCGGCGGCCCCGGCGGCCTCTACGCCGCCGCCCTCCTCAAACGCCTCGATCCGGAACGGCACATCACCGTCTGGGAACGCAACGCCCCGGATGACACCTTCGGCTTCGGCGTGGTCCTCTCCGACGAGACCCTCGGCGGCATCGAACACGCCGACCCGAAGGTCTACGAAGCCCTCCAGCAGCACTTCACCCGCTGGGACGACATCGACATCGTCCACCGCGGCAACCGCCACACCTCCGGAGGGCACGGTTTCGCGGCCCTGGGCCGCAAACGGCTGCTCGAGATCCTCCACGCCCGCTGCCGCGACCTCGGCGTCGACCTCCGCTTCCACACCGAGGCCCCCGAAGACCTGCCGCACACCCACGACCTGGTCATCGCCGCCGACGGCGTGAACAGCACCACCCGCGAGACGCGCGCGGACGTCTTCCGCCCCCGGGTGACGACCCACCGCTGCCGCTACATCTGGCTCGCCGCCGACTTCCCCTTCGACTCCTTCCGCTTCGAGATCGCCGAGACCGAACACGGCGTCATGCAGCTCCACGGCTACCCCTACGCCCCGGACGCCTCGACGGTGATCATCGAGATGCGCGAAGAGGTCTGGCACGCGGCCGGGTTCGACGAGCTCGGCGAAGCGGAGTCGATCGGGCGCTGCGCCAAGATCTTCGCCGAGGCGCTCCGCGGCCGTCCCCTGAAGTCGAACAACTCCGCCTGGACGACGTTCCGCACGGTGGTCAACGACCGCTGGTCGCACGGCAACGTCGTCCTCCTCGGGGACGCCGCCCACACCGCCCACTTCTCCATCGGCTCCGGCACCAAACTCGCCGTCGAGGACGCGCTCGCCCTGGCCGCCTGCCTGGAGGAGCAGGGCTCGCTGCCCGAGGCCCTGGCCGCCTACGAGGCGGAACGGCGACCGGTCGTCGCCTCCACGCAGCGCGCGGCCCGGGCCAGCCTGGAGTGGTTCGAGAACCTCCCCCTGTACCTGGACCAGCCGCCCCGCCAGTTCGCCTTCAACCTGCTCACCCGCAGCCGTCGCGTCACGCACGACAACCTGCGGCTGCGCGATGCCCACTTCACGCAGAAGGTGGAGCGCGAGTTCGGCGGCCCGCCGGGCACGCCCCCGATGTTCACACCGTTCCGGCTGCGCGGACTGACCCTGCGCAACCGGGTCGTCGTCTCGCCCATGGACATGTACTCGGCCGTCGACGGCGTCCCCGGCGACTTCCACCTCGTCCATCTGGGGGCCCGGGCGCTGGGCGGGGCCGGGCTGGTGATGACCGAGATGGTGTGCGTCAGCGAGGAGGGCCGGATCACGCCCGGCTGCGCCGGCCTCTACACCGGCCGGCAGGCCGAGGCATGGAAGCGGATCACGAACTTCGTGCACGCCCAGGCACCCGGAACCGCCATCGGTGTGCAGCTCGGCCACAGCGGCCGCAAGGGCTCCACGAAACTGATGTGGGAGGGCATGGACGAGCCGCTGGAGGAGGGCAACTGGCCGCTCGTGGCCCCCTCGGCGCTCCCGTACAAGAAGTTCAGCCAGACGCCGCGCGAGCTGTCCCGCGCGCAACTGACCGATATCCGCGAGCAGTTCACGGCGTCCGCGGTCCGCGCCGCCCGGGCCGGCTTCGACCTGCTCGAACTGCACTGCGCGCACGGCTATCTGCTGTCGGGGTTCCTCTCCCCGCTGACCAACCGGCGCACCGACGCCTACGGCGGCTCCCTGGAGAAGCGGCTGCGCTTCCCGCTGGAGGTCTTCGACGCCGTACGGAACGTGTGGCCGGGGGAGCGGCCCATGACCGTCCGCGTCTCCGCCACCGACTGGGCCGAGGGCGGGACCAGTGCCGAGGACGCCGTCGAGATCGCCCGGGCCTTCGCCGCGCACGGCGCCGACGCGATCGACGTGTCGACGGGCCAGGTCGTGGCGGACGAACGGCCGGAGTACGGGAGGTCGTACCAGACGCCGTTCGCGGACCGCATCCGCCACGCCACCGGCATCCCGGTGATAGCGGTCGGAGCGATCTCCAGCTGGGACGATGTGAACTCCCTGATCCTGGCGGGCCGCACCGACCTCTGCGCACTCGCCCGCCCCCACCTCTACGACCCCCACTGGACCCTGCACGCGGCGGCCGAGCAGGGCTACACGGGCCCGGGCGCGCCCTGGCCGGCCCCGTACCGCGCGGGCAGCCGCCGCCCCCAGACGGGCCGTCTGGACGCCCCCAAACCGCGACTGGATCTCGGAGGCGGCGGCGACCGGGGACGTTAGGATCCGTGGCATGCCCCTGACCCTGGACGACGTGGACCGGTTCGAGGCCTTCAGGCCGCGCCTGGAAGCCGTGGCCTATCGGCTGCTCGGGTCGGCGAGCGAGGCCGAGGATGCCGTGCAGGAGACGTTTCTGCGCTGGCAGGGCGCCGATCCCGACCGCATCGAGGTCCCCGAGGCGTGGCTGACGAAGGTGCTCACCAACCTGTGCCTCAACCAGCTCACCTCGGCCCGTGCGCGACGTGAGACGTATGTGGGTCAGTGGCTGCCCGAGCCGCTGCTCGCCGGGGACCGGATGCTCGGGCCCGCCGACACCGCCGAGCAGCGTGAATCGGTCTCGTACGCGGTGCTCGTCCTGCTGGAGCGGCTCTCCCCGAACGAGCGGGCGGTGTACGTCCTGCGTGAGGCGTTCGACTATCCGCACCGGGAGATCGCCGAGATCCTCGACATCACCGAGGCCTCCAGCCAGCAGATCTTCCACCGCGCGAAGAAGCACGTCGCGGACGGCAGGGCCCGTACCCGCACCGAGATCGACGAGGCCGCCGCGCGGCGGATCATCGACGAGTTCCTCGCGGCCGCCTCCAGCGGTAAGACCGAGCCGCTCGTGCAGCTGCTCACCGGGGACGCCGTCGCGGTCGGCGACGGCGGCGGGAAGGTCCCGGCCCGCGCCAGGGCGTTCGAGGGCGCTCTCGCGGTCGCGAAGTTCATGCGGGGTCTGTTCAAGCCCAGCGCTGCCAAGCGCGCCCTGGTCGGCGGCTCGCCCGACGTCTACGCCTGGACCGCCAACGGCGACCCCGCCCTCGTGGTGGTCCTCGACGGCCGGGTCATCGGCGTCATGTGCCTGGAGGTCGCCGCCGACGGCATCGCCGCGTTCCGCAACCAGGTCAACCCCGACAAGCTCGAACGCGCGACCCGGCTGTGGGCCGCCGGTGACCACGGAGAACCCCTGCTCACGGTCTTCTGACCCGGCCGACTGCGATGTGATGTGGCTCACATCGGATCCCTGTCAGGAATCGGCGGGCCGCCCGGTTCAAGAGGCGAAACCCGCTGAAGACAGCCGTCATGACAGGAGCCACGCCATGCAGCACCGCATCGTCGTCCTCGGAGCCGGCTACACCGGAGCCACCGCCGCCGGGCGCCTCGCCAAGCGACTGCACCGCGCAGACGTCGCCATCACCCTCGTCAACGCCGAGCCCGACTTCGTCGAGCGCGTCCGGATGCACCAGCTCGCAGCCGGCCAGGACCTCGCGCCTCGGCCCTTCGACGAGATGTTCGAGGGCACCGGCGTAGCACTGAAGCAGGGGACGGTCACCGCTCTCGACGTGGACCGCAAGACCGTCACGGTCGCAGCCCCGGAAGGCGCGGGGGAGCGGGAGGACGAGGTCCTGGCGTACGACACCCTCGTCTACGCCCTCGGCAGCGGCTGGAACGACCAGGGCGTGCCCGGCACCGCCGAGTACGCCCACGAGGTCGCCGGCCGCCCCGGAGCGCTCCGGCTGCGCGAGCGCCTGGCCGGCCTGTCCGCCGGGGAGTCCGTGGTCGTGGTCGGCGGCGGCCTCACCGGGGTGGAGACGGCGACCGAGATCGCCGAGGCCCGCCCGGACCTCGATGTCGCCCTGGCCGTCCGCGGCGGATTCGGCGACTGGCTCTCGCCCAAGGGCGGCGGGCACCTGCGGAAGACCTTCGACCGGCTCGGCATCACCGTCCACGAGCACACCGGCGTCACCGCCGTCGACGCCGACCGCGTCACCACCGCCGACGGAACGACCCTCCCCGCCGCGGTCACCGTGTGGACCACGGGCTTCGCCGTCCACCCCATCGCACAGGCCACCACCCTGGACGTGAGCGGCACCGGCCAGATCGTGGTCGACCGGACCATGCGCTCACTGTCGCACCCGGACGTGTACGCCGTCGGCGACGCGGCCCTGGCGATGGGCCCCGGGGGCAAGCCCCTGCGGATGTCGTGCGCCTCGGGCGTCCCCACCGCCTGGCAGGCCGCCGACGCCATCGCGGCCCGTCTGACCGGCGGGAAGGTTCCCAGCGTGCCGGTGCGCTACTTCAACCAGTGCATCTCCCTGGGCCGCAAGGACGGCCTGATCCAGTACGTCACCGCCGACGACCGCGCCAAGTCCGCGGCCCTGACCGGCCGGCTCGCCGCGCTCTACAAGGAGATCATCTGCAAGGGCGCGGCCTGGGGCGTCGCCCACCCGACGGTCCTGCCGGTGCGCCGCCGCCGCATCGTGCGGGAGACCGCCGTCGTCCCGGAGGGCGCACCGGTCAGGACGGCGGCCTGATCCGTGGGGGCGCCGGCCGTCTCAGACCGGGTAGGCGTGGGTCTGGGCCGCCTTCACGGTGGCCCAGACCTCCGCCCCCGGGTGGAGGCCCAGCTCGGCCGCGGCGACCGTCGTGAGGTCGGCCGCGAGGGGCAGCTCACCGGTGAGGTCGGCCCGGATCTGGTCGCCGTGGGTCTCCAGGCCGGCCACCTCGCAGCGCCACAGGTTGCGGGCGCTGGAGCCGGTGGGCCGCTCGCGGTGGAGGGTGACCGCGCTCGGCGGGAACGCCACGAAGACCGGGCCGGACAGGACCTCGGTGGTGGTGAGGGGCGGCCCGTCGGCCAGACGGACGGTGTGGCCGTCCGCCTCTCCCCGGTAGAGGTTCAGACCGACCAGCCGCGCGATGTAGTCCGTGCGGGGGTGGCGGGCGATGTCGGCCGGGGTGCCCTCCTGCACGACCCGGCCGTGCTCCACGACCACCAGCCGGTCGGCCAGCACCATGGCGTCGAGCGGATCGTGGGTGACGAGCACGGCCACCGCCTCGAAATCGGCCAGATGGCGCCGCAGCCGGGCGCGGACCTCCAGCCGGGTGCGGGCGTCCAGGGCCGCCAGCGGCTCGTCGAGCAGCAGCAGCCGGGGCCGGGTCGCCAGGGCGCGGGCGAGGGCGACGCGCTGGGCCTGTCCGCCGGAGAGCCCGCGCGGCTTGGCACCGCTGTGCGACGCGAGGCCCAGGCGCTCCAGCCACTCGGCGGCCTGCGCCCGGGCCTCAGCCTTGGTCGCGCCGTGGCAGCGGGGGCCGAAGGCGACGTTGTCGAGGGCGGTGAGGTGGGGGAAGAGCAGGTAGTCCTGGAAGACCACCCCCACCGGCCGGGCCTCCGGCGGCGTGCGGTCCAGCTCCGTGCCGTCCAGCCGCAGATGGCCGTCGGTGAGCGGGGTCAGACCGGCCAGGGCCCGCAACGCGGTGGTCTTGCCGGCGCCGTTCGGCCCGAGCAGGGCGACGACCTCGCCGCGCGCGACGGTCAGCGCCACGTCGAGGCGGAAGTCGCCGCGGTCCACGACGAGCCGGGCGTCGAGCCCGTCCGCCGCCGTGCCGGCGTGCGTGTTCGGCTGCTGGTGGGTCTCGGTCATCCGGCACGCATCCAACGGTCGCGCAACCCCGCCAGCACCGCGATCGACACGGCCAGCAGCACCAGGCTGAGGGCGATCGCGGCCTCCGGGTCGCTCTGCAGGGCCAGGTAGACGGCCAGGGGCATGGTCTGGGTGCGGCCGGGGAAGTTGCCGGCGAAGGTGATCGTCGCGCCGAACTCGCCCAGTGCCCGGGCCCAGGCCAGCACCGCGCCCGCCGCGACGCCCGGCGCGATCAGCGGCAGCGTGACCCGGCGGAACGCGGTGAAGCGGGACGCCCCCAAGGTGGTGGCGGCCTCCTCGAAGCGCGGGTCGGCGGCCCGCAGGGTGCCCTCGACGCTGATGACGAGGAACGGCATCGCCACGAACGCCTCCGCGATCACGACCCCGGCCGTGGTGAAGGGCAGCGTGATCCCGAACCACGAGTCCAGCCACTGCCCGACGATGCCGTTGCGGCCGAGCGCCATCAGCAGCGCGACACCGCCGACGACCGGAGGCAGGACGAGGGGCAGGGTGACGAGGGCGCGCACGAGTCCGCGGCCGGGGAAGTCGACGCGGGCCAGCAGCCAGGCCAGCGGTACACCGACGACCAGGCTCACCGCGGTCGCCGCCGTGGCGCACAGCAGGGACAGTCTGAGCGCCTGCCACACATCCGGGCTGGTCAGCTGCCCGGGCAGGCTTTGCCACGGGGCCCGCACGAGCAGGGCGGCCAGCGGCACGATCAGGAAGGCCAGGCCGATCAGCGCGGGGATCAGCAGCGGCAGCGGGACGCCCGTGCGGACGCGCCGGCGCCGCGGACCGCCCCGGAGGGTCTCGGCCGCGGCCCGGGGCCGGTCGGTCGGGGAGGTCACGGCTTGAGGAATCCGGCCCCGCTCAGGACCTTCTGGCCCTCGGCGGACCGCACCAGCGCGATGAACGCCTTGGCGGCCTCGGCGTTCGGCGCGTCCTTGAGCAGGGCGATCGGATAGTCGTTGACGGCGTCGGCGGACTCGGGGAACTCCACGCCCTCCACCTTGTCACCCGCCGCGCGCACGTCCGTCCGGTAGACGAGGGCGGCGTCGGCCTCCTTCAGCTCGACCTTCGTCAGCGCGGCCTTGACGTCCTGCTCGTAGGAGACGGGGGTGAGCTTCAGCCGGCTAGCGTCGAGAGCCTTCTGGGCGGCCGCGCCGCACGGCACCTCCTTGTCGCAGAGCACGACCTTCAGGTCCGGCCCGGTCAGGTCCTGGAGGCCGGCGACCTTGTGCGGGTTGCCCGGCAGGGTGGCGATCTCCAGTTTGTTGCGGACGAAGGTCGCGGGAGCGCCCGAGGCGTCCCCGGCGCCCGTGACGATCTTCATCGTCTTGGGGCTGGCCGCGGCGAAGACATCGGCCGGAGCGCCGCCCGTGATGCTCGCGGCGAGGGAGTCGCTGCCGCCGAAGCTGAAGGTGACCTTCGTGCCCGGATGCTCCTTCTCGAACTGCTTGCCCAGCGTCGTGAAGCTCTCCTTCAGCGAGGCCGCGGCGAACACGGTCACCTCGCCCGAGAGCCCGGTGGAGTCCGGTTTCGCCGAGGAATCCGAGCCGGACGACGAGCAGGCACTCAGGGCCAGCAGGGCGGCGGCTCCCACGGCGGCCACCTGGAGCGGTCGGCGGGTCCGGCGCGCGGTACGGGTCATCACGGGGGCTTCTCCCTCTGCTGGGTATGCGCCGATGATAATGCCGCAGATGCGAGGTGAAAGCCCCCTGTTGATTCGCATGAGCGGCGGTTGGCGTCTTGAGGGGCGGCATGTGCGTTCCTACGGCAGAGCGCTCTCTACCCGGTGCGGACCCGGTGCCCGTGGTGCTCCAGTGCCCAGCGGCCGAGGAGCGCCCCGCCGTAGACGACGAAGCCCACGCCGATGAGCCAGGACTCCACGACGAGGACGACACCCATCGCTCCGTAGCTGATCGCGTTGGTGACGATGAGGGGGGTGAAGACGAAGTAGGAGAACATGCGCAGGCCGCCCAGCCCCAGCATGGTGGCCAGCGCCCCGGGGAGCAGATCGCGCCAGCGGACCTGTCCGCCCAGCAGGAAGCGCTGCCCCCACCAGAAGAACAGCACCCCGGACGCCGAGCTCAGCGCGATGCGCTCCGGCCCCGAGACGAGGGTGCGTGTCTGCACCTCCTGGTACAGGTACGCGGTCATCGCGATCATCCACACCGCCTGCCGCCAGACGCGGTGCCACGGGCCCGAGGGCAGGCCCCAGATCCGCTCGTAGCCGTTCTGCACACTCCCGCCGAAGGCGACACCGAAGACGGCCAGCGCCACCCCGCCGAGCACGCTCGTGGTGCCGATGACCTTGCGCGGCGGGCTGATGATGTCCGTGAGCACCCGCGCGGACCGCCCGGACAGCCCCATGCCGTCGGCCAGCCACGAGGCGAAACCGCCCCGCCCCAGAGGGTCGGCGGCGGCGACCACGATCAGCAGCGGGGCCAGCGTGACCAGCGCCAGCGTGGCGAACCCCGTGGCCCGGTGCATCAACTCCAGTTCGCGGCCCTGCCGCACGAGCGTGTGGGCACCGGCCCGCCTCCACCCGCCGTGCACCGAGCGGCCCAGCCGCCTCACGGGAGCCGGCCCGCGCGGGCGCCCGCCGTGCCCGGTGGTGTGGTGACGGTCATGCCTCGGCCCGCCTCCCGCTCCGTGCTCCGTCCGCTCGCGGACATCGTTGACCGTTCCGCGACGGAGCAAACACGGCAAAGCGGGCGGCGCCCGTGCGGTCAGAGCCCCACGAACCCCGCCCCCGCGTCCCGCAGCCGCTCGTGCAGCCCCCGGAACACGGCCGACGAGCGGACCCCCGGCCAGTCGGCGGGAAGCAGCTCGGACGGCAGACCCGGGTCGGTGTAGGGGAGGTGGCGCCAGGAGTCCAGCGCGAGGAGGTAGTCCCGGTAGGCCTCCTCGGCCGGGGTCTCCTCGCGCTTCTCCCAGTCGCGCAGCACGCGCGCGTGGCGGTCGAGGAACGCCTCGTGCTCCTTGGCGATGGCCGCCAGGTCCCACCACCGGGCGACGGCCTCCGCGGTCGGGGCGAACCCGAGGTGGTCACCGCCGAAGAAGTCGACGTACCCGTCGAGCCGCAGCCGCTGGAGCGTGTGCCGGGTCTCCTCGTACAGCCGCGCCGGCGCGATCCACACGCCCGGAGCGGCCGTGCCGAAACCGAGCCCGGCCAGGCGGGAGCGCAGCACGTGCCGCTTCTGCCGCTCCGACTCCGGCACGGAGAACACCGCGAGCACCCAGCCCTCGTCCTCGGGCGGAGCCGAGGCGTAGATGCGGCGGTCGCCGTCGTCCAGCAGCTGGCGGGCGTCCGGGGACAGTTCGTAACCGGCCGCGCCCTGGGCGGTGCGGGCCGGAACGAGCAGTCCGCGTCTCTTCAGCCGCGACACCGAGGAGCGTACGGACGGAGCGTCCACGCCGGCCGCGGCCAGCAGCCGGATCAGTTCGGCTACCGGCACGGGGCCCGGCACGAAGCGGCCGTACGCGCCGTAGAGCGTGACGATGAGAGACCGTGGTGCATGCTGGTCGGACACGTTGATCATCTTAGGTCGTACGGATCATTCCCGGTCGCGTTCCGGTACCCCCGGGGCGCGCAGTCTGAACCGCTGGAGCTTGCCGGTGGCCGTGCGCGGCAGCGCGTCCAGGAAGACGATCTCCCGTGGGCACTTGTACGGCGCCAGCTCGCTCTTCACGAAGGCGCGCAGGGCCTCGGCGTCGCGTTCCGCGCCCTCCTTGAGGACGGCGAAGGCCAGTACGACCTGTCCACGGGCCTCGTCGGGCCGGCCCACGACCGCCGCCTCGACCACGTCCGGGTGCCGCAGCAACGCGTCCTCCACCTCGGGCCCGGCGATGTTGTACCCGGCCGAGATGATCATGTCGTCGGCGCGGGCGACGTAGCGGAAGTAGCCGTCGGGATCGCGGACGTAGGTGTCGCCGGTGACGTTCCAGCCGCCGCGCACGTAGTTCCGCTGCCGGGGGTCGGCGAGGTAGCGGCAGCCGACCGGGCCGCGCACGGCGAGCAACCCCGGCTGCCCGTCGGGCACGGGTTCGCCGTCGGCGTCCTGCACGCGCGCGTACCAGCCCGGGACGGGCACGCCCGTGGTCCCCGGCCGGATCCGGTCGTCGGCCGCGGAGATGAAGATGTGCAGCAGCTCGGTGGCGCCGATGCCGTTGATGACGCGCAGGCCCGTGCGCTCGTGCCAGGCCTGCCAGGTCGCCGCGGGGAGGTTCTCGCCGGCCGAGACGCAGCGGCGCAGGGACGAGACGTCGTGCCCGTCGAGCTCGTCGAGCATCGCGCGGTACGCCGTCGGGGCGGTGAACAGCACGGAGACCCGGTGCCGGGCGATGGCGGGCAGCAGCTGCCGCGGCCCGGCCTGTTCGAGCAGCAGCGCACTCGCCCCGGCCCGCAGCGGGAAGACCAGCAGGCCGCCGAGGCCGAAGGTGAAGCCGAGAGGGGGGCTGCCCGTGAACACGTCGTCGGCGCCCGGCTTCAGCACGTGCCGCGAAAAGGTGTCGGCGATCGCCAGCACGTCCCGGTGGACGTGCATGCAGCCCTTGGGGCGGCCGGTGGTGCCGGAGGTGAAGGCGATCAGCGCCACGTCGTCGGCCGCCGTCGCCACGGCCGCGTAGGGGGTGCCCGGCGCGGGGCGGTTCAGGAGGTCGTCCGGGGCGTCACCGCCGTAGGTCGTGATCCGCAGGCCCGGGATCTCGGCCTTGGCGAGGTCGTCGACGGCCCGGATGTCGCACAGGGCGTGCCGCACCCGGGCGATCTCGCACATCGTGCTCAGTTCGTGCGGGCGCTGCTGGGCGAGCACCGTCACCGCCACGGCCCCCGCCTTCAGCACCGCCAGCCAGCAGGCCGCGAGCCATGGGGTGGTGGGGCCGCGCAGCAGCACCCGGTTGCCGGGGACGACGCCGAGTTCGCCGGTGAGCAGATGGGCGACGCGGTCGACGCGGGCGCGCAGATCGCCGTACGTCCACCGCTCGCCGGTGACGGTGAGGAACGCCGGGCGGTCGTCGGCCGGGCCGTCCAGCAGTTCGGCGGCGCAGTTGAGCCGTTCGGGGTAGTGCAGCTCCGGCAAGTCGAAGCGGAGCTCGGGCCATTGGTCCGGGGGTGGCAGATGGTCCCGGGCGAAGGTGTCGACGTGGGCCGTGCCCCGTGGATTCATACGGTTCGCCCCCTTGGCGTGGTGGGCTCGCCTCTGGAGCGTATCGTGTTGGTGACGACAGTCAACGGTCCGCGATAGCCTCGGAGTGGCCCAGCCGGAACGCAGGGTGGCGGAGAAGGGACCGGCGATGACCGCATTCTCGCTCGAACCGGCACAACTCGCCTGGTGCGCCGAACTGCGCGCCCTGGCCGCGGAGCGGCTCCGCCCGCTGGCCGACAAGGCCGAACCGGGGCGGGTGAACCGCGCCCTGGTGGCCGAACTGGGCAGCCTCGGGCTGCTCGGACGCCTGTTCACCTCGGGCGCGCTCGACCTGTGCCTGATGCGCGAGTCCCTGGCCTACGCCTGCACGGAGGCCGAGACGGCCCTGGCCCTGCAGGGCCTCGGCGCCCATCCGGTCCACGCGTACGGCACACAGGCCCAACGCGCATACTGGCTCCCCCGGGTGACGGCCGGTACGGCGATCGCGGCCTTCGCGCTGAGCGAGCCCGGCGCGGGATCGGACGCGGCGGCGCTGCAACTCCGGGCGGAGGCGGACGCCGGCCTGCGGGGTGACCGGTCGCCGGACGCGGCGGAGCGGGCGCTGCGGGCGGAGAAGCGCGCCGTCTCACAGGAGGGCCGGTCCTCGGAGGGCGCTGCCCTCACCGCCGCCCCCGACGGCCCCGCCCGCTGGCGGCTCACCGGTGAGAAGTGCTGGATCTCCAACGCCCCCGGGGCCGACTTCTACACCGTCTTCGCCCGCACCACCCCGGGTGCCGGGGCCCGGGGCGTCACGGCCTTCCTCGTGCCCGCCGACCGCCCGGGCCTGACCGGCCAAGGTCTCGACATGCTCTCGCCGCACCCGATCGGCGCACTCGGCTTCGACGCGGTGCCGGTGACGGCCGACGACGTGCTCGGCGAGGCCGACCGCGGCTTCCGGGTCGCCATGGCGACGCTCAACCTGTTCCGGCCCAGCGTCGGCGCCTTCGCCGTCGGCATGGCGCAGGCGGCCCTCGACGCGACCCTCGCCCACACCGCAGGACGGGACGCCTTCGGAGGCAGGCTGAAGGACCTGCAAGCCGTCGCCCACCAGGTCGCCGAGATGGCCCTGCGCACGGAGGCGGCCCGGCTGATGGTCCACGCGGCGGCGTCGGCGTACGACGCGGGCGACCCGGACGTGCCCCGGCGCTCCGCCATGGCGAAACTGCTCGCCACCGAAACCGCGCAGTACGTCGTCGACGCGGCCGTCCAAATGCACGGCGCCCGGGCCCTGCAACGCGGCCACCTGCTCGAACACCTCTACCGCGAGGTGCGCGCCCCGCGTATCTACGAGGGGGCCAGTGAGGTGCAACGAGGCATCATCGCCAAGGAGTTGTACGCCCGTCAGGAGGCCCGGTGAGCACCGAGCGCGTCAACCCGCCCGAGCTGTCCCCGCCGGCCGGTTTCTCCCACGCCGTGGTGGCCTCCGGGTCACGGGTGGTGTTCCTGGCCGGCCAGACCGCCCTCGACGCCGATGGCAAGGTGGTCGGCCGCACCCTGCCCGAGCAGTTCGCAAGGGCCCTCGCCAACCTGCTGACCGCCCTCACCGCGGCCGGCGGCGCCGCGTCGGACCTGGCCCGTGTGACGGTCTACGCCACGGACGTCGAGGCGTACCGCGCGCACGCCCCCGAACTCGGCCGCCTGTGGCGCGAGGTGGCCGGACGCGACTATCCCGCCATGGCGGTCGTCCAGGTCGTCCGGCTGTGGGACGCGGAGGCGATGGTGGAACTGGACGGCTTCGCGGTCCTGCCGTAGCGGGACCGGCGTGCCGCCGTGAAGCGGCCTCGGGTCAGGCCGCGACGGCCAGTCCCTCGGCCGTCACCCGGCGGGGCTGCACCACGCGCCCGTCGGGGAGCAGTTCGCCGGTGTCGTCGAAGACGACCGTCCCGTCGCACAGCAGGCTCCAGCCCTGCTCGGGACGGGCCGCCACGATGTGCGCGGAGGGGGAGGGGGAGTCGGTCGCGGGGCACTGGGGCTGGTGGGCACACATGGCGCACCTCCACGTCGGTAGGGCCATCCGAAGGGTTCGTATGACTCGTACAGACAGACCATCCTCCCGTCCCGGACTCATCGGAACGGCCCGGCGGGAAGCGTGACACGCCCCGGACATTCCCGGGACGGTTCCACTACGGCCGGCGCGGACTGGCCACCGAAGGGGTGAGGCTGACGGGCGCCCGGCCCGTGGGGCCGGTACGAGTAGAGATCTCAGTTCCACCCTTTTCGGGAGGTTTCCCCATGCGTGTACGTCCCCTTCTCGGCGCGGCGGCCGGTGCCGCGCTGCTCCTGCTCACGGGCGCGGGCGCGGCGCCCGCCACCGCGTCCGCCCTCGCCCCCACCGGCTCCGTGACGGTCGACACGGTGGGCCGGATCGCCGCCGACGGCACCGTCACCCTGTCCGGCACCTACCGCTGCGCCGGCTCCAGCGGCCCGGTCTTCGTCAGCTCCTCCGTGAGCCAGGGAGCCTCCACGACCCGTTACGGCATCGGCGGCACCCGGGCCGTGTGCGACGGCGCCGAGCACCGCTGGGTGAACTCGGGCCGGACCAGATCCGGCGCGCTGGTGGCCGGGACGGCGCACGTCGAGGCGACCGTGATGGAATTGCGCAGCTTCGGCGTCCTGCCGCTGCCTGTCTTCCATGCGGTCAAGAACCAGGACATCGCTCTGACCCGGGGCTGAACGCGACGGTGAACGGAACCGGTGAGCGGCCCGGGTTCGCGGGGGCTCACCGGTATAAGAGCCAAGCGACGTAAAGCAGTTGTTCATACCGGGACACCAGGGGTAGTAAGGTGCCATGACTGCTCTTGGTGCTGTCTTCCGACCTCAACTGCCCCCCGAGAAGCTGCGCGACATAGCCCGTACCGCCGAGGCGGCGGGGCTGGAGGAGCTGTGGTTCTGGGAGGACTGCTTCCTGGAAGGCGGGGTCGCCACCGCGTCCGCCGCGCTCGCCTTAACCGAACGGCTGCGGGTCGGCGTCGGACTGATGCCCGTGCCCCTGCGGAACGTCGCCCTCACCGCGATGGAGGCCGCCACCCTGGACCGGCTCTTCCCCGGGCGCTTCACGCTGACCGTCGGGCACGGCGTACAGGACTGGATGGGGCAGGTCGGAGCGCGGGCCGAGTCGCCGGTCACGCTGCTGCGTGAGTACCTGGACGCGCTCCGGGCGCTGCTGCGCGGCGAGCGCGTCACCACCGACGGGCGGTACGTGAAGCTCGACGACGTCGGCCTCGACTGGCCCCCGTCCACCGCTCCCGATGTGCTCGCCGGCGTCACCGGCCCCCGTTCGCTGCGCCTGTCGGGCGAGGCCGCCGACGGCACGCTGCTCAGTGAGGCCACCCCGCCGGACGGCGTGCGCGAGGCCCGCCGGCTCATCGACGAGGGTCGCGCGGCGGCCGGCCGCACCGGCTCCCACCGCGTGGTCGTCTATCTCCTCACCGCCACCGGGCCGGACGCCGCCGCCCGCCTCCAGGCCGAGCGCACCGCCTCGGGCACGGACGAGATCCCCGACCTGGGAGTCGCCGGCGACGCCGGTGCGGTGGCCGAGGCCGTTCAGCGCTTGGTCGCCGCCGGTGCCGACACCGTCGTCCTCGAACCCACCGGTGATGAGCCGGACCCCGAGGGCTTCGTCCGCTTCGTGGCCGAAGAGGTCCGCCCCCTCGTCCCGTGACACGCGCCGAGGGGCACTCCGTGCGCTACTCCTGGACGTGCCGGATGGAGTCCAGCACGATGTGCGCGACATGGTCGTCGGTGAGGCTGTACCGCGTCTCGCGGGCCTGACGCCGGGCGGTGACGATCCGGGAGGTGCGCAGCACCCGCAGGTGCTGGGAGACCAGCGGCTGGCTCACGCCCAGGGCGGTCACCAGTTCATGGACGTACTTGCCCCCGCCCGACAGCTCCCGCACGATGCCCAGCCGTACGGGAGAGGCCAGGGCGCGCAGCAGCTCGGCGGCCGCCTGCAGGGTCGGGTCCGGCTCGTCCGTCGGGGGAGAGGGCGTCGTTGTCATATGCATATATTAGCATATGACAACGATTCTCAGTTCACCCTCCATCTTCCGGGGGGGGGTGACGGGGTCAGTGGTCGTCCCAGTGTCCCTCGTGGGCGGCGTGGCGGTGGCCGTCGTGCACGTAGTCCGTGTGGTCGTCGTGCCGCACGGCCAGGTGGCCGCAGTTGTCGCCGTGCTGGTGGTCGTGGTTCTGGTGCACCGTGTGGCCGTCGCCCGTGCACTCGTCGGTGTGGTTCTCGTGCGTCCGGTGGATGTGGCCGTCGTGGGCGTAGTCCGTGTGGTCGCCGTGGGTGAAGGCGAGGTGCCCGCAGTCGTCGCCGTGGGCGTGCGCGTGGTCCTCGTGGGTGATGTGCTGGGCGGTGGTCATGGGGGGAGCTCCTTGCGTGTGCTGGGGGCGACCGTGGCGCTTCGGCCGAGGTTCGCATGGTGACATTAACATATAGCGATTCCTGCATGTATTTTCGCGGGCCTCGCCCCCGCCCGCCACCCGACGTGGGGCGCACGGGTGAAGCGCCGGGCTAGCGCACCGCCACGACCACGCAGCTGTCGCCGTACTGCCACACCGGTCCGGCCTTGTCGAAGCCGGCCTGCCGGAGCAGTTCCAGGTGGGCGGGGAGCGGGAGTTCGGCGGGGCGGCCGGTGTCGGGTGCCGCGCGGCGGCGGCGCTCCGCGAGCAGGTCGGTCAGCTCCGGGTCGTCGCCGGCCGCCGCCCACCAGGAGTCCCAGTCCTCGTGGGCGAACACGCGCTGCCGCTCGGCCCGGCACCGCCCGACGTGGGCGGCGATCCCGGCCGGGCCCGTCACGCCCTGGGGGAGGTGGTCGCCGTTGACGAGAACGCCCCCGGGGCGCAGCAGCACGGCGAGCTGCCGGTAGGTCGCGAGCAGGGTGTCGCGGTCGAGGTAGTGCAGGGCCGTGGTGGAGACGGCCGCGTCCAGGGGCCGGTCCAGATCCAGGGCCCACGTCCAGCCGGGCGCGCCGATCTCGGCGTCGACGTAGCGGGCCGCGTCCGGGTGGTGGGTGCGGCCCAGCTCCAGCAGGAGGGGGTCCCGGTCCACCGCCACGATCTCCGCGTCCGGCAACCGCCGGATCAGCCGGGCCGCGAGGGAGCCGGGCCCGCAGCCGAGGTCCACGACGAGGGGTGCGGTCGCGCACCCGGCCGTGGCGTGCTCGACGACATCGGCGATCACCGTGAACCGCTCCTCGCGGTCCACGGCGTACCGCTGCTGCTGCAGCTCCCAGCGCTCCACCCATCGCTCCGCCGCCGCCAGACTCAGCCCCATCCGGTCGCGCCACCTCGCCGTATCGCACCTGACTCCTGCCGGCCAGAGCCTACAGGTGGAAACGGTTCCCATTACGCATAGTCGGCCATGTCAGGGGAGTGAGGCGAGAACCGACAGCAGCCGGTCGATCTCCTCAACGGTGTTGTACACGTGCAGACTCACCCGCACCGAACCGGTCTTCTCGCCCGCGTCGCCCTGGCAGTGATGATCCGAGCGGACCATGAACCCGTGGCTGAACAGGATGAACCCCAGATCGCCCGAGTCGATGGCGCGGTGCCGCAGGGTCACGATGCCCTGGCGGCGCTGCACGCTCGTGTCGGCGGCCAGGCTGAGCGGGCAGCCGAGGATCTCGTAGGTGTCCAGCCGGCGCAGCCCCTCCGTGAGGCGGGTCGCGAGATCGGCCGTCCAGCGCTCGATCCGGTCGAGACCGGCCGCGTCCAGCCAGTCCAGAGCGGCTTCGAGCGAGGCGATGCCCACGGTGTTCGGGGTGCCGCTCCAGCCACCGGGCACGAACGCCGGCCCGCGCGCCTGCCGGGCCCACACCGCCCCGGAACCGGGCAGGGCCAGCGCCTTGTGGCCCGAGAACACGACGAAGTCCACGTCCAGCTCGGCCACGGAGACGGGCAGATGGCCGACGCTCTGCGCGGCGTCCAGGCAGATGACCGCGTCCGGGCCGACGGCCTCACGGATGCGCCGCACGTTCATGTCACCGCCGTACACGTGGTGCACATGGGTGGTGGCGACGAACCGGGTGCGCGGGCCCGCCCGTTCGGCCAGCGCCCGGTGGTCGTAGTCCCCGGAGCCGCTCTGGTACGGCATCGGCACCACCCGCACGTGCACTCCCTCGCGCGCGAGCAGCCGCTGGGCCTCCAGCCACGGCACGATGTTGGCCTGGTGGTCGGCGTCCGGGACGACGATCTCGTCGCCGTCGCGCAGGAACCCCGGCAGCCAGTCGCGGGCGACGGCCCGCAGCCCGTCGGTGGTGCCGCCGGTGAAGTGGACGGCGGAGCGCTCCGGCCACGCGTCCCCCAGGAACCGGGCGACGCGCTCCCGGGTCCGCTCGACCAGCTCCGTGGTCCGGTTGGCCCAGGTGTAGGTGCCGCGCGCGGAGTTGGCGTTGGACGTCGTCAGGTACCTCTGCACGGCGTCCAGCACGGCCTGCGGCTTCTGCGCCGTGGCCGCGCTGTCCAGGTACGCCAGTTCCGGATGCCCGGTGACGATGGGGAACTGGGCGCGCAGCCCCTGCTGCCACGGGCGCAGATCCTCGGGGACGATCGGTGCGGTCATGTCGGTCAGTCCCGCACCAGGGGCGCGCCCGCGTCCCGCCAGGCGATGATGCCGCCGGCCAGGCTGCGCGCGTCGGGGTGGCCCATCCGGGTCAGCAGCGCCGCGTACCGCGCCGACTGCTCGCCGACCGGGCAGGCCAGCAGCACCGGCCGGCGCCTGCTGAACGGCAGTCCGCCTTGGACGAGTTCGGCGAACAGCTCGTCGACGATGTTGACCGACCCGTCGATGTGCAACGCGGCGTAGGCGTACGGGCTGCGCAGGTCGACCACGAGCGGCCGGTCGGTCTCGATCCAGCTCCGGGCCTCGGCCACGGTGACCGACGGTGCCCCGGTGACCTCGGCGTCGGACAGGTCGGCGGGCGAGTTCTTCCGGGGCGGCCGGCCGAGCAGATCGGGACGCCGCTGCCGGACGTAGCTCAGATAGCTTTCCACCCGGTCGCAGACGATGAACACGGCGGTCCGCCGCTCCTCCGACTCCTCGTCCAGCGCCCGCAGATGACGGACCGCGCCGAAGTAGGCCGCCCCGCCGGTGGGTCCGCCGAGGATGCCGCAACGGCGGTTCAGGGTCAGCATCCCCTCGATCGCCTCGTCGGCGCCGACCGACTCCATCGTGTCGTACGTGTCCGGGTCGAACAGGCCGACCTCCTGCACCTCGTCGATGGTGCGGATCCCCGGGATGAAGTCGGACTTGGCCGCCACGAGCCCGACCACCCGCACCGACGGGTCCTCCTCGCGCAGGGCGCGGGCGACGCCCGTGGAGGAACCGGCGGTGCCCACACAGGCGACGAACCAGTCCGGTACCCGGCCGTCCAGGTCCTTGACGATCTCCGGCCCGGTGCCGGTGAGATGGGCCTCGGTGTTGCGCGGGTTGAAGTACTGGTCGGTGTGCAGATAGGCGCTGCCGGAGGCGGACAGCGTCCGGTGGAACAGGGTCAGCGGATCGTCCGTGGCGGTCGGGTCCAGGCACTCGCTCTGCCCCGGCAGCTCCTCGATCTCCGCGCCGAGCAACAGCAGCAGGTCCTTGATCTCCGGCACCCGCATCCGGTTGGTGACGCTCTTGAAGCCCAGGCCGTGCATACCCGCGATGACCGCGAGGGCCTTGGCCGTGTTGCCGCTGGACAACTCGACGACCTGGCTGCCGTGTCCGACCGCCTCGGCCAGCAGGGGACCCGCCATGCTCCAGGCGGCCCGGTCCTTGACCGAGCCGAACGGGTTGAGCATCTCCAGCTTGGCGTACAGGTCGATGTTCCGAAGGCCGTGCACGGCCGGGTCTATCCGCACCAGAGGGGTGTTGCCTATCGCCTCGGTGATGCTGTCGTACCTCACTGGGCTCCCCCCGAGGGCGTGATCGGCCAGAACTGGTCGTCCAGGCACCAGTGCCACACGTCGCCGTCCTGCCAGGCCGCGACCTTGCGGGCGGCGGGCTGGTACTGGGCGCGCGTGGCGTGGAAGTCCATGGCGTAGCCCGCGGTGTTGGCGAAGGCCAGCAGGTCGCCGGGTTCCGGGCGGCGCGGCAGGAACACCGTGCGCCGGGTGATCAGGTCGCTCTCCAGACAGAGACTGCCGAAGAGGTGCACGGCGACGGGCCCCTCGCCCCGCCCGGCCCCGCTGCGGGGGAGGACGACCGGGTCCATCAGCACTCCGTGGTCCTCCAGAGCGATGTCGTCCGCCTTCGCGGCCAGCCGTACGAGCAGCGGCCCGTCTGCCTCCTGGCCACGGACCTCCAGGACCCGCGCCAGCGACAGGCCGCACTGGTCCAGCAGCGCCCGGCCGGGCTCGGTGTACAGGTCGTAGAGGTGCTCCAGCAGCAGCGCGGCCAGCGGGCGCCCGCCGAGTGAGGCGGCGGGCTGGGCCAGCAGCTCGTCCAGGTAGGCGGCGCCTGCGACGGGCCGGTGGGCCGGGTAGAGGCCGAGCGTCCCGCGCAGGGTGCCGGACTCGTTGCGCAGCCCGTAGCCGTGCCCGCCCCACGTCAGCGGCGGACGCCGGCCGAGCACGGCCGCGGTGAGCCCGCTCGTGTACGCCTCCCACTGTTCCCGCTCGGCGACATAGCTGACGCCGAACCCGCCGCCGACGTCCACGGCCCGGGGCCGCAATCCCCGGCTCCGGCACAGCTCCAGCGCGGCCAGGCACCCTTCGAGGGCGGTCGCCTTCTCCGCGACGCTCGTCGTGTCCAGATGGAAGGCCACCCCCGCCGGGTCGACGGCGTCGGCATGCCGCTCGACCGCCTCCAGCAGCGACTGCAACTCCCGTACGGGCGTGCCGAAACGGCTGCGCCGGCTCAGCACCTTCACCCCCGAGGTCTCGAAGCCCGACAGCCGGAGCAGCACCCGCACCGGCGCTAGCGCGTGCTTGCGCACCAGAGCGGCGAGCCGGTCCAGCTCGTCGGCGGCGTCGACGCCGACCGTGACCCCCGCCCGGGCCGCCAGCCACAGGAACTCGGGGTTCTTCGGACCCGTGGCCATGATCCGGCCGGCGTCGAACCCGGCACCCAGCGCGTGCTGCAACTCGCCCAGCGACGCCACGTCCACGCCCGCGTCCGTCGCGGCGAGCCGCCGCAGCAGCGCACTGGACCGGTTGGCCTTGTGGGCGTAGAAGACCTGTCCCGGCAGATGGTGCGCCCGGTACACCGACCGGAACCGCTCCAGGTTCTCGGCGATCTGGTCCGGCACCACGACGTGCAGAGGTGAGCCGAGCGCGCCGACGAGCGAGTGCAGTGTGCCGTGCGAGGCCATGAGCGACCTCAGCCGGGGCTCCAGCCGCGGTGCGAGGTACAAGGGTTCCGGCTGCGGTCCGACGTGCATGAGCCGGCCGTCCATGCGCGCTCCCTCCCCTGAAGCCGCAGCACCCGGCATCCGGGCACGTCGGACACTCCTCGCGTATCGCCGTATGACCCCTATCCATTCTTCGGTCGCTTTACGCCCTGTAAGGCCCGGGCCCGGGCCCCGGCCGGTGTGAAGCGGATCACGGGCCGGGGAGCGGCGCGCGCCGGGCGCGAGGCGGCGGCATCCGCGGTCCACGGCTCGTCACGGACCTCCGGGTGCCGCACGCATGCGCTTCTCGCCCCGGGGGTACTCCGGGCCGAGACCGGCAACCGACCCGTCCGAGGAGGGACGTGGACTGGCATCCGCTGCGGCTCACCACCCCCGTCAAGCAGCACGTCTTCGGCGGCCGGGCCATCGCCGGACGGCTGGGCCGCACCGGGTTGCCCGACGGGCCGATCGCCGAGACCTGGGAGGTCAGCGACGTCGAGGGCGATGCCTCGACCGTCCTGGACGGCCCCCTCGCCGGGCGCACCCTCCGGCAGATCATGGCCGAGCACCCCGTCGAACTGCTCGGAGCGCGGCTCCCGCCCGGGCCCCGTTTCCCACTGCTCACCAAATTCATCGACGGCCGCGGGGCACTCCCGGTGCATCTGCACGCCGACGACGCCACCGCCCGCCGCCTGGAGGGCGAACCCCACGGCAAGACGGAGGCCTGGCACGTCCTGGACGCCGCACCGGGAGCCACCGCCCTGGTCGGTGTACGCGCCGGCGTGGACCGCGACACCCTGCACCGGGCGCTGCTGGCACAGGACTTCGACGCGGTCATGCGCCGCCTGCCGGTCCGCGCGGGACAGACCGTCCACGTCCCCGGCGGCACCCTGCACAGCTTCGGCCCGGACACCCTCGTGTACGAGATCGAGCAGACGTCCGACATCCAGCAGCACGCCATGCGCAGCCGCATGGAGGACGGCTCGCCCGTCCCCGACGACGAGTGGCACGCCAACCTCGCCCGCCTCCTCGACGAGTGGCGCCCCGGCCCCCGACCCGAGTTCCACTCCGGCCTCGACGTTCGCCGGCACGACGGTGTCGTACGCACCGTGCTCTGCGCCGGCCCGCACTTCGCCCTCGAACGCTGGTCCGCCGGCACGGCGACGCCCTGGCCCTACCGCTTCTCCACCGTGCGGATCCTCACCAACGCGGGCGCCCCCGTCACCGTCACCGCCGGCCCCTGGACGGGCCGGCTGGACCGCGCCCGCACCCTCCTCCTGCCCGCCGTCCTCGGTGAAGTCCGTGTCCAGGGCCCCGCCGATGTCCTGATCGGCTACGTGCCCGACCTGGAGCGCGACATCCGCGCCCCCCTTCTCGCCGCCGGCCACGGCCCGGCCGCCGTCGCCGCCCTCGGGGAGGGGCTCGGTCCGCGGTGACGGGCCGGTGACAATCGGGACGGACCCGTAGCGGGCCCGCAGGGCAACGGATGCGGCCGGTGGCGGGTCGTACGGGGGGCAAGGGCGAAGGCCCGCGCACCCGCCCGGGAAAGCCGGGGGAAACCGATGGGGGAGACCATGAAGATCCGTACCCGAGGCATCCGTACCACCGTGGCCGCGCTGGCGGCCGTCGCCGGTGTCGCCGCGGCCGCCGTGCCGGCCGTCGCGGCCACCGCGCCGGCCTCCGACACGCCCCGGTTCCTGGAGCCGGCCGAGCTGCCGCCGCACCCGGCCTCGCCCTGGTACGCCGGTCCGGTCACCGCCGGCCAGCCCGACCCGCTGCCGATGTGCGTGGGCGACGCGCTGCCGTCCATCACCACGCACCGGGAGTACTGGACGGAGTACGACACGAACGCCCAGCAGCTCACGGTCGAGGGGCGCAGCGAGCAGTGGGCGAAGGACTTCGCGGCGCTGCTGCGCAAGGACCTCGCCGGCTGCGCGAAGAAGCTGATGCAGCAGGACCCCGACATCAAGGCGACCCAGAGGTACTACGGCCGGGTGAACGTCGAGGAGGGCGCCGACGTCTACGGCATCCACACCGCCTCCGCCTGGGGCTCCTCCGACATCGGCCTCTTCTCGGTCGGCCGCGACGGCGCGACCGTGACGGTCGTCCGCTGGGGCCAGATGGGCAACTTCCAGCACGCCCAGGTGGCGGACTTCAAGGCCACGACGGTGACGGCGGTGAACAAGCTGTACTGACGGCTCAGCCCCGGGGTGGCTCGGTGGGGGCGTCGTACACGAGGAGCCCGTCGTCGCGCAGACGGGCTCCCGGTGTCGGCGTATGGGCGCTCAGGCGGCCGTCGTGCATGAGGTGGCGGGCCGGGACGCCACGGGCCAGCACCGCGAAGTCGGCGATCAGCCGGCGGTGGCAGCGCCACCAGACCGCCTCGCTGCACATCACGGCGGTTCGCGCGCCGGCCGCCTCCCGCAGCAGCCGGTCCATCGCTGCGACGAACCCGGGGGAGCGGGTGTGGGCGGCGTACCCGCGGAAGGACTCGTTGCGCCACACGACGTCCGGACTGTCGGCGGGCAACGGGCGGAACCCGCCGAGGTCGGGCTCCCACCGGTAGGCGAAGCCGGCCGCCGGCATCCACTCGGCGAGCCGCTCCCGCAGCAGATCGGGATTCCGGCGGCTCCCGGGAGCCGTCCGCACGTCCACGACGGCCGCCACACCGGCATCGCGCAGCAGCTCGCCGATCCGGTCCCGGCCGGCGGTGCTGTGCCCGAAGGTCAGCAGGAGCGCGTCCACAGGGGCGGACTTTCCCGTTTCGGCGGACCCACACCTGAGGGCGCGCTCACCGGGAGATGTCCCGGAAGGGGCCAGCCGGCGCTGCGAAGCGCGGGGCTCTATAGAGTCACGGTGGCCCCCGAGACAGGGGTCACCCCTCTTGTGAGAGACGAGCGAGGTGCCCGCCATGGCCGCCGCAGCACTGCTCATCGGCTTGGCCATGTTCTTCCTCGCCCCGGTCGTCCCCTGGCTGCTGTTCCCGATGCACCGCCGGGCAGGGGCCGCCGCCGCGGCGGTGTGGGGGGCGGCGCTCCTCATCATGACCACTGTCGTCTGGGACGGGGCGTTCCTCGCGCCGGCGCTCCTCACCGCCTTCTCGTGCTGCGTCCGCCTCGTGGTCGAGGCCACCGGCACCCTGGAGGGACCGCGCGCACGGCGCCGCGCCCGCCACGCGTAACGCCACGTGGCGCGCGTCGCTCAGCATCCCCTGGCAAGGCCATGGCCATCTCGCCACACCCCTCCCTGACCCGCCGGCCTGCGAGTCGGACGGGGTGCGGCGCATCCGCTCGTTCAGATGTCCCGGAACGTCTCGATCTGCGCCCCGACCGAGTTCAGCCGTTCCGCCAGGTCCTCGTAACCCCGGTTGATGACGTACACGTTGCGCAGCACCGACGTGCCCTCGGCGGCCATCATCGCCAGCAGGACGACCACCGCGGGGCGCAGGGCCGGCGGGCACATCATCTCGGCGGCGCGCCAGCGGGTCGGGCCCTCGACCAGGACGCGGTGGGGGTCCAGGAGCTGGAGCCGGCCGCCGAGGCGGTTCAGGTCGGTCAGATAGATCGCCCGGTTGTCGTAGACCCAGTCGTGGATGAGGGTCTTGCCCTGGGCGACCGCCGCGATGGCCGCGAAGAAGGGGACGTTGTCGATGTTCAGGCCGGGGAACGGCATGGGGTGGATCTTGTCGATCGGCGCCTCCAGCTTGGAGGGCCGGACGGTGAGGTCCACCAGCCGGGTACGGCCGTTGTCGGCGAAGTACTCGGGCGTGCGGTCGTGGTCGAGGCCCATCTCCTCCAGCACGGCCAGCTCGATCTCCAGGAACTCGATGGGCACGCGGCGGACCGTCAGCTGCGACTCGGTCACCACGGCCGCGGCCACCAGGCTCATCGCCTCGACCGGGTCCTCGGAGGGGGAGTAGTCCACGTCGACGTCGATGGTGGGCACGCCGTGCACGGTGAGGGTGGTCGTGCCGATGCCGTCGACCTTGACGCCGAGGGCCTCCAGGAAGAAGCAGAGGTCCTGGACCATGTAGTTGGAGGAGGCGTTGCGGATGACGGTGATGCCGTCGTGCCGGGCGGCCGCGAGCAGGGCGTTCTCGGTGACCGTGTCGCCGCGTTCGGTCAGGACGATCGG
Source organism: Streptomyces sp. NPDC126510 (assembly GCF_040302345.1). Classification (NCBI taxonomy): domain Bacteria; kingdom Bacillati; phylum Actinomycetota; class Actinomycetes; order Kitasatosporales; family Streptomycetaceae; genus Streptomyces; species Streptomyces sp. NPDC126510. The sequence continues at coordinate 365,450 of NZ_JBEORR010000001.1, read as the reverse complement.
GCGGTCCGGGCTCACCGCGCGGTCCACCCGGGCGTGGTACTGGCCCTCGGTGGCGGCGATGTCCAGGCCGAAGCGGCGCAGCGCGATCATGTGCGGCTCGATCGTGCGCGTGCCGAGGTCGCAGCCGCCGGCGTAGGGCAGTTTGAAGTGGTCCATGCGGTGCAGCAGCGGGCCGAGGAACATGATGATGGAGCGGGTGCGGCGGGCCGCGTCCGCGTCGATCGACGCCAGGTTCAGCTCGGCCGACGGCACGATCTCCAGGTCGACGCCGTCGTTGATCCACCGGGTGCGCACGCCGATGGAGCTCAGCACCTCGAGGAGGCGGTACACCTCCTCGATGCGGGCGACGCGGCGCAGCACCGTGCGCCCCTCGTTGAGCAGTGAGGCGCACAGCAGCGCCACGCACGCGTTCTTGCTCGTCTTCACGTCGATGGCGCCGGACAGCCGGCGCCCGCCGACCACCCGCAGATGCATCGGACCGGCGTAGCCGAGCGACACGATCTCGCTGTCGAGGGCCTCCCCGATGCGCGCGATCATCTCAAGGCTGATGTTCTGGTTGCCGCGCTCGATCCGGTTGACGGCGCTCTGGCTGGTGCCGAGCGCCTCGGCCAGCTGCGACTGTGTCCAGCCCCGGTGCTGCCGGGCGTCACGGATGAGCTTGCCGATGCGTACGAGGTAGTCGTCTGCCATGAGGCCGAGGTTATCTCAGATATGAGATGTAACCCGAGCTGGGGGTCCGAACGGGTGACGAGATGTTAATTCCGCCCGGGTCCCTCAGCGCTGGCGTGCCCGGGTGGTGCGCCGCCATCCGAAAGGCCCGGGAAGGTCCATCGATGTCGTGCGGCGTCCTGTGCTGCTGCGGGTGTGGCGCGGGCCGTTCTTTCCGCCGCCGGTGGTGATGGACCAGGAGCGCTTGTTGATGTTCAGTCGCACCCCCGGAAGGATCCGGAAACTCTTGCGGAACGTGAGCGGCATGCCTGTCTCCTCTCCGTCGTGCGTGGATACCCGGTTCGTCGTGTGCGGACCTGGTTCGGATACCCGGGAAAAGAGCGCGCATGACCGCGCGAGGGGCGCCGGGGCATGACCATCCGGCGCTCGTGTACTAGAGTTATCTCGACATCGAGATATCTGCCGAGAGAGCACCGCAAGCCGCCACCCTCGGTAAGGCATGCCTAACTTAGCCTTACCTTAGCGGATCGGCCGAGATGCCGTGGCGGCAGGATCGTGGTGGTACGCGCACATCAATGAAGGAGACTGTCGTGTCGGCGAACAGCTTCGACGCCCGCAGCACGCTGCAGGTGGGCGACGAGTCGTACGAGATCTTCCGGCTGGACAAGGTGGAGGGCTCGGCCCGCCTGCCCTACAGCCTCAAGGTCCTGCTGGAGAACCTGCTCCGCACCGAGGACGGCGCGAACATCACCGCCGACCACATCCGTGCCCTCGGCGGCTGGGACTCGCAGGCCCAGCCCAGCCAGGAGATCCAGTTCACGCCGGCCCGCGTGATCATGCAGGACTTCACCGGCGTTCCCTGCGTCGTGGACCTCGCGACGATGCGTGAGGCCGTCAAGGAGCTGGGCGGCGACCCGGCGAAGATCAACCCGCTGGCGCCGGCCGAGCTGGTCATCGACCACTCCGTCATCGCCGACAAGTTCGGCACCAACGACGCCTTCAAGCAGAACGTCGACCTGGAGTACGGCCGCAACAAGGAGCGCTACCAGTTCCTGCGCTGGGGCCAGACCGCCTTCGACGAGTTCAAGGTCGTCCCGCCCGGCACCGGCATCGTCCACCAGGTGAACATCGAGCACCTGGCCCGTGTCGTCATGGTCCGCGAGGGCAAGGCCTACCCGGACACCCTGGTCGGCACCGACTCGCACACCACCATGGTCAACGGCCTCGGCGTCCTCGGCTGGGGCGTCGGCGGCATCGAGGCCGAGGCCGCCATGCTCGGCCAGCCGGTCTCCATGCTCATCCCGCGCGTCGTCGGCTTCAAGCTCACCGGTGAGTTGCAGGCCGGCACGACCGCCACGGACCTCGTGCTGACCATTACCGAGATGCTGCGCAAGCACGGCGTCGTCGGCAAGTTCGTCGAGTTCTACGGCGAGGGCGTCGCCGCCACCTCGCTGGCCAACCGCGCCACCATCGGCAACATGTCGCCGGAGTTCGGCTCCACCGCCGCGATCTTCCCGATCGACGACGAGACCATCAACTACATGCGGCTCACCGGCCGCAGCGAGCAGCAGCTCGCCCTGGTCGAGGCGTACGCCAAGGAGCAGGGCCTCTGGCTCGACCCGGCCGCCGAGCCCGACTTCTCCGAGAAGCTCGAGCTCGACCTGTCGACCGTCGTGCCGTCCATCGCCGGCCCGAAGCGCCCGCAGGACCGCATCGTCCTCGCGAACGCCGCCGAGCAGTTCACGCAGGACGTGCGCAACTACGTCAACGACGAGTACGAGGCCAGCAAGGAGTCCTTCCCGGGTTCCGACGCACCCTCGACGATCCCGAACGGCACGCCGTCCAACCCGGTCACCGTGACCGCCCCCGACGGCTCGTCGTACGAGATCGACCACGGTGCGGTGACGGTCGCGGCCATCACCTCCTGCACCAACACCTCCAACCCGTACGTCATGGTCGCCGCCGCGCTGGTGGCCAAGAAGGCGGTGGAGAAGGGCCTGACCCGGAAGCCGTGGGTCAAGACCACCCTCGCCCCGGGCTCCAAGGTCGTCACCGACTACTTCGAGAAGGCGGGCCTGACCCCGTACCTCGACAAGGTCGGCTTCAACCTCGTCGGCTACGGCTGCACCACCTGCATCGGCAACTCCGGCCCGCTGCCGGAGGAGGTCTCCAAGGCCGTCAACGACCACGACCTCGCGGTCACCTCGGTCCTCTCCGGAAACCGGAACTTCGAGGGCCGGATCAACCCCGACGTCAAGATGAACTACCTGGCGTCCCCGCCGCTGGTCGTGGCCTACGCCCTCGCCGGCTCCATGAAGGTCGACATCACCCGTGATGCCCTGGGCACCGACCAGGACGGCAACCCGGTCTTCCTGAAGGACATCTGGCCCTCCGAGGCCGAGGTGAACGACGTCGTCGCCAACGCCATCGGCGAGGACATGTTCGCCAAGTCCTACAGCGACGTCTTCGCGGGCGACGCCCAGTGGCAGGCGCTGCCCATCCCGACCGGCAACACCTTCGAGTGGGACGCCGAGTCCACCTACGTGCGCAAGCCCCCGTACTTCGAGGGCATGGCCCACGAGCCGTCCCCGGTCGAGAACATCTCCGGCGCCCGGGTGCTCGCCAAGCTGGGCGACTCGGTCACCACCGACCACATCTCCCCGGCCGGTGCCATCAAGGCCGACACCCCGGCCGGCCAGTACCTCACGGAGCACGGCGTCGAGCGCCGCGACTTCAACAGCTACGGCTCCCGCCGCGGCAACCACGAGGTCATGATCCGCGGCACGTTCGCCAACATCCGCCTGCGCAACCAGATCGCGCCGGGCACCGAGGGCGGCTACACCCGCGACTTCACGCAGGCCGACGCGCCGGTGTCGTTCATCTACGACGCCTCGCAGAACTACCAGGCCGCCGGCATCCCGCTGGTCGTCCTGGCCGGCAAGGAGTACGGCTCCGGCTCCTCCCGCGACTGGGCCGCCAAGGGCACCGCGCTCCTGGGCGTCAAGGCCGTCATCGCCGAGTCCTACGAGCGCATCCACCGCTCGAACCTCATCGGCATGGGCGTCCTGCCGCTGCAGTTCCCCGAGGGCCAGACCGCCGCGTCGCTCGGTCTCACCGGTGAGGAGACCTTCGACTTCACCGGCGTCGAGGAGCTCAACAACGGCACCACCCCGCGCACGGTGAAGGTCACCACCGACACCGGCGTCGAGTTCGACGCGGTCGTCCGCATCGACACCCCCGGCGAGGCGGACTACTACCGCAACGGCGGCATCATGCAGTACGTGCTGCGCAGCCTGATCCGCAAGTAAGCGGACCACGACGGCAGTTCGCGGGCCGCGCCCCCGGGTGACCGGGGGCGCGGCCCGCGCCGTTCACCGGATCCACCGTGGAAGCCGCCTCACTCGCCGCGGTACTTCGCCGCCGCGGCCTGGGCGAGGTCCTGCGCCTTGTCGAGGGCCGCGTCCACGGACTGCCGGCCGGCGATGGCCGCGGCGATCTGCTCGGAGACCGCCGTACCCAGCACGGCGAACTCGGGGATGCCGAGGAAGCCGATGCCGGTGTAGGGGCGGGGGCCGACTCCCGGGTCCTTCGGGTCGGCCGAGTCCGTCGCCGCCGTGTACTCCTGCCGGTACCAGGCACCGGCAGCCTGCTGGTACTCGGGCCTGTCGTACAGAGACTTGCGATTACCGGCGGGGGCCGCGGTCCAGCCCATCTCCTGGCCGACCAGTTCCTGGAACTGCTTGGAGGAGGCCCAGGAGATGAACTCCCAGGCGGCGTCCTTGTGCTCGGACGCCTGCTGGATGCCCCAGGCCCAGGTCCACACCCAGCCGGCCTTGCCGGTCTTCTCGTGCGGGGCCGGGACGTAGCCCACCTTGCCCTTGACCGGGGAACTGTCGGCCTCGATCGACGAGGCCAGCGACGTGGCGTCGTACATCATGGCGCACTTGCCCTCGACGAAGCTGTCCAGGATCTCCAGCACGCCCATCCGCTCGGGATCGGGCTGGCCGTGGGAGCGAAGCAGGTCGACGTAGAACCCGACGGCCTTCCTGAACTCCGGTGAGGTCAGCCGGGCGTTCCAGTCCAAGTCGTACCAGGCGCCGCCGAAGGTGTTGACGACCGTGTTGATGGGGGCGAGGTTCTGGCCCCAGCCGGGCAGGCCGCGCAGGCAGATGCCGCTCGCGCCGTCGGTTCCGTCGACCCGGGCGGCGAGGTCGGCGACCTGCTGCCAGGTCGGGTTCGGCGGCATCGTCAGCCCGTCCTTGCGGAACAGGTCCTTGCGGTACATCAGGAAGGAGCCCTCACCGTAGAACGGCTCGGCGTAGAGCTTGCCGTCGTCGCCCGTCAGCGAGGACGCCAGGTTCGGGAAGACGTCCTCCTGGTCGAAGTCCTCGTCGGCCTTCACATAGGAGTCCAGCGGGGCGAGCCAGCCGTTGTCCGCGTAGATCGGCACCTCGTACGCGCTGACGCTCGCCACGTCGTAGGTGCCGGCCTGGGTCGCGAACTCGCGGTTCATCTTCTCCCGCGCCTCGTTCTCCGGGAGCAGGGTGTAATCGACGGTGATGCCGGTCTCCGCCGTGAAATGCCTCTTGGTGAGCTTCTTCAGGGTCTGGATCTGCGGTACGTCCGTCGCGAGCACGCTGATATCGGCCTGCTCCTCGCCGCCGGGCAGATCGGCGTCGCCGCACCCGGCGAGGACCAGTCCGGCCGCGACCATGAGGGCCACGGCCGCCTGGAGGAGGCGACTGCGTTTCATGACATATCACTGCATACCCACCTTTACCGACTGCTAGACATTTCGTGAGAAGAGCAGTCAGGAGTGAAGCAGCGGCAGATCATGGTTCACGGCCTGCCGCGCCGGGCCTGAGCGCGTCTGGACAGCGCGTCGGCCGCCACCGCGGCCAGCAGCACCCCGCCGGTGATCATGAACTGCACGGCGTCCTGGACTCCCAGCAGCCCCATCCCCGAGGCGATCGACTGGATCACCACCACACCCAGCAGCACCGACCAGGGCGAGCCCCGCCCGCCGAACAGACTGGTCCCGCCGATGACGGCCGCCGCTATGGCGTTGATCAGCAGCATCCCCGAACCGGCGGCCCGGGCCGTCGTGGGGCTCGCCGAGGTCAGCCCCGACGCCACGAACAGCCCGCCGAACGCGGCCAGCGTCCCCGACACCATGAACATCGCGATCCGCACCCGCTCCACCCCGATGCCGGCCCGCCGCGCCGCCTCGACCCCGCCGCCGAGCGCGTACACCCGCCGCCCGTAGCGGGTACGGCGCAACAGATAGTCCGAGACCACCAGCACCACCAGGAAGATCAGCAGCGCCAGCGGCAGCCCCTGGAACCGGTTGAGGGTGTAGGCACCGGCGAAGGCGACCACCGCGAGGAGACCGGTGCGCATCCCGATGTCACCCTCCGTCCGGTAGGGCATCCCGGCCGCCCGGTGGCGGCTGCGCCGACGGTGGGCGGCCAGGAAGTACCCGGCCGTGCCGAGCCCGGCGAGCCCGTACGCCACCAGGTCGTCGCCGAAGTGCCGGCTGGTCAGGGAGGCGACCAGGCCCTCCTCGTCGATGTTGATCGTGCCGCTCGCACCCAGCAGGTAGAGCGTCAGACCGTTCCAGATCAGCAGCCCGGCCAGCGTCACCACGAACGCCGGCACGCCGAGCCAGGCGTGGAAGAACCCGTGGAAGGCGCCCACGGCCGTCCCCACGGCCACCGCCACGATCACCGCCAGCCACTCCGGCACCCCGTGGTTCACGTTCAGTACGGCGAACGCCGCCCCCGCCAGGCCGCTGACCGAACCGACCGACAGATCGATCTCCCGGATCAGCAGCACGAACACGATCCCGACGGCGACCAGCCCGGTCCCGACGATGTCGACACTGAGGTTGGACAGGTTGCGCGGCGAGAGGAACTTGTCGTCCAGCCCCTGGAACACGATCCAGATCACGAGCAGCCCGCCGAGAACCAGGAGCGGCCCCCGCTCGCCGCCCCGCACACTGCCGCGGACCTCCAGCGCGTACTGGCGCACACCGTCCCGCCAGCCGCGGGTGGCGCCCTGCCCGCGATCGGTGGTGACCGGCCCGGCGCTGCCCGGTCCCGCCGGCCCGCCGTCCCGGTGCGGCCCGCCGCGGCTCACGGCCACGCCTCCTCGTCCCCCCTCGAGCGATGGGCCACGGCGTTGTCCGCCGCCCCCGTGACGGAGGAGATGATCTGCTCCTGGGTCACCGTGCTCACGTCGAACAGACCGTTGTTGCGGCCCAGCCGCAGCACGGCGACCCGGTCCGCGACGGCCTTGATGTCGCCCATGTTGTGACTGATGAGGATGATCGCCATACCGCGGTCGCGGACCTCCTCGATCAGGTCGAGCAGATGACTGGTCTGCTCCACGCCGAGGGCGGCGGTGGGCTCGTCGAGCAGCAGCACCTTGGGGGCGCCCATCAGCGAGCGGGAGATCGCGACGGCCTGCCGCTGCCCGGCCGACAGCGCGGCGACCGGCACCCGCACGTCGGGGACGCGGATCGACAGCGCGCGCATCAGGTCACGGGCACGGCGCTCCATCTCCACCTCGTCGAGGACGCCCACCCGGTCGATCTCACGGCCGAGGAAGAGATTGCCGACGACGTCCAGGTTGTCGCACATGGCGAGGTCCTGGTAGACGGTCGCGATGCCCAGGGCGTGGGCGTCGTGCGGGCGTTTGATCTGCACGAGGCGCCCCTCCCACTCGATGACGCCCCGGTCGGCTGGACTGACCCCGGAGATCACCTTGACCAGCGTGGACTTGCCCGCTCCGTTGTCGCCCGCCAGGGCCACGACCTCACCGGCCCGGACCTGGAGGTCGACGTCCACCAGCGCCTGGACGCCGCCGAACCGCTTGGTGATGCCGCGCAGGGCCAGGACGGGGGGATGGGCCACGGGGACCACCTCGCTCACCGGGTGAGCCCGGCGCGGGCACAGGCCGGGCGGAACTTCGGAGTGCAGATCTGGTCGAGCGTGTAGACACCGTTGCGGATGAGCGTCCGACCGATCGTCTCGCGCGTCACGGCGGTGGGGGTGAGCAGGATCGCCGGGACGTCCTCGGTCGTGGGACTGTCCACCTTCGTCGTGACCAGGGAGTCGATGTCGTTGCCGCGTGCCAGGGCGACGGCCATCGCGGCGGCCGCCTCGGCCTCCTGCCGGAACGGTTTGTAGACGGTCATGTACTGCTCGCCCTCGACGATGCGCTGCACGGCGTCGAGGTCGGCGTCCTGCCCGGTGACCGGGGGCAGCGGCGAGACACGGGCGCTCTTGAGGGCCGAGATGACACCGGCCGCGATGGAGTCGTTGGCCGCGAGCACCCCGTCGATCGCGCTCGGACCGAGGGCACTGACCGCGGCGGACATGTGGTCGTGCGCGTTCTCCGTACGCCACCCCACGGTGTCGTACGACTTCAGGATCCGCACCTCGTCCTTCAGGACGGCCCGCGCCCCGCCTTCGTACCAGGCGGCGTTGGGGCTGGACGGGTCGCCGTTCATCATGACGACACCGCCACCGTCGGCCCTGGCGCCCATGCCGTTCAGGAGCTCCTGTCCCTGGAGCCTGCCGACCTCGGCGCCGTCGAAAGTGACGAAACCCGAGATCGGGCCTTCGGCGAGGCGGTCGTAGGCGACGACCGGGATGCCCTCGCGCTGCGCCGCGTGCACCGAGGAGCGCAGGGCCTTGGGGTCGACGACGTCCAGCAGCAGGGCCGAGACGCCCCGGGTGATCATGGAGGTCATCTGCTGCCGCTGGCTCGCCGCGTCGTTCTCGGCGTTGGCGTACACGACCCTGCACTCCGAGCACAGCTCCTTGACCCGTTTCTCGATCAGGGGCCGGTCCCACTTCTCCCAGCGGGGCACGGCCCGGCTCGGCAGCAGCAGCCCGATGGTCAGCTCGCCCTCGCCCTCCCCACCGCTGTCCGTGCACGCGGTGAGGGACACGGCCAGCAGGATCGCCAGCAGCCCGGCGGCACCGCGCAGACCGAGGCCGCGCATCAGGGACCCCCCTCGTCGGTTCCGGGGTCGCGAACGGCCTGGTCGCCGCCACGGTTCGTGGCCTGCTCCCCGTTGCCGCGCGGGCCCTGGTCGCGGGCCTTGCGGCGGTCCCGGTTGCGGCCCAGGCCCCAGGTCCGGTCGCGGCCCAGGCCCCAGACCCGGCCCGGCCTGCGCTCCTCCTCCGGCTCGCTCTTCGGTTCCTCGTCCGGCTCTTCACCGGGTTCCGTCTCCCGGCGCGTGACGACGATCTCGCTCCACACCTGCTTGCCGCCGCCCACCGGCACCGAACCCCAGGCCGCCGACATGGCCTCGACCAGGAAGAGCCCGCGCCCGCCCGTCGACTCCCAGTCCACGACCACCGGCTTGGCCGGTGCCCGCGGCGAGGAGTCGTTCACGGTCACCCGCAGCCGGTCCGCAGCCAGGGTCAGCTCCACGCGTACCGCGCCCTGTGTGTGCACCAGCGCATTGGTGACCAGCTCCGACACCACCAGCAGGACGGTGTCGGCCTCGGCGGCGATGCCCCACGAACGCAGCGTGCGCGCACTGAACCGGCGGGCGTGCATCACCGCGTCCGGCAGCCGCCACACCACCCAGCCCGCCCGCACCGGCCGTACCCGCATCCCGTCGTAGCGCAGCAGCAGCACCGCCACGTCGTCCTCACGCCGCCCGGCCTCGCCGAGCAGCTCGTCGGCCATCCGTCCCGGGTCGGCGGGATCGGCCGCGGCCAGCGCCTGGCGCACGAGCCGCATCCCCTCGTCCACCTGCAGGTCCGCCGACTCGACCAGACCGTCCGTCACCAGCGCGAGCACCGATCCCGGCGCGAGCGCCAGGGCCGTCAGCGGGAACTCCGCGTCCGCGAGGACACCCAGCGGGAGCCCGCCCTCGACCGCGATCTCCGCGGTGCCGCCGTCGGGATGCCGCGCCAGCGGGGCCAGATGCCCGGCCCGCACGAACAGCGCGTTGCCCTCCTCCATGTCCAGCTCGACATAGCAGCAGGTGGCGAAGAGGTCGGTCTCCATGCCGACGAGCAGCCGGTTGGCGTGCGCGACGACCACATCCGGCGGATGCCCCTCCACGGCGTAGGCGCGGACCGCCGTACGCATCTGGCCCATGATCGTCGCGGCCCCGGCGCTGTGTCCCTGCACATCCCCGATGACCAGGGCCACCTTGTTCTCCGACAGCGCGATCACGTCGTACCAGTCGCCGCCCACCTGGAGCCCGCGCCGGGCGGGCAGATAGCGGGCCACGGCCGTGCCCCCGGGCAGCTTGGGGAGCCGGCGGGGCAGCAGGCTGCGCTGGAGCATCGTCGCGAGCTCCTGCTCGGCGTCGTAGGCGTGCGCGCGCTTGAGGGCCTGCCCGACCAGTCCGGCGGTGGCGGTCAGCAGGGCCCGCTCCTCGGGGGCGAACTCGTGCGGGGTGTCCCAGCCCACCAGGCACACCCCCGCCACCCCGCTCCTGGCCGGCAGCGGCAGCACCGCGAGCCCGCCGGGGCCTATCCCCGCGAGCCCCGGCTCCAGGACGGAACCCGCCTGCCACAGGCTCATCCGCCCGTCCCGCAGTGCCGCCTGGAGCGTGGGAAGGGCGGAGACCGGCGCGTCGGGCCATTCCGAGCGCCACTCATGGCGCCACAGCTCCGGCCAGGCGCCGGCACCCGGCGGATCGAGCACGGTGACCGCCAGCCGGTCCTCCAGCAGCTCGGCGAGCGCCACCCGGTCGGCACCCAGTGGCTCGCGCAACGCGGCGACGACGACCCGGCTGACGTCCCGGACGGTCGTGGCGTCGTCGAGCGCGGCCGTCAGCCACTGGATCCGGGCGACGTCGCTGGCGCTGCGGCGCAGCACGGGCGCCGCGCTCACCACGCCCAGCACCCGCTCGGGAGCGCCGTCGGGCCCCTTCAGCACCCGGCAGTTCAGCCGCAGCCAGCACAGTTCACCGGTGGGCCTGCGGATACGGAACTCCAGCTCACGGCGGCCCGGAGCCTGCGCGGACGGTTCGATGACCGACATCAGCGCGGGGACGTCCTCCGGCACGCTGACCGAGAGCAGGGTGTCGGTCTTGCCGTCGAAACCGCCCTCGGGGATGCCGACGAGTTCGAGCAGCGCCGGATCCGTCTCGACCAGCCCGGTCCCGGGCGACAGGGCGAAGGACCCGACTCCCATGGCGCGCAGGGCCGAATCCAGCAGGGGTGAGGGCGCCGACCGGTCGGCCTCGCCCCGCAGCCGCTCGGCGACGGCCTCGGCGTACTGCTCCAGGAACTCCCGCTGCTCCGACCCGAACCCCTCCCCGGCCTCTCCCACCACGACGAGACAGCCCAGCCAGCCGCCCGCGGCCCCCAGCGGCAGGGCTCCGAGCGGGGCGGAGGCGGCCACGCCGTCCTCCCCTCCGGCGAGCACCACACCCGCGAGCCACACGGGCCGCCCCCGCAGATAGGCCTCGGCGACGGCCGGGCCGCCGCCTCCCGTCTCCGGGCCGGAAGGGACAGCGCCGGGACCGGCACGGGGGGAGGGGGCGGGGGAAGGGGCGCCGGGGGTGTCGACGTCCGGAGTCGGCCCGCTGTAACCGCTCGATCCCGCGCCGGGAGATCCCCCCGCAACCGGGACGGCCACCCGCCCCGGCAACCGGTACCGCTGCTCGGACTCGGCACCGACAGCCTCCACCAGCCGCAGCTCGGCCCCGTCCTCGCCGCGTACGTACACCGCCGCCAGCGTCACCCCCGCGAACGCCAGGAGCCGCGCTCGCGCGGCCGGTTCCGAAGCGGGGCGAGGCGGACCGGTGCCCCCGTCCCCCGGCGCCCGAAGACCGGGGATCGCGGCCCGGGCATCGCCGTAATGGGGCATGTCCGCATCCACCTCCCGTCCATGCCGCAGCCACCGGCAGGTGGGAGTCCCCGGAACTCGGGCGACGACGACGCGGGCACGGGAACGGCGGCGCGGGGTCGCGCCTCCCATGGCGGATCCACGCCGCACACGAGCGGCAGGGCACCCACACAACAGAATCGCACACCTGGATAACCACGACATATGGGGCGCCCGGCCCGGTTGGCGTCGGAGAGACCGGCCTCCAAGGCCGCCCCGGCGGCGAACCGACCAGGGCTCCACCGGCCCGCGTGTCACTGCGCCGCCTGGTGTCCACGGCCGACCGCTGAGACGGTGGTGCCCCAGTCGGCCAGAGAGACATGCAGGGCGAGTGCTCGCCGGGCAGGAGGCCGTCACCGCAGATCAGCGAGGCCGCGCAGTTCGCCGACCCCCATCAAGCGGGCCAGGGCGAGGTGTGCCGCCATGGCGCAACCTTCGCCGCCGGGACTCCGGGGAGGGAACCGGCCGGTGCCCCCGCCCGGCCCGCCCGGAGCGTGTCGCGCCGACGGGCCCGGTCACCGTCGCCCCGGTCACCGGGCCCGCCCGTCCGGCGGTTCAGCCCACCCTGCAGGGCAGACTGCTCGTACTGTCACCTCCCGCCCCGGAGACGACGTATCCGAACGTCGCGCTCTTGCCCGGCGCGAGGGAGCCGTTCCAGGCGGCGTTGTGGACCATCACCGCCTGGCCGTTGTAGGTCGCGCTGCCGCTCCACAGGCTCTCGACCTTCTGGCCCGCCGGGAGGGTCCAGTCGACCATCCAGCCGAGCATCGGGACCGTGCCGGTGTTGGTGACGGTCACCTCGGACTGGTGGCCGCCGTTCCAGGTGCCGGTCGTCTTCCGGGTGGCCGTGCAGGTGCCGGGCACCGGCTCGGACGGGGTGCCCGGCTCCTTGATGCCGGTCACCTCGCCGTTGCCGCCGTCGAAGACGACATCGGAGCAGGAGTAGAAGGTCTCCTGGCTGTCGGAACGCTGCCAGACCATGTAGATGATGTGCCGTCCCGACTTGCCGGCGGGGAGCTTGCCCGTCCAGGAGTAGTTGGCCTCGACCGTGCCCGGGGAGCCCTTCAGCGGCGGGTGGTCGACGCTCAGGAAGGGCCGCTCCTCCATGTCGTTCCAGGTGAGCGTCTTGGTCGGGTCGAAGCCGTCCTTGGTGATGTAGACGTAGAACCAACCAGGGTGCGCCGCCCAGGCGTTGTACGAGAAGTCGACGGTCGCGCCCGAGGTGAGATGGGTGAGCGGCCAGTCCTTGCCGGGCTTGTCGAACCCGGTGAAGTTGGTGTTGCCGCCGCTGCACAGCTCGCCGTCCGGTACGAAGCCCCGGGTGCGCCCGGCGCCGTCCGAGCGGAGCACCGAGAACCAGTTGTAGAACGGGGTGGTGCCGCTGACCTGCTGCGCGCCTCGGCAGGCGGGATTGACCGGCTTGATCTCGCCGGTGTCCGTCAGGCCGTCCTGCCAGCACAGGAAGGTACGGCTGCCGGGCTTCATGGGGGTGCCGTGCGCCTCCGCCTCGCCACCGGACGTCATGACCAGGCCGATGGCCGGGACGGTGACGAGGAGGGAGAGCAGCACGAGGAAGAGGGCTCTGGCCCGGGAGTTCAGCGCTGGTCGGGGCATCGCCGATCCTCCCGGCTCGCTTGTCGGGATCATGACAGCACCATCCGTTCGTGGGGGTACGGGCCTGCCGGATGTGCGGGTGCGGACGCGCGGGATGGGAGCGGCTCGAGGGCGGGTTCCGGTCCACCGTAATGGGAGCGCTCCCACCCCGCTGTTGCGGAAGTTAGCGCCCGGCGGCGCAGATGTAAACGGCTCCGGGGGCAAGGGTCTGGGCCGAGGGCCCCTGCCGAGGTGTCCAACGCCTCCACCGAAGTCAGCGGGGGTGTGGCGGGCCGCCCCCGGTGACGGCCCAACAGACCCGCACGGAAAGCAAGTTGACTTTACTTTCCCTTTGCGGTTGGCTGCGGGACTCGACCATCATGATCCGGGGGGATCTCTGTGAAGCGCACTCTTCGCGCCGCCGTCTGTTCCGTCGCCGTCACCGGTCTCGCGCTCGGCCTCACGGCCTGCTCCGAGGCGGTCGACCAGGTCGACAAGGCGGTGGACGAGACGTACGAGGTCACCTACGAGGTGACGGGGAAGAACATCGACTCGATCGAATTCCACGGCGGCGGGGGCAAGGCCATGGACCCGAAGATCGAGTCGGTGTCGAAGCCCGAACTCCCGTGGAAGAAGACGGTCACGCTGCGCGGCATCATGCCCGCCGCGGTCATGCCGGTCGCCGCCGACCCCGAGGGCTCCCGGATCACCTGCAAGATCATCCACAAGGGCAAGGTGATCGAGGAGCAGAGTGCCGAGGGTCTGGTGAGTGCCGGCGGCTGCACCGCGGAGTCCCCGGTCGCGGGATGACCCAGGGGAGGGGCGGGCGGGATGGCGCAGCCTCCCGGCTGCGTCGCCGACGGGCCGGCCGGCCTCGTGCCGCCCCGCCGTCAGCCCAACACCCGCCGCAGCCAATCCAGTTGCCGCCGCACCTGTACGCGTCGCCGCCCTCGTGCCCGTTGAACGGATAGGCGTGGATCTCCTTGCGCGGGTCCGCGCCGGTCAGTTCGGCGTAGCGGTTGAAGGCGGCGTACGCCCCGCTCGGCGGACACACCGTGTCCCGCAGGCCCACCCCGAAGTGGGCCGGGGCCTGTGCGCGGCGGGCGAAGGAGACGCCCTCGACGTAGGAGAGGGTGCGAAAGGCGGCGCGCTCGGCGCCCCGGTGGACGGAGAGGTAGGCGGCGATCTCGCCGTAGGGCCCGGCCTCCGTGAGGTCCAGGGCGCGCCGGATCCCGCACAGCAACGGCGCCGTGGTCAGCAGTGCCGCCAGGCCGGGCGCGAGCCCCGCGACCGCCAGGGCCAGCCCTCCCCCCTGGCTGTTGCCCAGGGCGGCGACCCGCCCGGGATCGACACCCGGCAACTCCCGTACGGCCGCGACGGCGCGCACGGCGTCCGTGATCAGGCGCCGGTAGTGGTAGTCCTCGGCGGCGAGCAGCCCGCGCACCGCCGGCCCGGGCCCGCCCGGCGCGACGGCGTGCGGGTCGGGGGTGTCGCCGCCGCATCCGTACTGGTCGCCCTGACCGCGGTTGTCCATGAGTAGGTGCGCGTACCCGGCGTTGACCCACGTCAGGCGCTCGTGCGGGAGGCCGCGACCGCGCCCGTAGCCGGCGAACTCGACCACGGCGGGCAGCGGTTCGTCCGCCTCGGCCGGCCGGCTGAACCACGCCCGCACCGGGTCGCCCCCGAAACCCCGGAACGTCACGTCCCAGGTCCGCGTCAGCCGAAGGCCCGTCTCCACCGGCCGCACCGACACCACGGGGTCCGCCTCCCCGGCCGCCTCCAGGGTGTCCTGCCAGAACCTGTCGAAGTCGGCGGGCTCCTCGATGTCCGGGCGGTGGCGCTCCAGTTCGGGCAGCGGCAGGTCGAACGCGGGCACGGTGACACCTCGCAGGAATCGGTGGTCATCCAGAAACTTGCGGTCGAGCAACGCGCGTGATTCCGGGGTCATACCCAGGTCTCATGGGATTCCAACGCGCCCCAGGCGCCCCGCCTGAGTGTCGCAGCACCCATTGACAGCGCTTTCTGAGCCCCATAGGTTGCCGCAAGTTACCGGCAAGAGCTCGAAAGTTTCGGTTCCGCGTCCCATGTCCACGGGAGGCCCGAGCAATGAGCACGTCCACCACACCGGCCCCGCCGGGCGCCCAGGGCCGGCCGTCGGCCCGGGCCGCTCCCCGGCGCGGCAAACGGGTGCCCGACCGGACCGGATGGCGGCGGGCACTGCGCCGCGACTGGCAGTTGTACTCGCTGGCGATCCTGCCGCTGCTGTTCTTCCTGGTCTTCCGCTATCTGCCGATGATCGGCAACGTCATCGCCTTCCGGCGCTTCGAGCCCGGCGGATCGATCTTCGGTGAGGAATGGGTGGGCCTGCGCTATGTGCGGATGTTCCTCAGCGACCCCACCTTCTGGCAGGTGTTCCGCAACACCCTGTGGCTGGGCGGGCTCACGCTCGTCTTCTGCTTCCCGATCCCGATCGTGCTCGCGCTGCTGCTGAACGAGGTGCGCCGGCGCTCCCTGAAGCGGTTCGTGCAGTCGGTGTCGTACCTCCCGCACTTCCTGTCGATCGTGATCGTCGCGGGCATCACGATGCAGATGCTGGCGAGCGACGGCCCCGTCAATCACCTCCTGGGCGTGCTCGGACACGACCCGGTGCGCTTCATCCAGGAACCCGGGTGGTTTCGCACCGTCTACGTGGGTTCAGAGATCTGGCAGACCGCAGGCTGGGGCACGATCCTCTACCTCGCCGCGCTCACCACGATCGACGAGGACCTGTACGAAGCCGCCCGTATCGACGGCGCGGGCCGCTGGCGGCAGATCTGGCACGTCACCCTGCCCGGCATCCGCCCCACCATGATCACGCTGCTGATCCTCAACGTCGGCACGTTCATGGCGGTCGGCTTCGAGAAGGTGCTGCTGCTGTACAACCCCCTGACCTATCCCACCGCGGATGTGATCTCGACGTACGTCTACCGCTCCGGCGTGGAGTCCAACAGCTTCAGCTACGCCGCCGCCATCGGCCTGTTCGAGGCGGTCATCGGCCTGGTCCTGATCACGTCCGCCAACACGCTCTCGCGCCGCACGGTGGGGACGAGCCTGTGGTGAGGCCGAGCCGCTCCCAGCGGGTCTTCCAGGGTGTCAACGGGGTGATCCTCACGCTCGTCGTGCTGGTGACCCTCTACCCCTTCGTCAACATCCTCGCGCGGTCCTTCAGCGGGGAGCGGCAGATCCGGGCCGGTGAGGTGACCCTGCTGCCCAGGGGGTTCAACCTCACCACGTACAGGATCGTGTTCCAGGACTCGATGTTCTGGCGGAACTACGGCAACACCGTCCTCTACACGGTCGTGGCGACGGCGATCGCCATGATCCTGACGACCTGTTACGCCTACGTCCTGTCGAAGAAGCACCTCAGGGGCCGGGGCGTGCTCGTCGGCGTCGCCGTGTTCACCATGTTCTTCACCGGCGGCCTGATCCCGAACTACATCCTGGTCACCAGCCTCGGCCTGAAGAACAGCGTCTGGGCGATCGCCCTGCCGAACGCGATCAGTGTCTTCAACCTGCTGGTGATGAAGGCCTTCTTCGAGAACCTGCCGACGGAGCTGGAGGAGGCCGCGCAGATCGACGGCCTGAGCACCTACGGCACCCTGCTGAGAATCGTGCTGCCGCTGTCCAAGGCGGTCGTGGCGACCATGGTGCTCTTCTACTCGGTGTCCTTCTGGAACTCCTGGTTCAGCGCGTTCCTCTACATGGACCGCACCGAGCTGATGCCGGTCACGGTCTACCTGCGCAACCTCATCCAGGGCGCCACCGGCGGCGGCAACGCCGGTGCCGGAACCGAGCAGCTCAGCCAGGTCGGCGCGAACATCCAGTCGGTGACCATCGTCCTCACCGCCCTGCCGATCCTGTGCGTGTACCCGTTCGTCCAGCGCTACTTCGTCTCGGGCGTGATGCTCGGCGCGGTCAAGGGCTGACCGCGCACCGCTCCGCAACTCGACTACGGAACAAGGGGGTTCCCGTGAAGAACGAAGGACAGCTGTCGCGGCGCCGGATGCTCGCCGCGGCCGGCTTCATCGGCCTCGCCACGGTCACCGGCTGCGGTGGCGGTGACGACGGCGGGGACGGCAAGGACCTGTCGAAGAAACAGGACGGGGCCATGAAGAACTACCGGGCCGGGCAGCAGTTCAAGGCCTCCCGGCCGCTGTCCTTCGCGGTGCTGCACAACAACAACCCGGTCTACCCGATGAAGAACGACTGGCTGTTCTGGAAGGAGCTGACCGAGCGCACCGGCGTGACCCTCAAGCCGCTCGACGTGCCGCTCGCCGACTACGAGAAGAAGCGCAGCGTGCTCATCGGCGCGGGCGACGCACCCTTCCTGATCCCGAAGACGTACCACCCCTCCGAGGTCGCCTTCGTGTCCTCGGGCGCGATCCTGCCGGTCAGCGACTACGTGAAGCTGATGCCCAACTTCCGCGAGAAGGTGCGCAAGTGGAAGCTGGAGCCCGAGCTCGACTCGATCCGCCAGTCCGACGGCAGCTACTACCTGCTGCCCGGCCTGCACGAGAAGGCCAAGGCCGGCTACTCCCTGTCCTTCCGCACGGACGTCCTCGACAAGCAGGGCCTGAGTCTGCCCGCCACCTGGGACGAGGTGTACGACGTCCTCAAGGCGCTCAAGGAGGAGCACCCGGGCAAGTACCCCCTCACCGACCGCTGGAGCACCAACACCCCGTTCCCCTGCGGCGCCCTGTTCAGCTACCTCGGCCAGGCCTTCGGCGTCAGGTCCGGCTGGACGTACGACAACATCAGCTTCGACCACAAGGCGCAGAAGTATGTCTTCACCGGCGCGCAGGACGCCTACCGCCAGATGGTCGAGTACCTGCGCAGGCTCGTCGCCGAGAAGCTGATGGACCCCGAGAGCTTCAGCCAGACCGACGACCAGGCGCTGCAGAAGCTGCTCGCCGAGAAGTCCTACGTGATGAGCGCCAACCCGCAGGTGCTGGTGCAGGACTACCGGTACAACCTGGAGAAGCAGGTCAAGGGCGCGAGGATCGAGATGGTGCCGGTGCCGCTGGGGCCCGCCGGTCCCGTGGTGCTGGGCGGCAGCCGGCTGGAGAACGGTGTCATGATCTCCAGCAAGGCGCTGAAGAGCGACAGCTTCGTCGCCATGATGCAGTTCGTGGACTGGCTCTGGTACTCCGACGAGGGCCAGCGGCTGGCCCGTTGGGGCATCGAGGGTGTCACCTACACGCGTTCCGGAGGCCGGTACGAGCCGAAGTCCGGCATCAGTCTCATGGGCTCCGACCCGGACGCCCCGAAGGACATGCAGAAGGACTTCGGCTTCTACGACGGCGTCTTCGCCTACGGCGGCAGCTGGGAGCTCGTTTCCTCGATGTTCAGCCCGGACGAGAAGAAGTTCCAGGACGCCATGGCCCAGCGTCGGCAACTGCCCATCGACCCGGCCCACCCCCTCCAGTCCTTCGAACAGGAGCAGGCCACCCTCTGGGAGACCCCGCTCAAGGACCACGTCATCCAGAACACCCTCCAGTTCGTCCTCGGCAAACGCCCGTTGTCCCAGTGGGACTCCTACCTCGCCGAGCTGAAGTCGAAGAACATGCAGCAGCTCGTCGACCTGCACAACAAGGCCTACGAACGGTTCAGGAAGGAGAACGGGTGATCCGCCTCCCCGGCACGCCGAGCAGCCGGCTCACCCACGGCACGGCGGTGCACCCGCCCCGGGCCCTGCAGGGCCACAGGCACGTGCGGCGGCCGCCCGGCCGGGAGGCCGCCGCATGAGCACCGTGCGCACCTCCGGCTTCGGCACCGGAACCCTCTCCCGCGCCTCCGCCTTGACCCACACCCTCCTGACCGTCGAGGCGCTGCTCCTCCTCACCGCCTCCCCGGGCCTGGCCGCACTGCTGCTGCTCGGCCCCGACCCCGCCAACCTTCCCCTCGCCGCGCTGTGCCTGCTGCCCCTCGGGCCGGCCCTGTCCGCCGCGCTCTACGCCCTCCACCACCGCAGCCACGACCTCACCGAGCTGCACCCGGCCCGGGACTGCCTGCGCGGCTGGCGGCTCAACGCCGTACCGGCGCTGAAGCTGTGGGCGCCCCTGCTGGTGTGGCTGACGGTCATCGCCTTCACCCTCACGCATTTCTCCGCCACCGGCCTGCCCGGCTGGTGGGCGCTGCTGCTCGCGGTGATCGGCACCGGCTCCCTGCTCTGGGGCGCGCACGCTCTCGTCCTGACCTCCCTGTTCGCCTTCCGCGCCCGGGACACCGCTCGCCTCGCCGCGTACTTCCTGTTCCGGCACGGCCGCGCCACCCTCGCCGCCGTCTCCCTGCTGGTCCTGACGGCCGCGTCGGCGACCCTGCTGACGGAGGCCCTGCCCGCCTTGCTGGCCGCGCCGCTGCTGCTGTCCCTGCTGCACGGCAGCCGCTCGGTGATCGCCGAGACGCGGAAGGACTTCACCGCATGACGCGCAAGATCCGCTACGGCGGCGACTACAACCCCGAGCAGTGGCCGCGGGACGTCCGAAACGAGGACCACCGCCTGTTCACCCGGGCCGGCATCGACACCCTCACCGTCGGCGTCTTCACCTGGTCCCTCACCCAACCCGCCCCGAACATTTACGACTTCACAGAACTGGACGACACGCTCGACCGGGCCGCCGCCGAGGGACGCCGGGTCTGCCTCGCCACCGGGACCGCCGCCGTCCCGCCCTGGCTCGCGAAGCGGCACCCCGAGGTCAACCGCACCGACTTCGAGGGCCGCCGCCACCGCTACGGTCAGCGTCACACCTTCTGCCCCAGCGCACCGGCGTACCGCGAACACGCCACCGCGATGGCCGCCCGCCTCGCCGAACGGTACGCAGACCACCCGGCCCTGCTCGCCTGGCACATCAACAACGAGTACGGCGGCGCCTGCTACTGCGAACTGTGTGCCGAGGCGTTCCGGGAGTGGCTCCGGGACCGGCACGCCACCCTCGACGCCCTCAACGACGCCTGGTGGACCACCTTCTGGTCCCACCGCTACACCGCATGGGACCAGATCGAGCCGCCGAACGCCCTCACCGAGCACTGGCGCGGCCCCGACCACACCGCCTTCCAAGGCATCACCCTGGACTACCTCCGCTTCACCACCGACGCCCTCCTCGGCTGCTTCCTGGCCGAGAAGGAGGTGATCCGCGCCCACGACCCCGACACACCCGTCACCACCAACTTCATGGGCCTCTTTCGTCCCCTCGACTACCACCGCTGGGCGCCCCACCTCGACTTCGCGTCCTGGGACAACTACCCGCCCCCGGACGCCCCGCCGACCCGGGCCGCCCTCGCCCACGACCTGATGCGGGGCCTGAAGGACGGTGCCCCGTTCTGGCTGATGGAGCAGACCCCGTCGACGACGGCGTGCCGTGACGTCAACCCGCTGCGGCGCCCCGGCGAACTCCGCCTCGCCACCTTCCAGGCCATCGCCCACGGCGCGGACGCCGCCCTCTACTTCCAGATGCGCGCCTCACGAGGTGCCTGCGAGAAGTACCACGGGGCCGTCATCGGCCACGCGGGCCGCGACGACACCCGGGTCTTCCGGGAAGTCGCCGCCCTGGGAGCGGAGCTGGAGGCCCTGGGCGGGCGGACCCTCGGCGCCCGGACCCCCGCCCGCACCGCGCTCCTCTTCGACTGGGACAGCTGGTGGGCCCTGGAGATCTCCGACGGCCCGTCCCGGCTGGTGAAGTACCCGGACGTGGTCCACGCCTACTACCGGGCGGCCCGCGAGGCCGGCGCCGACGTGGACGTGATCCCGCAGACCGCCGACCTCACGCCCTACGACGTGGTCCTCGCCCCCGTCCTGCACATGGTCAAGGGCGACCTCGCCCCGCGCCTCGAAGCCGTGGCCGCCCGCGGCGGCACGGTCCTGACCACGTTCCTCTCCGGCCGCGTCGACGAGCACGACCGCGCCTTCCTCACCGACGTACCCGGCCCGCTCGCGCCCCTCATGGGCATCCGTGTCGACGAATGGGACGCCCGCCCGCCGGAGTTCACCCAGACCGTCCCCGAACTGGGGGCGCGGGCCGGGCTCGTCTTCGAGATCGTGCTCCCGCGCGGCGCCGAACCGGTCGCCGGCTACGGCACCGACTTCTACGCCGGCACCCCCGCCGTCACCCGCCACCCCTTCGGCGACGGCGAGGCCTGGTACGTCGCCACCGCCCTCGACCAGCAGGGCACCGCGCAGGTCGTCCGCCGGATCCTGAACCGCCACGACCTGCGCGGCCCCTACGCCGGCCACCCGGCGGTGGAGACCGCCACCCGGGTCGCCCCCGACGGCACCCGTCTGCTCTTCCTCCTCAACCACGCCCCCGCGCCCGCCCACCTGACAGCGCTCGGCACGGCCACCGACCTGCTCACCGGCAAGCGGGTGGACCAGGGCGAACCCCTGGTCCTCGACCCGATGGGCGTGGCGATCCTTCAGTGGATCCGCCGCCCCCGCGCGTCCGGCACCCCGGATGCGCGGAAGAAGTAGCTGTTGACCTGATCGCGCCATTCACGGGCACTGCGGAGCTGCTCCTCGTAGCGCTCCGCCACCCGGGCGTGGCGCGCCGGGTCCACCAGCCCGGCCAGCGAGGCCCATACCGCCCGGGCTTCCTCGACCTCCTCGACTCCTTCGAAGTGGGTGTCGTAGATGTGCTGGATCACCGTCTTCCCGCTCTTCAGCACATGCCCGTACGGCACGTGGTGGAAGAACAGCAGCAGCTCGTCCGGGCAGGTCTTCGGCGACTCGTACAGCTCGGCCCACGGCGGGCCGTACTGCCCGGCGAACCCCGTACCGCCCGTCACACCGCGGTCGACCCCGACGCCGTCCCGGTCGGCGAAGTGATAGGTCCCCCACGGGCTGTACTCGTACCCCTCCACACCGGGCCGTAGTGGTGCCCCGGCTGCACCATGAAGCCGACACCCAGGGGAGCGGTGTACTTCTCGTACGTCCGCCACGAGCCGTCCAGCACGGCGTGCAGACCGTCGGCCAGCCGTGCGGGGGCGTCCGGGAAGCCGAGCCCGATCCACTCGTCGAGCACCGCGCCCGGCTCGGCGTCCGGCTGCCAGGCCAGCCGCCCGAAGGTGTACAGATTGGCCTGCGCCAGCGGATGCCCCGTCCAGAACGGGTCGTCACCCACGTTGGACACGGCGACGAGCCCGCCCCGCGCCAACCCCGCTACGTCCGAGCCCTGTTCGTGCCGGAACCGCAGCACCTCGCTCCACATCGGCCCCAGCCAGCACGTGTGCCGCTGCTGCCCGGTGTACTCCTGGGTGACCTGCAGTTCGACCGCCAGCCGGGTCCGCGGCATGGCCCCGATCAGCGGCGAGACCGGTTCCCGCACCTGGAAGTCCATCGGCCCGTGCTTCACCTGGAGCACGGCGCCGGCCGCGAACTCCCCGTCCAGCGGCACGAAATGGTCGTACGCGGCCCGGGCCCGGTCCGTCGTGCGGTCCCGCCAGTCCTGGCGGTGGTCGTAGACGAAGGCCCGCCAGTGCACCGTGCCGCCGAACGGCTCCAGCGCCGCCGCCAGCAGGTTCGCGCCCTCGGCGTGACTGCGGCCGTACGCGAACGGCCCCGGCTGTCCCTCCGAGTCGGCCTTCACCACGTACCCGCCGAAGTCGGGAATCGCCGCGTACACCCGCCGCGTCGCCCCGGCCCACCAGTCGCGTACCGCCTTGTCCAGCGGATCGGCCGTGGGCAGCCCGCCGAGCGTGACCGGGGAGGCGAAGGAGACGGAGAGGTGGGTGCGGATGCCGTAGGGGCGCAACGCCCCGGCGATCTCGGCCACTTCACCGATGCGGTCGGTCAGCAGCCGCGCCTCGGCCGCGTGCACGTTGACGTTGTTCACGGACAGTGCGTTGATCCCGCACGCCGCGAGCAGCCTGCCGTACGCCCGCACCCGCTCGAGTTCGCCCCGGGCCCTGCCGCCCTCCCAGAACAGCGAGCCGCCCGCGTACCCGCGCTCCACCTGGCCCATGACCGGGTGCACGGCCACGTTGTCCCAGTGATCGAGCATCCGCAGCGCGAGCGCCGGGCGATGGGCCTGCGGCGCCCACCCGCCCCGGAACGCCGCCTCCCCGAGACGGACGACGTGGAACAGTCCGTACAGCAGCCCCCGGCCGCCGGAGGCGGTGACGGTCGTCGTGCCGCCCTCACGCGCGAGGGTGAAGCCCTCGTCACCGAGTTCGCCGGTACCGAGGCCGAGAACCAGGTCGTAGGCGCCGTCCGCGACGGCGTCCCGCACGACCCGGCCCCCGAACCGCCGGCAGGCCTCGGCCACCTCCCCGTGCACCGTCTCCACCAACGGCCCCGATCCCCGGATCAGCGTCCGCCTGCCACCGACCGCGCGGAACGCGGCGGGCGGTAACCAGGCCGGATCCACACCTTCGGGCAGGACGGGCACGGGAAGCGGCATCGGACCCCCAACTCGGCTGCTCAGGAGAGCAGTTCGACCTCCGCCAGGGTGGCCTCACCGTCGAGGACCAGGCGGTACCTCTCGTACGTACCCGGCGACCTCACGGAGAACGCGCGGGTCTGTCTGTCCCACGCGAAGGACTCACCGGAGCGCCGGTCCAGCGTCCGCCAAGTCGTCCCGTCGGAGGAGCCCTGGAGCGTCCAGCCGGCCGGTGCCCTCGCCCGGTCCGCCGACGACGTCAGCGTGTACTGCACCGCCTCGGAGCCCTCGGAGACCGGCAGATCCACGGAGGTCACCGTCGCGTCCGTCGCCGACGTGTCGTCGAACAGGGCGCCGTCACCCTTCAGCACGTCGCCGCGCGGCGACGGCACCTCGTCGTTCCGGGTGATCGACACGGGCGCCGCGTGCTCGCCCGTGCCCCAGGACGACGGCCGCGGGCCCATGTCGAACTCCAGGACACCGCCCCCGGCGACCAGCGCGTGGGGCAGTGAGGTCTTCGTCCAGGTCCGGCCGTTCACCTTCAACCCCTGCACGTACACGTTCCGCGCGCTGTTCCGGGGCGCCTTCACCACCAGGTCGCGCCCGTTCTCCAGATGCACGGTCGCCTTGGTGAACAGGGGCGATCCGATCGCGTACTCGCCGCTGCCCATCACCAGCGGGTAGAAGCCGAGCGCGGAGAACAGGAACCAGGCCGACTGCTCGCCGTTGTCCTCGTCACCGTGGTAGCCCTGCCCGATGTCGCTGCCCGTGTACAGCCGCGACAGCACCTCGCGGACCTTCTCCTGCGCCTTCCACGGCTGCCCCGCCGCGTCGTACATGTAGATCGCGTGGTGGGCGACCTGGTTGGAGTGCCCGTACATGCCCATCCGGACGTCCCGCGCCTCGGTCATCTCGTGGATGACACCGCCGTAGGACCCGACGAACTCGGGGGAGGCCGTCTCCGGGGTGGAGAAGTAGTCGTCGAGCTTGTCCGCGAGACCCTTCCGGCCGCCGTACAGGTTCGCCAGACCCCGACTGTCCTGCGGAGCGGTGAATGCGTACCCGTACCCATTCGTCTCGGTGTAGTCGTACCCCCACACCCGCGGGTCGTACTTCGACGACTCCACCCGCCGGTCGCCCTTCGCGTCCCGGCCCTGGAAGAAGCCGGCCTTCGCGTCGAAGAGGTTCACGTAGTCCCGGGCACGGTTCAGGAAGTACTCCGACTCCTCCTTGTAGCGCCGCTCGCCGGTCTCCTCGTAGAGCCTTTGGCCCATGCGGGAGATGCCGTAGTCGTTGAGGTAACCCTCCAGCGCCCAGGACAGGCCCTCGTGGGTCTCGGTGCTCGTGTAGCCGAGGAACGGGGAGGTGGTCATGCCCTTGCGGCCGACGCCCGGGTTCGGCGGTACGACCGTGGCGTTCTTCACCGCCGCCTCGTAGGCCGCCTCCGCGTCGAAGTCGACGCCCTTGACGTACGCGTCGGCGAACGCCACGTCCGAGGACGTGCCCGTCATGAGGTCCGCGTAGCCGGGGGAGGACCAGCGGGAGGTCCAGCCGCCGTCCCTGTACTGCTGCACGAATCCGTCGACCAGCTCGCCCGCCCGGGACGGGGTCAGGAGCGAGTAGGCGGGCCAGGTCGTCCGGTAGGTGTCCCAGAAGCCGTTGTTGACGTACACCTCGCCGTCGACGATCTTCGCGCCGGTGTGCGTCGGGGTGTCCGGGTTCGGCATGGGGGAGAAGGGCGAGGCGTACCGGTGCCTGCCACCGACCTTCTCGAAGCCGGAGTTCGGGTACAGGTAGAGGCGGTACAGGCTGGAGTACAGCGTCGTCAGCCGGTCGGGGGTCGCGCCCTCCACCTCGACCCTGCCGAGCAGCCGGTCCCACTGCCGCTGGGCGCTCTTCTTCACCGCCTCGAAGGAGCGGCCCTGAGGGATCTCCTGGCGGAGGTTGTCCTCGGCCTGGTCGAGGCTGATGAGCGAGGTCGCCAGACGCAGGGTGACGGTCCGGTCCTCGGCCTCGAAGCGCAGGTGGCCCTTGACGCCGCTGGAGTCGCCTTCGGTCACCGGCTGGTCGAACTCGCCGTGGACGAACAGCCGCGTCGCGCCCGTCGACAGACCGGACTTGACGTCCGAGTAGCCGGTGACGGTCCCGTTCTCCTTGTCGAGCGTCAGGCCCGCCTGGTCCGTCACGTTGTCGAAGAGGACGCTCGCCTCGTCGCCGGGGTAGGTGAAGCGCAGCACCGCCGCGTGGTCGGTCGGCGCCATCTCCGCCTTCAGCCCGTTCTCGAACCGCACCCCGTAGTAGTACGGCCGCGCCGTCTCGTTCTCGTGCCGGAAGGCCAGCTCCCGGGCCTCCCGCCCGTACTCCGGGGTCCCGGTGGCCACGGACGGCATCACCTGGAACGTCTGCCGGTCACCCATCCAGGGGCTCGGCTCGTGGCTGGCGCTGAACGCCTGGATCGTCGGCAGGTTGTCCGCGTTGTTCCCCCGCGCGTAGTCGTACAGCCAGCTGAGCGAACCCGCGTTGGTCACGGGCGTCCAGAAGTTGAAGCCGTGCGGCACCGCCGTCGCCGGAAAGTTGTTGCCCCGCGAGAAGCCGCCGCTGGAATGGGTGCCCCGGGTCGTCACCGCGTAGTCGGACAGGTGCGCCTTCGGCCGTTCGGGCGCGACGGACTCGATGCGGACGTCGTCCAGCCAGCCCCGGAATCTCGCCGGGCCCTCGGCGGAGTCGTACGCCACCAGGATCCGGTCCACGGTCTTCCCGGCCGCGACCGACCCGATGCGCGAGGCCACGTGGTTCCACTGGTTGACGTAGAGGATCTTCGCCGCGCCCTGCCCCCGCGGGGTCAGCGGGAAACCGTGCTGGTCGGTGGCGCGCAGGTCGCTCAGGTGGGTGCCGTCGGTGAAGGCGAGGTCGACGGAGACGTTGGTGGCGTCGTAGTCGAGGTCGCCGTCCGCCATCGACGGGAAGACGCGGTAGGCCAGCCGCGTGTTCCGGCCGACGGCCACGTTCACGTCGAAGATCTTGTTGTACGAGTACGCCCGCCCCTCGGCGGTGTGCCGGCCGGCGTACCGCAGGGCCCGCTTTCCGGTGAACCCGGCGCCCGCCTTGGCGGTGGGGGAGCCGCTCGGACCGCGGTCGACCAGGGAGAGCATGTCCTGCGGGACGGGCCCGTCGGTGCCGCCCGTGGACAGCTGGAGGTCGGCGAGCTGGAGGATGTCACCCCCGTTGTTCCCGGTGACCTCCAGCCGGAGGTGCCGGTACTCCCCGGGTTCGGCGAGGTCGTACGTCTTCGTCTGGAAGCGCTCGGAGAAGGACTCGCCGGAGCGGGTGTCGAGCGTCTTCCACTCCTTCCCGTCGGCGGAGCCCTTCAGGGCCCAGTCCTTCGGGTCGCGCTCGTCATGGTCATTGGCCGACGTCAGCGCGTAACGCGCCAGTTCGACCGGCTTGTCCAGGTCGAACTCGGCCCAGCCGGAGGGCTCGAAGGCGAGCCACTTGGTGCTCGGCTCGCCGTCGACGAGATTTTCCTTCACCTCGCCGCCGCCCGTGTTCTCGGCGCTGGCCCGGACGTCGGTGACGCGGTCGGTCACGTTGCCCGGTATGCCGCTGCTGTAGCCGCCGTCGACGCCCGAGGCCCGCTTGCCGCCGTCGGGGGCGCTGTCGACGGTGTTCAGCCAGTCCGGAACCGGGTCGTCCGCCTCGAAGGAGGAGGCGAATCCCCGGACGGGTTTCCCGGGGTCCTGAGGCAGTGCGACTGCAACGCCCTGTGAGCCCAGGGCCAAAGCGAAGGCGGTCGCCGACACGACCGCCGAACCCCATCTGTGCCGAGCTTTCCGCTGCATCAACGGGTACCCTCCCTGCGCAGTGGACAACGTTGTCACCTTCGTTGCGCAAGGACCAGTAGTCGCCCAAGTGGCCGGGAGTGTCAAGGGTGTTGCCTGTGGCATTCGGGCGCCGTGACCGGGATATTTCCGGCGGAGCACCCACAGGCCGCTCATACTTCCGCGAGGTCTCAACTCGGATAAGACCCACGGCCAACTCTGTGTTCGATGTTGATCCGCTGGCGGGAAGTGGACTATACCTGTCGCACGCTTCACCCGATCTGCACATCACCACCCGCACGTTCCTGCACGACCCAGCTTGACCCGATCGCGGTGCCCGGAAGGATCCGGTTCACCGCCTGAGTCCTGGAGAAGGCGAGGACTTGAGCATGGGATCCACTTCCGCCGAGAACCACGGCACCGAGGGTGTCGGCCGTCGTGATCTGATCAAGAGGTCCGCCGCGCTCGGGCTGATCTCCGTCCCCACCATGAGTTTCCTGTCCGCCTGTGCGAGCAGCGGCGGCGACGACAGCGGCGACAAGGCCAAGGCCGGCAAGAAGACCGCGAAGAACCCGCTCGCCGTCAACGACACGGCCGGCATGGAATTCGTCCTGTTCGACGGCGGTTTCGGCAAGGAATACGCCGAGGACGCCGTGAAGATCTACGAGAAGAACTTCCCCGAGGTTCAGGTGAAGTTCTCCGCCACCCAGAAGATCCAGTCCACCCTCCAGCCCCGCTTCAACCAGGGCACCCCGCCGGACCTGATCGACAACTCCGGCGCCGAGCAGATGGACATGGGCGTCCTGGTCGGCAAGAACCAGCTCACCGACCTCACCCCGCTGCTGGACGCACCCTCCTACGACGACCCGGACAAGAAGGTCCGCGACACGCTGCGCCCCGGCATCGTCGAGATGGGCCAGTTCGACGGCGAGAAGGTCTGGATCCTCTACTACGCCTACACGGTGTACGGCGTCTGGTACTCGCAGAAGGCCCTGGACTCGCTCGACGAGCAGTACCCCGAGACCTGGGACCAGATGCTCGCGGTCTGCGCGAAGGCCAAGAAGAAGGGCATGGCAGGCTGGACGTATGCGGGCAAATACCCGTATTACATCCCCTTCTCGCTCTACCCGATGATCGGGAAGGTCGGCGGCCGCGAGGTCCTCGACGCCATCGACAACCTCGAGCCGAACGCCTGGAAGCACCCGGCCGTCAAGGCCTGCTTCGAGGCGTACTACGAGCTCTACAAGAAGGGCTACGTCCTCAAGGGCACCCCGGGCCTGGACCACATCCAGTCGCAGACGGCCTGGGCCGAGGGCAAAGCGCTGTTCATCCCGAACGGCTCCTGGGTGGAGAACGAGTCGGCGAACGTCATCCCGAAGGACTTCGACCTGGCCGTCTCCGCGCCCACCGGCATCGACTCCTCCGACAAGATGCCGTTCGGCACCATCTGGGCCTCCGGCGGCGAGCCCTTCATCGTCCCGGCCAAGGCGAAGAACGCCCCCGGCGGCATGGAGCAGCTGCGCATCATGCTCAGCGAGGCCTCCTCGAAGAACTTCACCGGCAAGGTGAAGTCGCTGACCGCGTACAACGGCGGCACCGACGGCATCGCCCTCACCCCCGGCCTGAAATCCGGTGTCGCGGCACTGGACAAGGCCGGCGAGAACGTGGTGAATCCCCGTATGCAGGACTGGTACGTGCAGTTGCAGAAGGAGAAGATCGGCGTCTCCGGCCTGGGCGAGATGATGGCCGGCCGCCTGACCCCGGCCGAGGCCATCAAGAAGATCCAGGGCTTTGCCGACGAGGCCGCCAACGACAACTCCATCAAGCACTACAAGCACCAGTAACGGCACCGGAAAACCAATTCCGCACACGGCACCGGAGTGGCGATGCAGCACGGCAAGTACCGGTTCATCGTGGGCTTCCTCGCGTTGCCCCTGGGACTGTACGCGCTCTTCGTGGTCTGGCCGTTCATCCAGTCCATCTATTACTCGTTCACGGACTGGACCGGCCTGAGCCCCGAATTCAAGATGGTCGGTTTCGACAACTACAGCCGCATGCTCGACGACGACATCTTCTGGAAGTCGTTGCAGCACAGCCTGCTGTTCGCCCTCCTGCTGCCGGTGGTGACGATCGGCCTCGCGCTGTTCTTCGCCTTCATGATCAACGTGGGTGGCAGAAAGAGGAAGAACGGCCCGGTGATCACCGGTGTCCGGGGCTCCTCGTTCTACAAGATCGTCTACTTCTTCCCGCAGGTCCTCTCGATCGCCATCGTCGCGCTGCTGTTCGCGTTCGCGTACAACCCGGACAGCGGCGCGATCAACTCGCTCCTGCGCGGCATCGGCCTCGACAACCTCCAGCCCCTCTGGCTGGGCGACCCCGACCTGGCCCTCTGGGCGGTGATGGGGGTCCTCGTCTGGTCCACGGTCGGCTTCTTCGTGGTCCTCTTCTCCGCCGGCATGGCCTCCATCCCCTCGGACATGTACGAGGCGGCCCTGCTGGACGGCGCGAACCGCGTCACCACGTTCTTCCGGATCACGCTGCCCCTCCTCTGGGACACGGTGCAGTCCGGCTGGGTCTACATGGGCATCCTCGCCCTGGGCGCCGAGTCGTTCGCGGTCGTGCAGATCATGACGACCGGGCCGGGCGGCCCCGACTACTCGACCACCGTCATGGTCCTGTACGTGTACCAGAAGGCGTTCCGTGACGGGCAGGCCGCCTACGCCACCACCATCGGCGTCGCACTGCTCGTCGTCACGCTGGCCTTCGCCGCCGTGGTGATGCGGCTGGGCCGTCGCGAGCGGCTGGAGTACTGACCGATGAAGACGACCGAAACCCCCGCGCCGCTCCCGGCCGAGTCCGGAGCCCCGATCACCAAGACGGACCTCCGGCCGCCCCCTCCCGTGAAGGAGAAGAAGGAGGGCACGGTCCTCAACGTCTTCTCCCACGGCGTCCTGGTCATCTGGGCGTTCATGGTGGTCATGCCGCTGCTCTGGGCGGTCATGACGTCCTTCAAGGACGACCGCTCCATCTTCAGCTCGCCCTGGTCGCTCCCGGACTCCCTGCACTTCGACAACTGGTCGCGGGCGTGGACCCAGGCCAACATGAGCGACTACTTCCTCAACACGGTCCTCGTGGTCGGCGGTTCACTCATCGGCACGCTGGTCCTGGGCTCCATGGCGGCCTACGTCCTGGCCCGCTTCGACTTCCCGGGCAACCGGTTCATCTACTTCCTGTTCATCGGCGGCATGAGCTTCCCGATCATGCTCGCGCTGGTCCCGCTGTTCTACGTCGTGAACAACATGGGCCTGCTGAACACCATCCATGGCCTGATCCTGGTCTACATCGCCTACTCGCTGCCGTTCACGGTGTTCTTCCTCACGGCGTTCTTCCGCACCCTGCCGACGTCGATCGCCGAAGCGGCCTTCGTGGACGGCGCTTCCCACAGCCGCACGTTCTTCCAGATCATGCTGCCCATGGCCAAGCCGGGCCTGATCAGCGTCGGCATCTTCAACTTCCTGGGCCAGTGGAACCAGTACATGCTCCCCACGGTCCTCAACACCGACCCCGACAAGCGGGTCCTCACCCAGGGCCTGGTCCAGCTGGCGGTCAGCCAGGGCTACAAGGGCGACTGGTCGGGGCTCTTCGCGGGCCTGGTGATGGCGATGCTGCCGGTACTCGCCGCGTACATCATCTTCCAGCGGCAGGTGGTGCAGGGGCTCACTGCGGGGGCACTGAAGTAGCCCGGACCGATCGGGGCTGAGGCCGGGTGGGTCCACAGCCCGGCGGAGCGGGGTGCCGCTGCGCCCACCCGTGCCGCCCCCAGCGGCACGCATGCCCGCAGCTAGGCGGGGACGCACCCGCACCCGCCGTCGGACGCAAGGGGACGTGTCGGGGGGTGTCCGCCCGCAGCGGTTGTCGCGTCAACGAAGAGTCAGTCGGTGTGCAAGCCCATCGCGACGTTCCGAGGACGGACACCCCCCGGCGCGGCCCCGACCCACCACCCGGCGCAAGGCGAAGACGCGCACCCCCACCGAACCGGCACAAGCGCCGCAGGCAGAAAGCGCGTACCCCCACATAGCGCTCCGCGACGACTCGTACACACCCCGGAATCAGTTCAACCTCTTGACGGGAGGCAACCCGAACGGCTCAGCTTAGAGTTCACTAGTTGGACAAAGACGGGGCCCCATCGATGCGGCCCCGTGCGCAGGAGGTCGTCGTGGAGACTCCGGGGTCGCAGTCATCGCTGCACCGAGCCAACCTCGAGCGGGTCGTACGTGCCGTGCGTCTGGCGGGTTCCCTCACCCAGGCCGAGATCGCGCGGACGACAGGCCTGTCCGCGGCCACGGTCTCCAACATCGTCCGGGAGCTGAAGGACGGTGGCACCGTCGAGGTCACACCCACGTCCGCCGGCGGCCGCAGGGCCCGCAGCGTGTCGCTGAGCGGCGACGCCGGCATCGTCATCGGCGTCGACTTCGGCCACACCCACCTCCGGGTCGCCATCGGCAACCTCGCCCACCAGGTCCTCGCCGAGGAATCCGAACCCCTCGACGTCGACGCCTCGTCCACCCAGGGCTTCGACCGCGCGGAACAACTGGTCACCCGCCTGATCGAAGCCACCGGCGTCGACAGCACCAAGATCGCCGGTGTCGGTCTCGGCGTCCCCGGCCCCATCGACGTAGAGTCCGGCACGCTCGGCTCGACCGCCATCCTCCCCGGCTGGACCGGCACCAAGCCCGCCGAGGAGCTGCGCGGCCGCCTCGGCGTCCCCGTGCACGTGGACAACGACGCCAACCTCGGCGCCCTCGGCGAGATGGTCTGGGGCAGCGGCCGGGGCGTCCGCGACCTGGCCTACATCAAGGTCGCCAGCGGCGTCGGCGCCGGACTGGTGATCAGCGGCAGGATCTACCGGGGCCCCGGCGGCACCGCCGGAGAAATCGGACATATTACACTCGATGAATCCGGCCCGGTCTGCCGTTGCGGAAACCGCGGCTGCCTGGAGACCTTCGCGGCGGCGCGCTACGTGTTGCCGCTCCTCCAGTCCAGTCATGGCACCGACCTGACCATGGAAGGCGTCGTACGGCTCGCGCGGGACGGAGACCCGGGCTGTCGTCGGGTGATCGCCGACGTCGGCCGCCATATCGGCAGTGGAGTGGCCAATCTCTGCAACCTGCTGAACCCGAGCCGGGTGGTCCTCGGCGGTGATCTCGCCGAGGCCGGTGAGCTGGTGCTCGGGCCGATCCGGGAGTCCGTCGGCCGCTATGCGATCCCCAGTGCGGCACGCCAGTTGTCCGTTCTCCCCGGTGCCCTCGGCGGCCGTGCGGAGGTGCTCGGAGCGCTCGCTCTCGCCCTCAGCGAGATGGGTGATTCGACCCTTCTGGACGGAACTGCCCCCAGTGCACTGCGGGCAGCCACCCCTGCCTTCACTTAGAGAACGGATGGCACCGTTGCCATCTCGTTAAGGATTTACTTCTTGACGTCGCACGTGTGGCCGAGTTGACTTCCAGCCACCTCGGCCGCAATGTCGCGGCCTCGTCAGGGAGGTTTCTGAAGTGAACACGCGTATGCGTCGCGCCGCTGTTGCTATTGCCGCCGGTGCGATGGCCGTTTCGCTTGCTGCCTGTGGCAGCGCCAAGGAGTCGGGCGACAAGGCCGACTCCACCGGGTCCGCCAAGAAGGGCGACGACATCAAGGTCGGCCTGCTCCTTCCCGAGAACGCGACCGCCCGCTACGAGAAGTTCGACCGGGTTCTCATCGAGAAGAAGGTCAAGGAGCTCACCAACGGCAAGGGCGAGGTCGTCTACGCCAACGCCAAGCAGGACGCCAGCACGCAGAACCAGCAGGTCGACACGATGGTGACCAACAAGGTCGACGTGCTGATCGTGGACGCGGTGGACTCCAAGGCCATCGCCGGCTCGGTGAAGAAGGCCAAGGACGCCGGCATCCCCGTCGTCGCCTACGACCGCCTGGCCGAGGGCCCGATCGACGCCTACACCTCGTTCGACAACGTCACCGTCGGCAAGACCCAGGGCGAGGCCCTGCTGAAGGCCCTCGGCGACAAGGCCAAGGACGGCCAGATCGTCATGATGAACGGGTCGTCCACCGACCCGAACGCCGCCCAGTTCAAGCAGGGCGCGCACTCCGTGCTCGACGGCAAGGTCAAGATCGGCCGCGAGTACGACACCAAGGAGTGGAAGCCGGAGAACGCCAACTCCAACATGGAGGGCGCCATCTCCGCCCTCGGCAAGGACAAGATCGTCGGCGTCTACTCCGCCAACGACGGCATGGCGGGCGGCATCATCACGGCCCTCAAGGCCGCGGGCATCGCCGACATCCCCGTCACCGGCCAGGACGCCGAGCTCGCGGGTGTGCAGCGCATCGTCACCGGTGAGCAGTACATGAGCGTCTACAAGCCCTACCCGCAGGAGGCGGACGTCGCGGCCGAGATGGCCGTCGCCCTCGCCCAGGGCAAGTCGCTCGACTCGATCGCCAAGGACAAGG
This sequence comes from Streptomyces sp. NPDC126510, assembly GCF_040302345.1. NCBI lineage: Bacteria > Bacillati > Actinomycetota > Actinomycetes > Kitasatosporales > Streptomycetaceae > Streptomyces > Streptomyces sp. NPDC126510. The sequence goes on along the minus strand of NZ_JBEORR010000001.1, from coordinate 331,597 downwards.
TCGACAGCCCGACCACCAAGGCCGTCCCCTCCGTCCTCGTCCCGGTCGTCTCGCTGACGAAGGACAACATCAAGGACACCGTCATCAAGGACGGCATCTACACCGTGAACGAGATCTGCGCGGGCAAGTACAAGGCCGCCTGCGACAAGATCGGTCTCGAGTAGGCAACCGCCAAGTCCCCTGCGGAGTACGGGAGTCCGAGCCGGACTCCCGTGACTCCATGCGGGGACCGGTTGCCCCCGAGTTCCTCCGGCGCCCCGCCACATCAGCCCCGCAAGCTATGCGGGGCGCCGGAGTGATCACTCCTCCCACCCTTCTGCACAACCTCCCGCCGGGTCAGGCGGCGAAGGAGATGGTTCACGTGTCCGCTACGCCCGTGCTGGCGTTGCGCGGGGTCTCCAAGCGGTTCGGTGCCGTTCAGGCGCTCACCGACGTAGAGCTTGAGGTCCACGCCGGTGAAGTGGTCGCCCTGGTGGGCGACAACGGCGCCGGAAAGTCCACGCTGGTCAAGACGATCGCCGGCGTGCACCCCATCGATGAGGGCGTCATCGAATGGGACGGCAGGTCCGTCCAGATCAACAAGCCGCACGACGCCCAGAACCTGGGCATCGCGACCGTCTACCAGGACCTCGCGCTCTGCGACAACATCGACGTCGTCGGCAACCTCTACCTGGGACGGGAGATCCGCAAGCGCGGTGTCCTGGACGAGGTGGAGATGGAGCGCCGCTCCCGCGAGCTGCTCGACACGCTGTCGATCCGCATCCCCAGCGTGCGCATCCCGATCGCCTCGCTCTCCGGCGGTCAGCGCCAGACCGTGGCCATCGCCCGTTCCATGCTCGGCGAGCCCAAGCTGGTCATCCTCGACGAGCCCACCGCCGCCCTCGGCGTCGAGCAGACCGCTCAGGTCCTCGACCTGGTCGAGCGGCTGCGCGAGCGCGGCCACGCCGTGATCCTCATCAGCCACAACATGGCCGATGTGAAGGCCGTCGCGGACAAGGTCGCCGTGCTGCGCCTCGGCCGCAACAACGGCGTCTTCGAGGTCAAGTCGACCTCGCAGGAAGAGATCATCTCCGCCATCACCGGCGCCACCGACAACGCCGTGACCCGCCGTGCGGCGCGCACGAACGGGGAGGTTTCCAAGTGAGCATCGACAAGACCTCCGCGGCTCCGGACGACCACGTCGTGGAGAACCCCGAGGCGGCCAAGGCCGCCGTCACGGTGGTCGACCCCCGGCTGCTGGTGCGCGAGCAGGGCCTCAAGGGCTACGTCACCGAGTTCAAGCGGAAGATGAAGTCCGGTGACCTGGGATCCATCCCGGTCGTCATCGGCCTGGCGATCATCTGGCTCATCTTCACGAGCCTGAACTCCAACTTCCTCACCGCGGGCAACCTGTCCGACATGTCCGTCGCCATGGTCGGCACCGGCATGATCGCCGTCGGCATCGTCTTCGTACTGCTGCTCGGCGAGATCGACCTGTCGGTCGGTTCGGTGTCCGGTGTGGCGGGTGCGTCGTTCGCGGTGCTGAACGTCACCAACGGCATGAACGAGTGGCTCGCCTTCGTGCTGGCCATCCTCACCGGCACCGTCGCCGGTGTGCTGCACGGCTTCTTCTTCGCGAAGATCGGCGTCCCCGCGTTCGCCGTCACCCTGGCCGGTCTGCTGTTCTGGAACGGCCTCATGCTCCAGATCCTCGGCGACAACGGCACGATCAACCTTGACCCGGACGGGATCGTCGTCCAGCTGACCAGCTATTACTTCTCCGACGTGGCCGCCGCCTACGCGCTGGCCGCGGTGGTGACCGCCGGGTTCTTCGTCAGCTCCTTCCTCGGCAACCGGCGCCGCGAGGCCGCGGGCGTGCCGTCGCGGCCTCTGAGCGAGACCATCGTGCGGACCGTGCTGCTGGCGGTTCTCGCCTTCACCGTCGCCATCGTCTTCAACCAGTACAAGGGCCTGCCGCTCGCCGTGGTGATCTTCATCGTGGTGCTGCTGGTCACGGACTTCGTGCTGCGCCGCACGCCGTACGGCCGGAAGGTGTTCGCGCTCGGCGGCAGCGTGGAGGCGTCCCGCCGGGCCGGTATCAACGTGGAGATGGTCCGGATCTCGGTGTTCGCGATCTCCGGCACCTTCGCCGCGGTGGGCGGCCTGTTCATCGCCTCCAAGATTGCCGCGGCCAACCAGGGCGCCGGCGGCGGTGACTTGCTGATGAACGCGATCGCCGCGGCGGTCATCGGCGGCACGTCGCTGTTCGGTGGCCGCGGACGCACCTGGAACGCGCTGCTCGGTGTCCTGGTGATCGTGTCCATCCAGTACGGCCTCGCCCTGGAGGGCATCGCCTCCCCGGTGCAGTACATGATCACCGGTGGTGTGCTGTTGGCCACGGTCGTGATCGACGCCGTCACCCGCAAGACACAGAAGACCGCCGGGCGCGCATAGCGCCCGACAACCCCCCTGTGCCCGGTGCCTCCCAGGTACCGGGCACAGCTGTGTCGTAGAGGTGGCGCACCATGGGTAGAGCCGAACGCGTGACGTACGACGCAAGGCCACGGCGCCGCCCGCGCAGGCGGAACATTAGACTCGACAAGCCCGGCAACAGCTCTACTGCAAGGAGGCACGGGTGCCGCTGCTGACCCGTATCAGGGGACCGCGCGATCTGGACCGGCTCAACCCGGAGGAGCTGAACCAGCTGGCGGAGGAGATCCGGAGCTTCCTCGTCGAAGCGGTCTCCAAGACCGGCGGTCACCTCGGCCCCAACCTCGGCGTGGTGGAGCTCACCATCGCCCTGCACCGGGTCTTCGACTCGCCCAGGGACAAGGTGCTCTGGGACACCGGCCACCAGTCCTACGTCCACAAGCTGCTCACCGGCCGCCAGGACTTCTCGAAGCTGAAGATGAAGGGCGGCCTGTCCGGCTACCCCTCGCAGGCCGAGTCCGAGCACGACGTCATCGAGAACTCGCACGCCTCGACCGTCCTCGGCTGGGCCGACGGCATCGCCAAGGCCAACCAGATCATGGAGCGCGACGACCACGTCGTGGCCGTGATCGGTGACGGCGCCCTGACCGGCGGCATGGCCTGGGAGGCGCTGAACAACATCGCCGACGCCAAGGACCGCCCGCTCGTCATCGTCGTCAACGACAACGAGCGCTCCTACGCGCCGACCATCGGCGGTCTCGCCAACCACCTGGCGACCCTGCGCACCACCGACGGCTACGAGCGCTTCCTCGCCCGCACCAAGGAGGTCCTGGAGCGCACGCCCGTCGTCGGACGGCCGCTCTACGACACTCTGCACGGCGCCAAGAAGGGACTGAAGGACTTCATCGCCCCGCAGGGCATGTTCGAGGACCTCGGCCTGAAGTACGTCGGCCCGATCGACGGGCACGACCTGGAGGCCCTGGAGTCCGCGCTCGCCAAGGCCAAGCGGTTCGGCGGGCCGGTGATCGTGCACTGCCTCACCGAGAAGGGCCGCGGTTACCAGCCCGCCCTCCAGGACGAGGCGGACCGTTTCCACGCCGTGGGCAAGATCCACCCCGACACGGGCCTGCCCATCGCGAGCTCCGGCGCCGACTGGACCTCCGTCTTCGGCGAGGAGATGGTCAAGCTCGGCGAGGAGCGCGAGGACATCGTCGCCATCACGGCCGCGATGCTCCAGCCGGTCGGCCTGGACAAGTTCGCCAAGCGCTTCCCCAAGCGGGTCTACGACGTCGGCATCGCCGAGCAGCACGGTGCCGTCTCCGCGGCCGGCCTGGCCACGGGCGGCGTGCACCCGGTGTTCGCCGTCTACGCCACCTTCCTCAACCGCGCCTTCGACCAGGTGCTGATGGACGTGGCCCTGCACAAGTGCGGCGTCACCTTCGTGCTCGACCGCGCCGGCGTCACCGGCACCGACGGTGCCTCGCACAACGGCATGTGGGACATGTCGATCCTGCAGGTCGTCCCGGGGCTGCGGCTCGCCGCCCCGCGCGACGCCGACCAGGTGCGCGCCCAACTGCGCGAGGCCGTCGCCGTCGACGACGCGCCGACCGTGGTCCGCTTCTCCAAGGGCGCCGTCGGCCCCGCCGTGCCCGCCGTGCGGCGCGTCGGCGGCATGGACGTCCTGCGCGAACCCGGCACCGACCGGCCGGACGTGCTGCTGGTCTCCGTCGGCGCCCTCGCGCCGATGTGCCTGGAGATCGCCGCGCTCCTCGACAAGCAGGGCATCTCCACGACCGTCGTCGACCCTCGCTGGGTCAAGCCCGTCGACGAGGCCATGGCCCCGCTCGCCGAGCAGCACCGCGTGGTCGTCACCGTCGAGGACAACAGCCGCGTCGGCGGGGTCGGCTCGGCGATCGCGCAGGCCCTGCGCGACGCGGGGGTCGACGTGCCGCTGCGGGACTTCGGCATCCCGCCGCGCTTCCTCGACCACGCCTCGCGGGCCGAGGTCCTCGCCGAGATCGGGCTCACCGCGCCCGACATCGCCCGGCAGGTGACCGGTCTGGTCGCCAAGCTGGACGGGCGCTTCGAGCGCAGTGCGGCGGACGCCGTGGACGCCGCGCGCGACTGACGCGGCCGAGACGGCCGACACGGCCGACACGGCCGAACGGGTTCGAGATGGGCCGGTTTTCCCACCATGAGGGTGGCGGAACCGGCCCATTGGCGTGAATTGGCCCGTGCCGGGGCATACGGAGGGTGCCACCTCTCGATCATGTCGAGGACGACAAGCGTGGGAGGTACCCCGTGAGCAGCACCCTCTTCCGGACGAAGAAGGTCGAGCAGTCCATCAGCGACACCGAGGAGCCAGAGCACGCGCTCAAGAAGTCCTTGTCCGCGCTGGATCTGACCGTCTTCGGCGTCGGTGTGATCATCGGCACCGGCATCTTCGTTCTCACCGGCACAGTCGCCAAGGACAACGCGGGGCCCGCGGTCGCCCTGGCGTTCGTGGCCGCCGGCGTCGCCTGTGCGCTGGCCGCCCTCTGCTACGCCGAGTTCGCCTCCACGGTTCCGGTCGCCGGGTCCGCCTACACGTTCTCGTACGCCTCGCTCGGGGAGCTGCCCGCCTGGATCATCGGCTGGGACCTGGTCCTCGAGTTCGCGCTGGGCACGGCGGTGGTGGCAGTCGGCTGGTCCGGCTACATCCAGTCGCTCATGGAGAACGCGGGCTGGACGATGCCCGCGGGGCTGGGCAGCCGTGAGGGCTCCGATGTCTTCGGCTTCGACATCCTCGCCGCTGTGCTGGTCCTCGTCCTCACGGCCATCCTCGTGGTCGGCATGAAGCTGTCGGCGCGGATCACCTCGCTCGTCGTCGCCATCAAGGTGACGGTCGTCCTCGTGGTGATCATCGCGGGTGCGTTCCTCATCGAGGGGAAGAACTACGACCCGTTCATCCCCAAGGCGAAGCCCGTGGAGGCCGGGTCCAGCCTGGACTCGCCGCTGATCCAGCTGATGTTCGGCTGGGCACCCTCCAACTTCGGCGTGATGGGCATCTTCACCGCGGCCTCGGTCGTGTTCTTCGCCTTCATCGGGTTCGACGTCGTGGCCACGGCCGCGGAGGAGACGAAGAACCCGCAGCGGGACATGCCGCGCGGCATCATCGGCTCCCTGATCATCTGCACGACGCTGTACGTCCTCGTGTCGATCGTCGTCACCGGCATGCAGCACTACACGAAACTGGACGTGGACGCGCCGCTCGCCGACGCCTTCAAGGCCACCGGACATCCGTGGTTCGCGGGCTTCATCAGCTTCGGCGCCGCGGTCGGCCTGACGACGGTGTGCATGATCCTGCTGCTGGGGCAGACCCGGGTGTTCTTCGCGATGAGCCGGGACGGGCTGCTGCCGCGGTTCTTCTCGCGCGTCCACCCGCGGTTCAAGACGCCGCACCGGCCGACCATCCTGCTCGGCGTGATCATCGCGATCCTCGCCGGGTTCACGCCGCTGACGGAGCTCGCCGCGCTGGTGAACATCGGCACGCTGTTCGCCTTCGTGGTCGTCGCGATCGGTGTGATCATCCTTCGCAAGAGCCGGCCCGACCTGCCCCGGGCGTTCCGCACGCCGTGGGTGCCGGTCCTTCCGATCCTGTCGGTGTGTGCCTCGCTGTGGCTGATGATCAACCTGCCGGCCGAGACGTGGGTCCGCTTCGCCATCTGGATGGCCGCAGGCTTCCTCGTCTACTTCCTGTACGGCCGCACCCACAGCCGCCTCGCCCGCCGCGAGACGGGGGAGGAGCAGCCGAGCGTGGGTGGTGACACGCCTTAGCCTTCGCCTGACCGCCGGGGTGTCTGCGCCCGCTCGCCGTATGTGGGTCGGGGCCGCGCCGGGGGGTGTCCGTCCTCGGAACGGCGCGATGGACACCCTTACCGACTGACTGTCCGTTGACGCGCCAACCGCTGCGGGCGGATACCCCCCGACACGGCCCCTTCTCGCCGTACGCGGGTGCGGGCGCGTCGTGACTCGCCTAGCTGCGGGCAGTCGTGTCGCTGGGGGCGGCACGGGTGGGAGGCACCCCGCTCCGCCGGGCTGCGGACCCACCCGGCCCCAGCCACATCGCCCAGGACCTACGAACGGACAGAACGCGGCCCGGCCACCTCCGCCCCCAGCTCCCCGACCCTCCTGCGCAGCTCCCGGTCCGCCGTGACGACCAGGACGGGACGGTCGCCGGCCGACGCGACCACCTCCACGATGTGATCGTCCCCACTGCCCGGCGCAGACGCCACCCGCACCCCGGGCACGGACTCCACCCCCCGCGCGGCCCCCTCCACCACCAGGACGACCTCCACCGGGCCGGACACGGCAGGAACCCCCTCCGCGGCCAACCGGTCCCGCAGCCGTTCCGCCGCACCCCGGCGGTCCCGCCACCACCCGTCCGGGACCGACCCGACGACGTTGGCGGCGTCGACCACGACGAGGAGAGGCGAAGGCTCGTTCATGCGGCCAGGGTCGCACGGCGGGGGTGGGCCGCGCGCCGAGCCGTCGGACCCGCATAAAGTGAACTGGTGAACGGCGACTGGCTCATCCGCGGCCGCGACGGCCGCCTCACCGTGTATCTGCCCTCCGGCGACGCCGTCCTGTGCCGGGCGGAGCGCGGCCCCTCAGGCCCCTGGGAGGAGGACCCGCGAACCGTCGGCGGTGCCCAGAAGCTGCACCCGGGGGCGGCGGTCGGACAAGGCGCCGACGGCTACGCGCACCTGGCGGCCTGGCGGCCCACCGCGCCGGGGGAGTCCGGGCTCGTGCACTCCACGCATTTCCGCCCCCACCTCGCGCCCCTGGACTGGACTCCCATCGGCCACCCGGACAAGAACGGTGACCGTACGGGGCCGCCCGCCGTGACCGTGGACGGGGCGGGGCGCGGTTATGTCTTCGTCCGTAACGCGAAAGGCGGAGTCAGCCTGCGCAACCAGAAGGTGAAGGGCGGCTGGGGAGGCTGGCTGGACCTCGAAGGGCATGACGTCGAGGGGGAGTTGGCCGCGGTCACCGGCGAGTCGGGGCTGGTCGAGCTGTACGCCGCCGTACCCGGCGGGATTCTGCGCTGGCGGCAGGAGTCGGACGGCAAGAAGCCGGTGCGGACCGAGGGCGTCGACGCTCCCGTCCGTCCGGGCACCCTGCGCGCGCTCGCCACGTCCGCCGAGCACACCACCCTCTTCTTCACCGACGACTCCGGCGACCTGTGCGCCTGGCGTCCCGGAGCGAAGCCGGTGACCCTGCTGCCCTCCGCCGGCCCGGGGCCCGTCTCCGCCGTGCGGTGTGTCATCGAGGGATACGACTGCACCGTGCTCGCCCAGCGGTCGGCGAGCGGCCGGGTCGCCTTCGCCGCGTATCCGACCGAGCAGGAGCCGGCCGGCGCCTGGTGGACCGAGTCCGGCCCCCGGCTGCCTGCCGACGCCGTCGTGTCGGTGGCGCTCGACGAGCACGAGGAGGTCGTCGCGGCCTCCCTGTCGCCCTCGACGGGGACCGTGCTGCTCACCCGCCGCAAGGACGAGCCGGGGCTGGCACTGGAGGCCTGGCGGGAGATCTGACCGCTTGCAAGAAGCGGAACCAGCTACTTCCTCTTGAGTGTCGTCGAAGGCCTCGAAGCAGGTCGGCCGTGTCCGGCGACGAGGCGACGCCCCGCAGGACTGCGAAAGGGGGGCGGGTGCACGGATTGTTACCGTACGCCCCACCCCCCTCAGGGGTAACGCGTTACGCCGGAACGCTCGCGACGCCCTGCGCCAGGAACCGCTTGCCGTTCACGCGCTCGGAGACACCCTCGCGGTCCAGGTACGGCGTGATGCCGCCCAGGTGGAAGGGCCAGCCGGCGCCCGTGATGAGGCACAGGTCGATGTCCTGCGCCTCGGCGACGACGCCCTCGTCGAGCATGATGCCGATCTCCTGCGCCACCGCGTCGAGCACGCGGTCGCGGACCTGCTCCTCCGTCAGGACGGTGTCGCCCTGCTTCAGCAGCGCGGCGACCTCGGGGTCCAGCTCCGGCTTGCCGGAGTCGTAGACGTAGAAGCCGCGCTTGCCGGCCTTGACGACGGCCGCGAGGTTCGGGGAGACCGTGAAGCGGTCCGGGAAGGCCCGGTTGAGGGTCTCCGAGACGTGCAGACCGATCGCGGGGCCGACCAGCTCCAGCAGGACGAGCGGCGACATCGGCAGACCGAGCGGCTCGACGCCCTTCTCGGCGACCTCGACGGGGGTGCCCTCGTCGATGATGTTCTGGATCTCGCCCATGAAGCGGGTCAGGATGCGGTTCACGACGAACGCCGGGGCGTCCTTGGTGAGGACCGCGGTCTTCTTCAGCTTCTTGGCGACGGCGAAGGCCGTGGCCAGGGAGGCGTCGTCGGTCTTCTCGCCGCGGACGATCTCCAGGAGCGGGAGCACCGCCACCGGGTTGAAGAAGTGGAAGCCCACGACCCGCTCGGGGTTCTTGAGCTTCGACGCCATCTCGGAGACCGACAGCGAGGAGGTGTTGGTGGCGAAGATCGCGTGCGCCGGGGCGACCGCCTCGACCTCCGCGAACACCTGCTGCTTGACGCCGATCTCCTCGAAGACCGCCTCGATGATGAAGTCGGCGTCCGAGAAGCCCTCGGCCTTGTCCAGCACACCGGACACCAGCGCCTTGAGGCGGTTGGCCTTGTCCTGGTTGATGCGGCCCTTGCCGAGCAGCTTGTCGATCTCGGCGTGGACGTAGCCCACACCCTTGTCGACACGCTCCTGGTCGATGTCGGTCAGCACGACCGGCACCTCGAGGCGGCGCAGGAACAGCAGCGCGAGCTGGCTGGCCATCAGACCGGCGCCGACGACACCGACCTTGGTGACCGGGCGGGCCAGGTTCTTGTCCGGGGCACCGGCGGGGCGCTTGCCGCGCTTCTGCACCAGGTTGAAGGCGTAGATGCCGGAGCGCAGTTCGCCGCCCATGATGAGGTCGGCGAGGGCCTTGTCCTCGGCGTCGTAGCCCTGCTGGAGGTCGCCGTTCTTGGCGGCGGCGATGATGTCCAGGGCGCGGTAGGCGGCCGGGGCCGCGCCGTGCACCTTGGAGTCCGCGATGAAACGGCCCTTGGCGACGGCCTGGTCCCAGCCCTCGCCGCGGTCGATCACCGGGCGCTCGATCTCCAGCTCGCCCTTGAGGACGGCGGCGGTCCAGATCAGCGACTGCTCAAGGAAGTCCGCGCCCTCGAAGATCGCGTCGGCGATCCCGAGCTCGTAGACCTGCTTGCCCTTGAGCTGCTTGTTCTGGTTGAGGCTGTTCTCGATGATCACCGATACGGCCTTCTCGGGGCCGATCAGGTTCGGCAGCAGCGTGCAGCCGCCCCAGCCGGGCACCAAGCCGAGGAAGACCTCGGGCAGCGAGAACGCCGGCAGGGCCGCGGAGACGGTGCGGTAGGTGCAGTGCAGACCGACCTCGACACCGCCGCCCATCGCGGCGCCGTTGTAGTACGCGAAGGTCGGCACGGCCAGCTTCGACAGCCGCTTGAAGACCTCGTGGCCGCCCTTGCCGATGGCGAGCGCGTGCTCGTACTCCTTGAGGATCTCCACGCCCTTGAGGTCGGCGCCGACCGCGAAGATGAACGGCTTGCCGGTGATGCCGACGCCGATGATCTCGCCGTCCGCCGCCTCCTTCTCGACCTGGTCGATGGCGGTGTTCAGATTCGCCAGCGAGGCCGGGCCGAAGGTGGTCGGCTTGGTGTGGTCGTGGCCGTTGTCCAGGGTGATCAGCGCGAAGCGCCCGGCACCCAGGGGGAGGTCGAAGTGGCGTACGTGCGCACTCGTGACGACCTCGTCCGGGAACAGCTCGGAAGCCTGCTTGAGAAGCTCGGCGGTGGTGCTCACTTGTCCCCCTCGAAGTGCGGGTTCTCCCAGATGACCGTCGCGCCCATGCCGAAGCCGACGCACATGGTGGTCAGGCCGTAGCGGACGTGCGGCTGCTCCTCGAACTGGCGGGCCAGCTGCGTCATCAGGCGGACGCCGGAGGAGGCCAGCGGGTGGCCGAACGCGATGGCGCCGCCGTACTGGTTGACGCGCTCGTCGTCGTCGGCGATGCCGTAGTGGTCCAGGAAGGCCAGGACCTGGACGGCGAAGGCCTCGTTGATCTCGAACAGGCCGATGTCGGAGATCGACAGGCCGGCCTGGGCCAGCGCCTTCTCCGTCGCCGGGATCGGGCCGTAGCCCATGACCTCCGGCTCCACGCCCGCGAAGGAGTAGGAGACCAGGCGCATCTTCACGGGGAGGTCGTGCTCGCGCGCGAAGTCCTCGGAGGCGATGAGCGAGGCGGTGGCGCCGTCGTTCAGACCGGCCGCGTTACCGGCGGTGACCCGGCCGTGCACACGGAACGGGGTCTTCAGCCCGGAGAGGTTCTCCAGGGTGGTGCCCGGGCGCATCGGCTCGTCGGCGGTGACCAGGCCCCAGCCCGTCTCACCGGCCTCGGGGGAGGTGCGGCGTACCGAGACCGGCACCAGGTCGGCCTGGATCTTGCCGTTGGCGTACGCCTTGGCGGCCTTCTCCTGGGAGCGCACCGCGTACTCGTCGGCGCGCTGCTTGGTGATCTGCGGGTAGCGGTCGTGGAGGTTCTCCGCGGTCATGCCCATGAAGAGGGCCGACTCGTCGACCAGCTTCTCGGAGACGAACCGCGGGTTCGGGTCCACGCCCTCGCCCATCGGGTGGCGGCCCATGTGCTCGACACCGCCCGCGATGGCGATGTCGTAGGCGCCGAAGGCGACGGAACCGGCGACCGAGGTGACGGCGGTCAGGGCGCCGGCGCACATGCGGTCGATGGAGTAGCCCGGCACGGACTGCGGGAGACCGGCGAGGATGCCGGCGGTGCGGCCGATGGTCAGGCCCTGGTCACCGATCTGCGTGGTCGCGGCGATGGCGACCTCGTCGATCTTCTTCGGGTCGAGTCCGGGGTTGCGGCGCAGCAGCTCCCGGATCGCCTTCACGACGAGGTCGTCGGCACGGGTCTCGTGGTAGATGCCCTTCGGGCCCGCCTTGCCGAACGGGGTGCGGACGCCGTCGACGAAGACGACGTCCCTGACGGTACGAGGCACGATGGCTCTCCTCCAGGGTCAGGATCTGCATTGCTGCTGCGATGCGCTGAGCGCGCGCTCAGGCCCATGCTACTTATGGGTAACGTAGCTGCACAGTCCTGGCAGGCGGAGCGGTGAAGGTCACACCGCCGAGTCGCGCGGCGCCCCGCTTTTCAGGGGCGCGGGGAACTGCGCGAGCAACCCACGACCGCCCGCACCCTCGTACGGCCGCTACCGAGGCGGCGCTGTGGAGCCCCGAGGCGTCAGCACCGGTGTAGGCACAGGATGGGAACCACCCTCCCCTCCGGTGATCACCGAGAACAACGTCCTGGCCACCTCCGCCCCGAACCCGTGCACGTCATGGCTCATAGCCGAAAGCGTCGGATGCGTCAGCCGGCACAGCTGCGAGTCGTCCCAGGCCAGCAACGACACGTCCTCCGGCACCCGCAGCCCCATCTCCGCCGCCACCGCCAGCCCCGCCACCGCCATGATGTCGTTGTCGTACACGATCGCGGTCGGCCGGTCGGCCGGTGCCGAAGTCAGCAGCGAGCGCGTCGCCCGCGCCCCCGCGTCCCCCGAGAAGTCCGTCGCGACCTGCCACGCCCCGGCCAGCGCCAGCGCGCCCGCCGCCTCGTCGAACGCCGCCGTCCGGATCGCCGTGTGCCCGAGGTCCGCGGCCCCGCCCACCCGGGCGATCCGGCGGTGTCCGAGGGCGGCCAGATACCGCACCGCCTCCGTCACGGCCGTGGCATCGTCCGTCCACACCGATGTGAGCCCCCCGGTGAGCGACGGATGCCCGACGGCGACCGCCGGCATCCCGAGGCGCTGCGTCAGGGCCGCCCGCGGATCGTCCGCGCGGAAGTCGACGAAAATCGACCCGCCGATCTGCCGCGCCCGCCACCACGCCTCCTGGACGCCCACTTCCTCGTCCATGTTCCGCACCAGCCTCAGCAGCAGCGAGCTGGAGTGCTCGGCCAGCACGCTCTCCACACCGGAGACGAACTCCATGTACCAGGGTTCGAGCCCCAGGACCCGCGCCGGCCGGCACACCGCCAGGCCCACCACGTCCACCCGCGATCCGGCCAGGGTGCGAGCCGTGAGGCTCGGCGCCCAGCCCAGTTCGCGCGCCGCCCGGAAGATCCGGTCCCGGGTGGCCTCCGAGAGCCCGGGCTTGTGGTTGAAGGCGAGGGACACGGCACCCTTCGAGACGCCGGCGCGCGCGGCGACGTCCTTGATGGTGACGCGAGGGGTCGGCGTTGCCGTCATCGGGTGGGCTCCACGCAGTACAGGGCCGAACGGGCGGTCTCCGCGTCCGGAGTCTTCCAGCCGCGCACCCCGATGGTCACCTCTTCGCCCGGCAGCAGGGTGACCAGCCCCCGGTCGGCCCGCGCCCCCGGCGCCAGCCGGTCCGCCTGGAGCAGCAGGTCCCGGACCAGGGTGCGGGCGGTCACGGTGATGCCGCCCGGCGCGAGCGCGACATCGAACTCGGGCCGCGGGTAGGCGACGTCACGGTCCGGCAGCGGGAAGTGCACCGCCCGCAGCCCTCCCCCACTCTCGGCTTCGCTCGAGCGGGGGGACCCCCACACGTCGGCGACCAGGAACTCCTTCGGCCCGGCGGGCGTCAGCTCGCGCGGCACCTCGACCCGGGCCACGGCCCGGGCCCCTGCCGTGAACTTCACACCCGCCTGCCCCAGCACCTCTCCCGCCACGGACATCCGGCGCAGGGTGAGCGCCCCCGTCCAGTCCCCGGCCGCCTGGTTCACGGCGGCCAGCTCATACCCGCCGTCCCCCGCCAGGATCGTCAGCAGGCGGTCCGCGTACAGCCGCCTCAGCTCGTGGTACAGCGGCTTCTCCCGGCCGTCCCCGTCGATCGCCGCCCAGGACGTCACCGGCCAGCAGTCGTTGAGCTGCCAGACGATCGTGCCCGCGCACACCGGCCAGTGCGCACGCCAGTGCTCGATCCCGGCCGCGATCGCCCGCGCCTGGTTGAGCTGCATCAGGTAGTGCCACCGGTCGAAGTCGCCCTCCGGTACGGCGAAATGCCGCTCGAGCCCCCGCTCCAGCTTGCCGTTGCCGTCGTCGGCCTTCTGGTGGTGCAGCATGCCGGGGGAGTCCGGCGCGAGCTCCTCCCCGGGCAGGGCCCCTCGCAGCGTGCTGTACGCGGGCGGGGCCTGCCAGCCGAACTCGGCGACGAAGCGCGGCACGCTCAACCGGTAGTCCGCGTAGTCCTCCCGGTTCCACACCTCCCACGAGTGGTGGGTGCCGTGGGCAGGGTCGTTCGGATGGTGGTCCCACGACCCCGACCAGGGGCTGCCCGCCGTGTAGGGCCGGGTCGGGTCCAGCTCGGCCACCACACGAGGCAGCAGGCCCAGGTAGTACCCCTCGCCCCAGGAGTCCCCGGCCAGCCGCGGCTCCCACTCCCAGTCCCTGAAGCCCCACAGGTTCTCGTTGTTGCCGTTCCACAGCACGAGCGAGGGGTGCGGCATCAGCCGTACGACGTTCTCCCGCGCCTCGGCCTCCACCTCGCCGCGCAGCGGCTGCTCCTCCGGGTAGGCCGCGCAGGCGAACGGGAAGTCCTGCCAGACCAGCAGCCCGAGCTCGTCGCAAGCGTCGTAGAAGTCCTCGCTCTCGTAGATCCCGCCGCCCCAGATCCGTACGAGATCCACGCCCGCCCCGGCCGCCTGCTCCAGGCGCTCCCGGTAGCGCTCGCGGGTGATCCGGGACGGGAAGACGTCGTCGGGGATCCAGTTGACGCCCCGCGCGAAGAGCCGCTCGCCGTTGACGACAAGGGTGAAGCCGGTGCCGTGCGCGTCGGGCCCCTGGTCCAGCTCCACCGTCCTGAAGCCGACCCGCCGCCGCCACACGTCCAGGGCGTCCTCACCGTGCAGCAGCGTCAACTCGACGTCGTAGAGAGGCTGTTCGCCGTACCCGCGCGGCCACCACAGCTCCGCGTCCGGGACGCGCAGCCGTACGACCCCGCCCGCCCCCTCGATCTCGGCCCGCGCCCGCACCCCGGCGACGGTCGCCTCCACGGCGAGCGGTGCCTCGACCCGGGTCCGCTCGACGTCCACGGCCAGCTCGACGACCCCGGCGCCCTCCTCGACGGTCACCAGGGGGCGCACCCGGGCGATCCGGGCCGTCGACCACCGCTCCAGGCGCACCGGCCGCCAGATCCCGGCGGTCACCAGGGTGGGCCCCCAGTCCCAGCCGAAGGAGCAGGCCATCTTGCGCAGGTACTGGTAGGGCTCCGTGTAGGCGGCCGGCCGCTCGCCCAGCCGGCCGCGTACGGCCTCCGCCTCCGCGTACGCCGAGACGAACCGCACGGACAGCCGTCCGGACAGGCCCGTCACGTCGAACCGGTACGAGCGGTGCATGTTGCGCACCCTCCCCAGCAGCCGCCCGTCCAGGGAGATCTCGGCGACGGTGTCGAGCCCGTCGAAGACCAGGTCGGTCTGCTCCTGCGCGGACGAGTCCCCGAGCTCCCGCTCGTAGGTCCAGTCGCGGCGCCCCACCCAGGCAACCTCGGTCTCGTTCCGGCCGAGGAACGGATCCGGGATCACCCCGGCCGTCATCAGGTCGGTGTGCACGCACCCCGGCACGGTGGCGGGCAGCCTGTCCGAGTCGTGCCGCAGGATCCATCCGTCGCCGAGCGGTGTGGCCTCCAGCATGCGCACTCCCTTAACCGGTCCAGTGAAGAGTCGTGTGTCGGTTTTCGCATCGTTGGCGGGATTGGGACTTTACCGGTTGAGTAAGCGCTGTCAGAGTTCCGAACCAGCCATACCGCACGTGCTCGTCCGTCCCGAGTTCCCCTCAGCGAACGGAGCTGATGCACATGAACCGCCGTACCCTCCTCGCCCTCGCCGCGGGCGCCGCCCTGCTGGCCTCCGGCTGCACCGGCACCGGAGGCTCCTCGAAGGGCGCCGACGCCGAGGCGCCCGACGATCCCGCGAAGGTCAGCGGAACCATCACCGTCCTCACCCACCGCACCGACCTCGTGCAGGACGGGACGATGAAGAAGTACGCCGCCGAGTTCAACAAGACGTACCCCAAGGTGAAGGTCGAGTTCGACGGCATCACCGACTACGAGGGCGAAGTCAAGATCCGTATGAACACGGAGAATTACGGCGACGTCCTGATGATTCCCTCGGTGATCGAGAAGAAGGACTACCCCAGGTTCTTCGCCTCGCTGGGCAGCCAGGCGGAGCGGAGCAAGAAGTACCGCTTCACCGACTTCACGACGGTCGACGGCAAGGTCTACGGCCAGAGCCCGCTCGGCGCCCTTCCGGGGTTCATCTACAACAAGAAGGTGTGGAGCCAGGCCGGGGTCACCGAATGGCCCACGACACCGGCCGAGTTCATCGCCGGCCTCAAGGCGATCAAGTCGAAGACCGACGCGATCCCCTACTACACGAACTTCAAGGACAAGTGGCCGCTCAGCCAGTGGACGGGCGTCAACGGCTCGGTCGGCTGTGACGAGCAGGCCACCACCAGGCTCGCCGAGGGCAACCCCTGGGCCGAGGGAGCCGACCTGCGCGTGGCGGACACCCTGCTTTACGACATCGTGCACGAGGGGCTCGTCGAGAAGGACCCGACGACCACCAACTGGGAGGCGTCCAAGCCCAAGCTGGCCAAGGGCGAGATCGCCACCATGTGGCTCGGCTCCTGGGCGGTCATCCAGATGCAGGGCGCGGCGAAGCAGGCCGGCGCCGAACCGGACGACATCGGGTTCATGCCCTTCCCCGCCCAGAAGGACGGCAGGTTCTGCGCGGTGACGTCGCCCGACTACAACCAGGCCGTCAACGTCAACTCCTCGCACAAGGAGGCCGCCCGCGCCTGGCTGGACTGGTTCACCGAGAAGTCCGGCTACGCGCAGGACAACCTGGCGCTGTCCCCGCTCAAGGACGCCCCGCTGCCCGGTGTGCTGAAGCCGTACGAGGAGGCGGGCGTCAAGCTCCTCGAACTCGACGACAGCAAGGGCGCCGAGGTGAAGAGCATCGACAACCAGTCCGAGGTCGGCATCAACAAGCCCGACTACCGCCAGGAACTCGTCGACCTGGCCCGCGGCGCCAGGAAGGGCGACCCGGACGACTTCCTGGACGGCCTCGGCGAGAAGTGGACCGAGACGCAGAAGTCACTGGGGTCCTGATGACGGGCGCCACCGAGACGGCGGCCGTCGAGGCCGCCGCGAAGGCGACCGCCGCCCCCGCCCCGGCTCCCGCCCCGCGCCCGGCACGCCTGTGGCGCGGGACCACCCCCTGGCTCTTCCTGCTCGCCCCGCTCACTCTCCTGGTCGTCTTCACCTACGCGCCGATCGCCAACATGGTCGCGTACAGCTTCACCGACTGGGACGGAGTGAGCCCCGAACTGCACTACACGGGCGCCGAGAACTACACCGAACTCTTCACCCGCGCCGAGCTGTTCGAGGTCTTCTGGGTCAGCGGCTACTACCTGGCGGCCTCCGTCGTCCAGATCGTCGCCGCGCTCTACTTCGCCACGATCCTCAGCTTCGACGTCCGCTTCCGGAACTTCTTCAAGGGCGTGCTCTTCTTCCCGTACCTGATCAACGGGGTGGCGATCGGGTTCGTCTTCCTCTACTTCTTCCAGGACGGCGGCACCCTCGACTCGGTGCTGAGCCTGTTCGGCGTCGAGACGGACCGGGCCTGGCTCGGCACCCCGGAGTCGGCGAACACCTCCCTGGCCGGCGTCTCCGTCTGGCGCTACCTGGGCCTGAACTTCGTCCTCTTCCTCGGCGCGATCCAGTCGATTCCCGGGGAGCTGTACGAGGCGGCCGAGCTGGACGGCGCGAACCGCTGGCACCAGTTCCGGTACATCATCGCGCCGGGCATCAAGCCGGTGCTGTCCCTCACCGTGATCCTGTCGATCTCGGGCTCCCTGTCGGTCTTCGAGATCCCGTACATCATGACGGGCGGCGCGACCGGCACCGAGACGTTCGTGATCCAGACCGTGAAACTGGCGTTCCAGTTCAACAAGACGGGCCTCGCCTCGGCGGCCGCGGTCGTGCTGTTGCTGATCGTCCTGGCGGTGACCTGGGTGCAGCGGCGCCTCGCCCCCGACGACAAGGTGGACCTCGTATGACCCGCCGCGCGGTGACCCGCGTCCTCGTGTACCTGTCGCTGATCGCCGCGACCGCGGTGGTCCTGCTCCCGCTGGCCGCGGTGTTCCTGACCTCCCTCAAGTCCGAGCGGGAGATGGCCGACGGCAGCGGGGCGCTCGCGCTGCCCGACGACCCGTTCAACTTCCACAACTACGTGACGGCGTTCCAGGACGGCCGGATGCTCTCGGCCTTCGGCAACACGGCGATCATCCTGGTCGTCGCCATCGGCGGCACGGTCCTCATCGGCTCGATGACGGCCTACGCCATCGACCGCTTCCGGTTCCGCTTCCGCAAGGCGGTCCTGGCCCTGTTCCTGGTCGCCGCGCTGGTCCCCGGCGTGACCACGCAGGTGGCCACCTTCCAGATCGTCAACAGCTTCGGCATGTTCGACAGCCTGTGGGCGCCGATCGCCCTCTACATGGGCACGGACATCGTCTCGATCTACATCTTCCTGCAGTTCGTCCGGTCCATCCCGGTCTCACTGGACGAGTCCGCCCGCCTGGACGGCGCCAACGCCTTCACGGTCTACCGCAAGATCATCTTCCCGCTGCTGAAACCGGCGATCGCGACGGTCGTGATCGTGAAGGGGATCACCGTCTACAACGACTTCTACATCCCCTTCCTCTACATGCCCTCCGAAGATCTTGGCGTGATCTCGACGTCGCTGTTCCGCTTCAAGGGCCCCTTCGGCGCCCACTGGGAGACGATCTC
This sequence comes from Streptomyces sp. NPDC126510, assembly GCF_040302345.1. Classification (NCBI taxonomy): domain Bacteria; kingdom Bacillati; phylum Actinomycetota; class Actinomycetes; order Kitasatosporales; family Streptomycetaceae; genus Streptomyces; species Streptomyces sp. NPDC126510. Next base: position 313,303 of record NZ_JBEORR010000001.1, on the reverse strand, counting down.
GGCGGGCGCGATCCTCGTGATCGTCCCGACCCTGGTCGTCTTCCTGTTCCTTCAGCGGTTCATCTACAACGGTTTCACGCAAGGCGCCACGAAGTAGGCGTCCCTGTTTGGGGGCGCGGGGAACCGCGCGACAAGCCGAAGACCGCCCGCAGCCGCCGTTCGACGAGAGACCCGACGGCGGCTAGGCCTCCTTGACGGACAGCGCCTCCACGAGAACCGGCGTCACCTGCTCCACCTGCCACGGCCGCGCACCGTACCCGGCCAGGGCGGCGGCCACCGACTCGGCGCCGACCACCGCCGGAGGCTCCCAGCACACCCGCCGCACCGTGTCCGGCGTGATCAGGTTCTCCTGCGGCATGTTCAGCTGCTCGGCCAGCGCCGACACCCCGGCCCGGGCCGCGGACAACCGCGCCGCGGCCGCGGGGTCCTTGTCGGCCCAGGCACGCGGCGGCGGAGGGCCGGTCACCGGCTGCCCCGGCTGCGGCAGCTGCGCCTCGCTCAGCGCCTTGGCCCGGTCCACGGCCGCCTGCCACTGCTCCAGCTGCCGCTTGCCCACCCGGTGGCCGAAACCGTTCAACGCGGCCAGCGCGTGCACATTGGCCGGAACCGCCAGCGCGGCCTCGACGATGGCAGCGTCCCCCAGCACCTTGCCCGGCGACACGTCCCGCCGCTGCGCGATCCGGTCCCTGGCCTGCCACAGCTCCCGTACGACGGCCAGCTGCCGCCGTCGGCGCACCTTGTGCATGCCGGACGTACGACGCCACGGGTCCTTGCGGGGCTCGGGCGGCGGAGCCGAGGCGATCGCGTCGAACTCCTGACGGGCCCACTCCAGCTTGCCCTGCCGGTCCAGCTCCTTCTCCAGCGCGTCGCGCAGGTCCACGAGCAGTTCGACGTCCAGCGCCGCGTAGCGCAGCCAGGGCTCGGGCAGGGGCCGGGTCGACCAGTCGACGGCGGAGTGTCCCTTCTCCAGGACGAAGCCCAGCACGCTCTCGACCATCGCGCCGAGGCCGACCCGGGGGAACCCGGCGAGCCGCCCGGCCAGCTCCGTGTCGAACAGCCGCGTCGGCACCATGCCTATCTCGCGCAGGCAGGGCAGGTCCTGGGTGGCGGCGTGCAGCACCCACTCGACGCCGGACAGGGCGTCGCCGAGGGCGGACAGGTCGGGGCAGGCGACGGGATCGATCAGGGCCGTTCCGGCTCCCGCGCGGCGCAGCTGCACGAGGTAGGCGCGCTGCCCGTAGCGGTAGCCGGACGCGCGCTCGGCGTCGACGGCGACGGGCCCGGACCCCGCCTCGAAGGCGGCGACCATCCGGGCCAGGGCGGTCTCGTCCGCGATGACGGGCGGAATGCCCTCACGCGGCTCCAGCAGAGGGATCGGCGCCTCCGTAGCAGAAGATCCGCCGTCGTCCGGAGGGGCGCCTCCGGTGGTTCGCAGTGAGCTGTCTGCTGCGGTGTCGTGGGCGTCGGTCACATGTCAAGGGTATCCATGTGTGGACAGCGCCCGCCGACGGAACGTTCCGGCGGCGGGCGCTCGAGGGTCGCAAACCAGTCATGTCGGGGAAGCGGCGGGTTCACGAACCGTGAGTGACGTGGCCGGGGCCGACGGCCGGTCCCGTGTCACGTGAGGGGGTGATCACGAGGGGTCACGGCGGAACGGGTCAGTGGATGATCCCGGTCCGCAGCGCCACCGCGACCATGCCGGCGCGGTCGCCCGTGCCGAGCTTGCGCGCGATACGGGCGAGGTGGCTCTTGACGGTCAGGGCCGACAGGCCCATCGAGACGCCGATCGCCTTGTTCGACTGGCCCTCCGCGACCAGCCTCAGCACCTCGACCTCGCGGCCGGACAGTTCGCGGTAGCCGCCCGGGTGGCTCGGGGAACCCGGGGGGCGGCGGTGCAGTCGCGCGGCTGCGGCGCCGATGGGGGCGGCGCCCGGCCGGGTGGGGAGCCCGACGTTGGTACGAGTGCCGGTGACGACGTAACCCTTCACGCCGCCGGCCAGTGCGTTGCGCACGGCACCGATGTCGTCGGCGGCGGAGAGGGCGAGCCCGTTGGGCCAGCCGGCGGCGCGGGTCTCCGACAGCAGCGTGAGGCCGGAGCCGTCGGGCAGGTGGACGTCTGCGACACAGATGTCGCGGGGGTTGCCGATGCGGGGACGAGCCTCCGCGATGGACGAGGCCTCGATGACGTCGCGCACACCGAGCGCCCACAGGTGGCGGGTGACGGTGGAGCGGACGCGCGGGTCGGCCACGACCACCATGGCGGTCGGCTTGTTCGGGCGGTAGGCGACCAGGCTTGCGGGCTGCTCGAGGAGAACGGACACCAGGCCTCCTGGGGTGCGGGACGGGGCCGGCTCGTGGGGGGTGAAGCCGGGACGAACCGTGCTTTCAAGGTCACAGTCGTCTTCGGCACCGAACCCGTCCGCCTTTAGAGAATGATCACGAATCGGTGATAACAATCCGTGCAATTCGGACACGCGGTCGATCACTCGAAGGTCGAACGGTTTCGGTCTGCGTCGATACGCGGTCGAAAGTGGCCGTATCGACAAAGTGATTCGGCCAAGAGGGGTACTCAGGTGTGATCGTCGACCGGACATGGTTGACCGCCCCGCACAAGGTCGATCAGTGCGGGGCGGTCAGGGGTTGATCAGGGGGCGATCAAGGGCTGATCAGGGGGGCGGTCAGCGGGACTGCGGGCCTCGCCGCTGGGGCAGCGTCACCACCGACGCGTCACCGGGAACGGCCGGGGGCAGGCCCGCGATCTGGGCGAGCAGATCGCACCAGGCCGCCAGGTGCGCGGCCGTGTCCGGGACGCCGCCCAGGCCCTCGCGCGGCGTCCACGACGCGCGGATCTCGATCTGCGAGGCGGCCGGGCGCGCGGAGAGCCCGCCGAAGTAGTGGGAGCTCGCGCGCGTGACCGTGCCGCTCGGCTCCCCGTAGGTCAGCCCGCGCGCCTGGAGCGCGCCGGTCAGCCAGGACCAGCACACCTCCGGCAGCAGCGGGTCCGCCGCCATCTCCGGCTCCAGCTCCGCGCGCACCAGCGTCACCAGCCGGAACGTGCCCCGCCAGGCGTCGTGCCCGGCCGGGTCGTGCAGCAGCACCAGCCGGCCGTCGGCCAGATCCTGGTCGCCGTCGACTACCGCGGCCTCCAGCGCGTAGCTGTGAGGAGCGAGCCGCCGGGGCGGGGGCGTCGCCTCGACCTCGATCTGGGGCCGCAGCCGCGCCGCCTTGAGCGCGTCGACGGCGGCCCGGAAGGGCGGCGGGGCGGAGTCCGCCTCCCGCCGGTCGTTCTCGGTGTCCTTCGCTTCGTCCATTCCGCCAGCGCCGTCCGACAGTCGTCCCTGAGCCGCAGCCATGCGGGAAGATTACGGGGACCGGAGCCCGGGTGCGGGGCTAGACACCCCGCGCCTCTCCAGGGGCTGAATCACGCCGTTCGGCGGCGTGCGAAACTTGGCCCCGTGAGTGCCAACGACGCCCCTCGGGGCCAGCAGCCGTCCGCCGCATACGACTCCGCCTTCCTCAAGGCCTGCCGGCGCGAGCCCGTGCCGCACACGCCGGTGTGGTTCATGCGGCAGGCCGGGCGCTCACTGCCTGAGTACCGCAAGGTGCGCGAGGGCATCCCGATGCTCGAGTCCTGCATGCGGCCCGACCTGGTCACCGAGATCACGCTCCAGCCGGTGCGCCGGCACGGCGTGGACGCGGCGATCTACTTCAGCGACATCGTCGTCCCGCTCAAGGCCATCGGCATCGACCTCGACATCAAGCCCGGCGTCGGCCCGGTCGTCGAGCGCCCGATCCGCACCCGCGAGGACCTGGCGCAGCTGCGCGACCTGACTCCCGAGGACGTCGCCTACGTCACGGAGGCCATCGGCCTGCTCACCCGCGAGCTCGGCGCCACGCCCCTCATCGGCTTCGCCGGCGCCCCCTTCACCCTCGCCAGCTACCTCGTCGAGGGCGGTCCGTCCCGCACGTACGAGAACGCCAAGGCCATGATGTACGGCGACCCCGAGCTGTGGAGCGACCTGCTCGACCGCCTCGCGGACATCACCGCCGCGTTCCTCAGGGTGCAGATCCAGGCGGGCGCCTCGGCGGTCCAGCTGTTCGACTCCTGGGCCGGTGCGCTGGCCCCCGTCGACTACCGCCGCTCGGTGCTGCCGGCCTCGGCGAAGGTCTTCGAGGCCGTCGCCGGCTACGGCGTGCCGCGCATCCACTTCGGTGTCGGCACCGGCGAGCTGCTGGGCCTCATGGGCGAGGCCGGCGCGGACGTCGTGGGCGTCGACTGGCGTGTCCCGATGGACGAGGCCGCCCGCCGGGTCGGCCCCGGCAAGGCACTCCAGGGCAACCTCGACCCGACCGTGCTGTTCGCCCCGACCGAGGCCGTCGAGGCCAAGACCCGCGAGGTTCTGCACTCGGCGAAGGACCTCGAGGGCCACGTCTTCAATCTCGGCCACGGCGTCATGCCGTCCACCGACCCGGACGCCCTGACGAGGCTCGTGGAGCACGTGCACACGCTGACCGCGCGCTGAGGCGGCCCGGGCCCGCCCGGTACCGTCGGGGCTCGGTTCGTCCCGGCCGCCCCTCGAATGCCGCCATGGCGCTGGTGGGCCACCCGGCCGGACGGCTCGTCCGTTCACGACGGCGGACGGTTCCCGGTGGCCCGGATCAGCCACCAGGTGGCCGCGAGACAACCGGCCGCGGGCACGGCCAGCAGCACCGGCACGGCGTCGACACCAGGTAGTCGGCCACGGCGTCCTCGAAGGCGGTGACCGCGGGACCGCTCGTGAACTCGCAGGTCTCCAGCACGCGGGCGAAGGCGTCGGCGGCCGCGGTCTTCTCCTCCCGCGACAGGAGCCGCTCCTTCGGCAGGAAGGGGACCCCTGTCGCGGGCGGCGGTTCGGGGAAGAGGGGGCGACGAGCGCGTCGGGGTGCACGTGAGCGGGGGAGGAGTCCCAGGACGAGAGGACCTTCGCCAGCTCCCGGTTGGCGAGGGATGCGCTCGGCGATGCAGGTGGACAGTCGGCGGGCGAGGGCCCGTCGGACTCCAAGGAGGAGCTGGCGGAACTCGCTTCGGCGCAGGCCGACTTCCCCAGTTACCTCACCGACGGCGCGTGGAACGTCCTCGACCACAACGCGGCCATGGCCCACTGGTTCCCCTGGGACGACGAGAATCTCACCGCGCTGTGCGCCACCGTTCTGGACGACGCCGAGTGCCGCAGGCTGTGGGATTGGAGTCCGAAGGTCCTCGCCCACCGGCACGGGCATCGCTACGAACTGCGCCTGCCCCACGTCTCCCCCGAGACGATCACCGTCACCTCGCAGGTCCTGCTCCCGGCATACCGGCAGGAACTCCGTTACATCCTGCTGCTGCCCACGGGAGGCTCCCCGCACCGCCGCTGATTCCGCACTCTGGTGCCGGTGGACGAAAGGGTGCGGTGCTGAACGCAGTCGCCGGGGCGTGCGTATGTGTCGGCAACCGCCCGCGGCGCGGGGAAGGCGGGTCGCGGGGCCGACGTGAGGAACAGGCGATGAACGACCGAGTGACCCCCGCGATGCACGCTCTGCCCGACGGTGAGGCGGAGCTGACGCTGGTGGTGCGGCTGCCCTGGGAGGACGTGGCCCGCCTCGGCCAGGAGGCGGGGCGGCTGGCGACCCAGTTGCGGCGGCCCGTGACCCTGGAGGAGGCGGTGAGCCACCGGTTGCGCTCGACCCGGGTGGCGTCGCACGCGAAGCCGGCGGGGGAGCAGCCGCCGGCGGTGACGGCTGGGGCCGCGTCGGTGTCCTCTTTGCCGTCGCGGCCGCCGGCGGAGCAGGCGCGGCAGGCGATCGACCGGATCACCGGCACGGCGGGGACGGCGTAAGGGATTCGCCGTAGGGGTGCGGGGGCGTTGCCGGGTGCCGGCCCGTGGTGGCCGTTCGCGCCCACGCGGCGGAGCCGCACATCGATACAGCCCCGCGTCCCTCGGGGCGTGGACCTGCCGCCTCTCAGATTGAACCGCGGACCTTCGCCGACGCCTTGCGGGCCGCCACCAGGACCGGGTCCCAGACCGGGGAGAAGGGTGGGGCGTAGCCGAGGTCTAGGGCCGTCATCTGTTCCACTGTCATGCCCGCCGTGAGGGCGACCGCCGCGATGTCGACCCGCTTGCCCGCGCCCTCCCGGCCGACGATCTGGACACCGAGGAGACGGCCCGTGCGGTGCTCGGCCAGCATCTTGACCGTCATCGGGGAGGCGTTCGGGTAGTAACCCGCGCGGCTGGTCGACTCGATGGTGACCGACTCGAAGCGGAGCCCGACGCGGTGGGCGTCCTTCTCGCGCAGGCCCGTGCGGGCGATCTCCAGGTCGCAGACCTTGCTGACCGCTGTACCGACCACGCCCGGGAAGGTGGCGTAGCCGCCGCCGGCGTTGGTGCCGATGACCTGGCCGTGCTTGTTGGCGTGCGTGCCGAGCGGGATGTGCCGCTCCTGGCCCGAGACCAGGTCGAGGACCTCGACGCAGTCGCCGCCGGCCCAGATGTTCTCCTGGCCGCGCACCCGCATCGAGCGGTCCGTGAGCAGACCGCCGTGCGGGCCCAGGGGGAGTCCGGCGGCCTTCGCGAGGGCCGTCTCGGGGCGGACGCCGATGCCCAGCACGACGACGTCCGCGGGGTACTCGCGGTCCTCGGTGACCACCGCCCGCACCGCCCCGTCGTCGCCGGTCAGGATCTTCGTGACCTCGGCGTCGTTCACCATCGTGATGCCGAGGCCCTCCATGGCCTCGTGCACCAGGCGGCCCATGTCGGGGTCGAGGGTCGACATGGGCTCGCTGCCGCGGTTGACGACCGTCACCTCGTAGCCGCGCTTGATGAGGGCCTCGGCCATCTCCACGCCGATGTAGCCGGCCCCGACCACCACCGCGCGGCGGCCACGCGTGCCCTCCAGCGTGTCGAGGAGCGCCTGGCCGTCGTCCAGCGTCTGCACACCGTGCACCCCGGCCGCGTCCGTCCCGGGCATGTCCGGCCGGATCGGCCGGGCGCCGGTCGCGATCACGAGCTTGTCGTACGACGTCCAGGACTCCTCGCCGGAGTCGACGTCACGCGCGCGTACCCGCTGCCCGTCCACGTCGAGCTCGGTCACCTCGGTGCGCAGGCGCAGGTCGATGTCCCGGGCGCGGTGCTCCTCGGGCGTGCGGGCGACGAGCTCGTCCCGGTCGGTGACGTCGCCGCCGACCCAGTAGGGGATGCCGCACGCCGAGTACGACGTGAAGTGGCCCCGTTCGAACGCCACGATCTCCAGCTCGCCGGGGCCCTTCAGGCGGCGCGCCTGTGACGCCGCGGACATACCCGCGGCGTCACCGCCGATGACGACCAGTCGCTCCCGTGCACGGCTCATGTTCATGCGAACACGCTACGGGAGCAGGGCACTTCAGTCCCCTTCACCCGGGTGCCGCTGGTGCGTCGACTCCGGCGCCGGCCGGGCCGTCGGCAGCGGGCCGAGCGCGGTCGTCGCGGACACCGGCGCGGGGCGGCGCGGCAGGCGGGGGCGCACGACCCGCAGCCACAGCAGGACGATCAGCGCGGCCACCGCCGCGAACGGCAGGAGCGCGCCGATGGCCACCGCCAGCCAGCGCAGCATCGTCACGAAGGCGTTCCAGCCGCCCGCGAGCGCGTCCACGAACCCGGGATCGCCGTCCTCGGCCGCCTTCTTCACCGGGGTCTCGGACAGCGACAGGGTGATGGTGGCCAGGCTGGTGCGGTCCTTCAGGGACTTCTGCCGGGCGAGCAGCGCCTCCAGGTCGGCCTGGCGGGTGCTCAGCTCGCCCTCCAGGGTCACCACGTCACCGAGCTTGCCGGCCTGGTCCATCAGCTCGCGGATCCGGGCCACGCTGGCACGCTGCGTCTTGATCCGGCTCTCCACGTCCACGACCTGGTCGGTGACGTCCTCGGCCTTCGCGCTGCGGTCGAGGAGCTTGCCGGAGCCCTCCAGTTCGGCGAGCACCCCGTCGTACTTCTCGGCGGGCACGCGCAGCACGACCCGGGTGCGCTCATGGCCCTCGGAGTCCCGGGTGGTCGTCTCGTTGCCGACGTAGCCGCCCGCGTTCTCGACGCCGGTGCGGGCCTGGTCCAGGGCCTTGGGGACGTCTTTGACCTGCACGGTCAGAGAGGCCGTGCGGATGATGTGGCTCGCGGCGAGCTTCGGCGGTGCCGCGGCCTTGGCGCCGCTTCCGGTGCCGCCGGGAGCGGCCTCGCCCGAGACGCCCTTGTCGTCCGCCCCGCGGTCGGCGGCGGAGCTGCTGCCGCCCGCCGCGTCGTCCCCCGCGCTGCACCCCGTGAGCGCGAGGGCGGCCGCCACCAGGAGTGCGGCCAGGGCCGATGCGGGGTGTCGTACGGATCGTCGTGTGCGCATACGGGCATCCCCCGAGGGTCGATTCTGCTGACGCTTCTTCGACGCCCGGACGGCGCAGAACGTTTGGCCCGGGACGGTCCCGATGCGGTCACGGTCGGGACTCGTGAAGGACACCGGGGCGCGGCGGCGCCGTCAGAGGGATCTGAGAGGCTGGGGGCATGCGCGAAGTGCAAGGGCGGGTCGTCGTCATCGGGGCGGGCATCGCGGGGCTGGCCGCCGCGCACCGGCTGCTGGACCGCGGGGCGCGGGTGACCGTGCTGGAAGCCTCCGGCCGGGTCGGCGGCAAGCTGCTGGCCGGAGAGGTCGCGGGCGCGCGGGTGGACCTCGGCGCCGAGTCGCTGCTGGCCCGTCGGCCCGAGGCCGTGGCGCTCGCGCGCGAGGTGGGCCTCGCCGACCGCCTCCAGCCCCCGGCCACGGCGACGGCCTCGCTGTGGACCCGCGGCGCCCTGCGCCCCTTCCCCAAGGGGCATGTGATGGGCGTGCCCGGCACCGCGTCCGCACTGGCCGGTGTGCTGTCCGAGGAGGGCCTCGCCCGCATCGAGCGGGACGCCGAGCTGCCCCGCACCGAGGTCGGCGACGACGTGGCGGTCGGGGAGTACGTGGCGCGGCGCCTCGGCCGGGAGGTCGTCGACCGCCTGCTGGAGCCCATGCTGGGCGGGGTGTACGCGGGTGACGCGTACCGCATCTCCATGCGTTCGGCCGTTCCGCAGCTCTTCCAGGTGGCCCGGAGCCACACCTCCCTGACGGCAGGGGTCCGCGAGCTCCAGGCCAAGGCGGCCGCGGCCCGGCAGACCGGCCCGGTCTTCATGGGCATCCGGGGCGGCATCGGCACCCTGCCCCTCGCGGTGGCGGACTCGGTCCGGGCCCGCGGGGGCGAGATCCTCACGGGGACGCCGGTGACCGGGCTGCGTCGCACCCCCGAGGGCGGCTGGCACATCGTCTCCGGTGGGCACGAGTGGCTCGCGGACGCCGTGATCGTCGCCGCGCCCGCCCCCGCGGCCGCCCGGCTGCTGCGCGCCGAGAACCCCGGGGCCGCCGCCGAGCTGGACGCCGTCGAGTACGCCTCCATGGCCCTGGTCACCCTCGCCTACCGCCGCAGCGAGACAGCCCTGCCCGACGGCAGCGGCTTCCTCGTGCCGCCGGTCGACGGCCACACCATCAAGGCGTCCACGTTCGCCTCGCAGAAATGGGGCTGGATCGCCGACGAGAACCACGGACTGGTCGTCCTGCGCACCTCCGTCGGGCGGTACGGCGAGACGGAGATCCTCGAGCGCGACGACAGCGAGCTGGCCGACGTCTCCCGGCAGGACCTGAAGGCGGCGACCGGCCTCGACGCCACACCCGTCGCCACCCGCGTCACCCGCTGGGACGACGGCCTGCCCCAGTACCCCGTCGGCCATTACGCGCGCGTGGCCCGCATCCGCGAGCACATCGCCCGCCTCCCCGGCCTCGCCGTCTGCGGTGCCGCGTACGACGGCGTCGGCATCCCCGCCTGCATCGCGAGCGCGTACGCCGCCGTCGACCAGGTCCACGGTGACCCGGTCGCCGTTCGGGAGCTCACCGCCCACCCGGTGCAGAGCTTGCACGGCGGAGCGGGAGAATGAGGCCATGAGCAACGACGCCCCCACCCCCGAGTCCGGCAGGATCCCGAACAAGGGCAAGCTGGCCAAGGACCTCAACGAGGTCATCCGCTACACGCTCTGGTCCGTCTTCAAGCTGAAGGACGTCCTCCCCGAGGACCGCGCCGGGTACGCCGACGAGGTCCAGGAGCTGTTCGACCAGCTCGCCGCCAAGGACGTGACGATCCGCGGCACGTACGACGTCTCGGGCCTGCGCGCCGACGCCGACCTCATGATCTGGTGGCACGCGGAGACCAGCGACGCGCTGCAGGAGGCGTACAACCTCTTCCGCCGGACGAAGCTGGGCCGCGCCCTGGAGCCCGTCTGGTCGAACATGGCGCTGCACCGCCCCGCCGAGTTCAACCGCGCGCACATCCCGGCGTTCCTCGCCGACGAGACGCCCCGCGACTACGTGAGCGTCTACCCCTTCGTGCGCTCCTACGACTGGTACCTGCTGCCCGACGAGGACCGCCGCCGCATGCTCGCCGACCACGGCAAGATGGCCCGCGGCTACCCGGACGTGCGTGCCAACACCGTCGCCTCGTTCTCCCTCGGCGACTACGAGTGGATCCTCGCCTTCGAGGCCGACGAGCTGTACCGCATCGTCGACCTGATGCGTCACCTGCGCGCCTCGGAGGCCCGCCGCCACGTGCGCGAGGAGGTGCCGTTCTACACGGGCCGCCGCAAGGACATCACCGAGCTGGTCGCCTCGCTGGCCTGATTCAGCGGACGCCTCTGAGAGCCGAGGCCCCCGGCTTGTCCGGGGCCGTCGGCTTCGGCTCGGCGTGCGGGGCGCAGTCCGCGCGCCGTCCCGGCAGCCGCCCCTCCAGCAGATACGCCTCCAGATGGCCGCTGACGCAGGTGTTCGGGCCGCCCGCCAGCCCGTGGGCGCCGGCGTCGCGCTCCGTCACCAGCGCCGAGCCCGCGAGACGGTTGTGGAGGTCGAGGGCCCCGTCGTACGGGGTGGCGGCGTCCCGCTCGGCGGCCAGGATCAGCGTCGGCGGCAGCTCGCCCGGACCGGTGCCGACGTCGAGCGGCCGCTGCCGGGGCGCCCGCCAGTAGGCGCACGGCAGGTTCGCCCACACGTTGCCCCAGGTCTCGAAGGGTGCCATCCGCGCGAGCCGGGTGTTGTCCCGGTCCCACACCGCGAAGTCCGTGGGCCAGGGGGCGTCGTTGCACTCGACGGCCAGATACACCGCGCGTGAGTTCTCCGCCTCGGCCGCCGCCTCCGGACGCTGTTCCGCCTGCTCGATCAGGGGCTTCGGGTCACCCTTGAGATAGGCCGACAGCGCGTGCGCGCGGTGCGGCCACTGGTCGTCGTAGTACCCGGCCTGCAGGAACGCCCCCTGCAACTGGCCCGGTCCGACCTTCCCACCCGCCGGTTCGGCCGCCAGCAGCGCGCTCGCCCGCTGGTAGCTGCGCAGCACCTCCCGCGCGGTCGCGCCCAGCCCGTACACGTCGTGGTGCCGGGCGACCCAGGCCCGGAAGTCCGCCCAGCGGCGCTCGAACGCCGCCGACTGGGCGAGGTTGTTGCGGTACCAGATCCGGTGCGGGCCGGGGTGGACCACCGAGTCGAACACCATCCGCCGCACGTGCCCCGGGAACATCGTCGCGTACAGGGCACCGAAGTACGTTCCGTACGACGAGCCCATGAAGGTCAGCCGCTCCTCGCCGAGCGCGGCGCGCAGCACGTCGAGGTCACGGGCGTTGTTGAGGGAGTGGTAGTGCCGCAGGGCGCCGCCCACGCGCTCGGCGCAGCCACGCGCGTACGCCTTCGCCCGCGCGATGCGTTCCCTCTTGTACGACTCCGAGGGCTGGGCCGGTGCCTGCGAGGGCCCCTTGAAGAACTGCTCCGGGTCCGTGCACGACAGCGGCGCCGAACGGCCGACCCCGCGCGGCGCGTAGCCGACGAGGTCGTACGCGGCCGCCATCCGCTTCCACTCCGGGAGCAGCCCGATGAGCGGGAAGTACAGGCCGGTCGCGCCCGGCCCGCCCGGGTTGTAGACCAGGGCGCCCTGCCGCCCGACCGGCTGCTCGCCGTGGTGCGGGTCCTTCTGCGTGGCCCGGGTCCTGCTGACGGAGAGTTCGATCTGCTCGCCGCCCGGGCGGGCGTAGTCCAGCGGGACGCGCACCGTGCCGCACCGCATGCTGCCGGGCAGGTCCTGCGCGTCGGGGCAGGGGCCGAAATCGACACCTGCCGCCTTCGCCCGTGCGGCCGCCACGGCGGTGCCGCGCCGCTCCGCCGCCCCCGCCGGGTCCTCGGTGTCAGGGGTCCCGGCGAGGGTGCTCAACAGCAAGGACCCGGCGGCCGAGTAGAGGAGGGCGGCTCTCATACGTATCCCTTCGGTGCACGGTGGCGACAAAAGGGATGTTTCGTTCGGTGCGGGGGGAAGGCAAGCACCGTCCGCCGGTGTCGGGCTGCGTGCCCCTTGTGCGTCCCCGCCCGGTCAGCCGTGCGACTCGCGGTGCGCGAAAGCGGCGCGCAGGTCCGGTTCGCCGATCGCGCTGACGCCGCGCACGGCCACCGAGGTGAGGTACGTACGGTCGTCGGCGGTGTCGTCCGCGCTCCGGGTCAGCGTGCCGAGCAGCTGCCGCCCGGCCGGGGAGGCCCAGCGTGAGTAGGGGTGGATCTCGACCCGCGCGACCGCCAGGCAGCTCAGGGTCAGGGCGAGCGGCAGCGCGAACCACAGGGCGACCAGGTGCCGCGGCATGTCCGGCGGAGCGGGCGTCAGCAGCGCGGCCACGCCCAGCCCGAGGACGGCAACGGCGGCCACGCGGACCTGCCGGACGGCCGTCGCGACCGTCGTGCGGGCGCTGTCCGGCACCGCGAGCCCCGCGCGCACCAGCCCCTCGGCGATCCCGCGCACCGCGTCGGCCGCAGCGGCCGTGGAGCGCACCGGCGCGATCAGGGACTGCCCCTCGGGACCGATGGCCCCTATCACCGACCGCTCCATCTCGTCCCGCCCGCGCGGGTCGACGACCGTCGCCCAGCCTGTGTGTGCCAGGAGCAGCCGGCGCTGACGGGCCATCGCGACCAGCGTGACGTCGGCGACCCGGCGGGGGCCGCCGGAGAGGAACGCGGCTTCGTACAGCGTGAGTTCACGACCCGGGCCGGTGTCCGCGTCCACGGCCGCGGCGCGTACGGCGGCCAGGCACAGACGCGTGCACGCCGTGCCGGCCACGGCCCAGGCCGCCAGCAGGAAAAGGACCCAGAGCATATGTTGTTTGTATGGGACACGGTCCCGAAAACACCATGCCTTGTTCACTCCGGACCGAGTGTTGTCGGTATGTGACGTTCCGCTTCAGCTCGGTGGCGGGCTGTGGGCGGGTGGCGGGAGCGTGTTCTCCTCAACTGCCGTAGGGGTGTTTTCCGCGTATGTGATCCGGGTGTCAGGCCCGGCACCGGGTGCGCGTGCCCGGGTCCGGGCGACTAGCCCACCCGGGTCTACTGGGCCGCCCGGACGCCGTCGCGGCGGTGTGCCCCGTGGCCGCCGCCCGCCCGATGGGCCATGTTGCTGACCGTCGAGCCGAAAGGGCTCCGGCCGGACGCGAAGGAGGCCCCGCGGTGGGTGAGCTGTACATCGACGGCCAGTGGACGCAGGCGGCGGCCGGTGGCAGGCGCGAGGTGGTCAACCCCTACGACGCCTCGGTCGTCACCACCGTCGACGAGGCCGACGCCACCGACGTCGACCGCGCCGTGCGCGCCGCCCGGCGCGCCTTCGCCGAGGAGAACTGGGCGAACGCCCCCTCCCGCCACCGGGCCGACCTCCTGCTGCGCGTCCACGACCTGCTGCTGCGCGACCGGGAGGACATCGCCCGCACCGAGACCCTCGACACCGGCAAGACGCTCACCGAGGCCCGCATCGACGTGGAGGACGTGGCGAACGCCTTCCGTTACTTCGCCGAACTAGCGGGCAAGGACGGCGGCCGGGTCGTCGACGTCGGCCCGGAGGTCCTCAGCCGCGTCGTCTACCAGCCCGTCGGCGTGTGCGCGCTCATCGCCCCGTGGAACTACCCGCTGCTGCAGGCCTCCTGGAAGGTCGCCCCGGCCCTCGCCGCCGGCAACACCTTCGTCCTCAAGCCCAGCGAGACCACACCCCTCACCACCATCGCCATGATCCGGCTCATCGAGGAGGCCGGAGCCCCACCCGGCGTCGCCAACCTCGTGCTGGGCTCCGGGGCGACCGTCGGCGCGGCCCTGACCAGCCACCCCGACGTCGACCTGGTCTCCTTCACCGGCGGCCTGAACACCGGCCGGGCCATCATGGCCGCCGCCGCCGAGGGGCCGCGGAACATCGCCCTGGAACTGGGCGGCAAGAACCCCAACATCGTCTTCGCCGACGCCGACTTCGACGCCGCCGTCGACTACGCCCTCGACGCCGCCTTCCTGCACTCCGGGCAGGTCTGCTCGGCCGGTTCACGCCTGCTCGTCGAGGACTCCCTGCACGACCGGTTCGTCGAGGCCTACGCCGAGCGCGCCCGGGCGATCCGGCTCGGCAACGGCCTGGACGAGGGCACCGAGAGCGGCCCGCTCAGCTCAGCCGAGCACCGCGAGAAGGTCGAGGCCTACATCGCCGTCGCCAAAGAGGAGGGCGCCCGGCTCGTCACCGGAGGCACCCGCCCCGACGACCCGGCCCTCGGCCGCGGCTTCTTCCTGCTGCCGACGATCTTTGCCGACTGCGACCGGTCCATGCGCATCGTCCAGGAGGAGGTCTTCGGCCCGGTGGTCACCGTCGAGCGCTTCCGCGGCGAGGACGAGGCGGTCGAACTGGCCAACGGCACCCGCTACGGCCTGGCCGGCGGTGTGTGGACCTCGGACGCGAGCCGCGCCCAGCGCGTCGCCCAGCGGCTGCGGCACGGAACCGTGTGGATCAACGACTTCCACCCTTACGTACCGCAGGCCGAGTGGGGCGGCTTCGGCCGCTCCGGCGTCGGGCGCGAACTCGGCCCCACGGGGCTGCGCGAGTACCAGGAGGCCAAGCACATCTACCAGAACCTCGCCCCCGCCCCCTCCGGCTGGTTCAAGGGCTGACCGGCCACCGAAGAAAGGCACCGCATGGCCACCACTCCCGCGCACGGTGACGAGTCCGCCTACGACTACGTCATCGTCGGCGGCGGCACCGCCGGCTGCGTGCTCGCCGCCCGGCTGAGCGAGGACCCCGACTGCCGCGTCTGCGTCATCGAGGGCGGCCCCAGTGATGTCGGCGACGAGCGCATCCTGCGCCTGCGCAACTGGATCAACCTGCTGGACACGGAGTTCGACTACGGCTACACCACCGTCGAGCAGCCGCGCGGCAACTCGCACATCCTGCACTCCCGGGCCCGCGTGCTCGGCGGCTGCTCCTCGCACAACACCCTGATCAGCTTCCTGCCGCTGCCGCAGGACCTCGACGACTGGGTCGGCCACGGCGGCTCCGGCTGGGACCCGGCGACGATCCTGCCCTACCGCGACCGGCTGCTCACACAGATCGTCCCGGTGGCCGAAGCCGACCGCAATCCCATCGCCGAGGACTTCGTCACCGCCGCCTCCCGCGCCCTCGGCGTCCCCGTCGTCGACGACTTCAACGCCGAACCCTTCACCGACGGCACCGGCTTCTTCTCGCTGGCCTACCAGCCGGAGGGCAACCTGCGCTCCTCCGCGTCCGTCGCGTACCTCCACCCGGTGCTGGACCGGCCCAACCTCACGCTGAAGCTGGAGACCTGGGCCCACCGGCTGATCCCCGACGAGTCCGGCCGGCTGACCCGGGTCGCGGTCCGGGGCGCCGACGGCGAACCCGCCACCGTGCGCGCCGAGCGCGAACTCCTGCTGTGCGCGGGCGCCATCGACACCCCGCGTCTGCTGATGCTCTCCGGCATCGGACAGGCCGACGACCTGCGCGCCCTGGGCATCGCGGTACGGGCCGACCTGCCCGGCGTCGGGGAGAACCTCCTGGACCACCCCGAGTCCGTGATCGTCTGGGAGACCGCGGGGCCGCTGCCGCCCAACTCCGCGATGGACTCCGACGCCGGCCTGTTCCTGCGCCGCGACAAGGGCCAGCCGCGCCCCGACCTGATGTTCCACTTCTACCAGGTGCCGTTCACCGTCAACACCGAGCGCCTCGGCTACCCCGTCCCGCGGCACGGGGTGTGCATGACGCCGAACGTGCCGCGGGCCCGCTCCACCGGCCGCATGTGGCTGCGCAGCAACAACCCCGCCGAGCACCCCGCCCTGGACTTCCGGTACTTCACCGACCCCGAGGGCCACGACGAGCGCACCATCGTGGACGGCCTGAAGGTGGCGCGCGAGGTCGCCGCGACCGACCCGCTGCGCGACTGGCTGGTCCGCGAGGTCGCGCCCGGCCCGGACGTCGTGTCCGACGCCGACCTGTCGGAGTACGGCCGCCGGGCGGCCCACACCGTCTACCACCCGGCCGGCACCTGCCGCATGGGCGCCGCGGACGACCCCATGGCCGTCTGCGACCCCGAGCTGAGACTGCGCGGCTTCGACGGCGTGCGGATCGTCGACGCGTCGGTGTTCCCGACGATGCCCACCATCAACCCGATGGTGACCGTGCTGCTCGCCGCCGAACGGGCCGCCGACCTGATCACCGCGGCTCGGAGGTCCCAGCAGTGACCGGTACACAGCCTCCCGCACCGGCGTCCGGCGCCCCCTCGGGAGAGCCGGGCTCCGAGTTCCGCAAGGACATGAGCCCTTGGGCCAACTTCGCCCTCGGCTTCACCTACCTCTCCCCGGTGGTGGGCACCTACACCCTCTTCGGCATCGCGATCGCCGACGGCGGACCGCCGATGATCTGGGCGTTCCTGGTCGCCGGCTGCGGCCAGTTCCTTGTCGCGCTGATCTTCGGCGAGATCGTCGCCCAGTACCCGATCGCGGGCGGTGTCTACCCCTGGGCCCGGCGGCTGTGGGGCAAGCGCTGGGCGTGGATGACCGGCTGGGTGTACATGTGGGCGCTGCTGGTGACCATCACCTCCGTCGCCTACGGCGCCGGCCCCTACATCGCCATCCTCTTCGGCTTCAGAGCCACCGTGCACACCACCGTGCTGTGCACCGCCGTGCTCATCGTCGTCGCCATCCTCATCAACTACATGGGCACCAAGGCCCTGTCGACGGCGGCGCTCATCGGCTTCGCCGGCGAGCTCATCGGAGCCCTCGTGGTCGGCGTCTACCTGCTGGCCACCCACCGTCACCAGGGCCTTGGCGTCATCTTCGACACCTACGGCACCGGGGGAGACGGCTCCTACCTGCCGGCGTTCCTGGCAGCCGGCATCATCGGCCTCTACCAGTACTACGGCTTCGAGGCGTGCGGCGACACCGCCGAGGAGGTCGCCCACCCGGGCCGGGTCATCCCCCGCGCGATGCGCCGCACCATCTACATCGGCGGCGCGGCGGCCACGTTCACCTGTATGTCGCTGCTGCTGTCGGTCACGGACTTCAACGCGATCATCTCGGGCGAACAGGCCGACCCGGTGGTGGACGTGCTGTACGACGCCATGGGCGAGACCGGGGCGCGGATGGTGATGGCCGTGGTGCTGATCTCCTTCCTGTCCTGCACGATCAGCCTCCAGGCCGCGGCCGGGCGGCTCATCTACTCCTACGCCCGGGACGAGATGATCGTCGGACACGCGCTGCTGCGGCGGTTCGTCCACGCCCGTGCGGTGCCGAGCTGGGCGCTGTTCGTCTCCGCGGCGGTGCCGCTGGTCATCGCCTTCGCGTCGCTGCTCTCCGAGGACGCCCTCACCAACATCGTCTCGTTCGCGATCCTCGGCATCTACGGCTCGTTCCAGATGGTGGTCCTGGCCGCACTGCGTGCCCGGCTCAAGGGCTGGCGCCCGGCGGGGGAGTTCACCCTGGGCCGCTGGGGCCTCACGGTGAACGTCGCGGCGCTGGTCTACGGCATCCTCGCCATCATCAACATCTGCTGGGCCCGCACCCCGGAGAAGTCCTGGTGGGAGAACTGGATCGTCCTGTTGTGCGGCGGCGTGGTGCTGGGCACCGGCCTGCTCTACATGTTCACCACGCACCACTACGGCCGCGGTGACGCCCCGGCGGGAGACGCCGTGCCGGAGAAGGCCGGTGCGATGCGCGGGGGGCCTCCGCCCGGAACCCGGCAGGAGTGAGACGAGGGGTGAGGGCCGCGCCGGGCTCCTCACCCGTCAACGCCGCAGCAGCACCCTGCGCGTGGCGCCGGCGAGGCGGTGGCCGGGCCGCCGGGAGCGCGGTGCCGGGCCCGACCGCTCCAGCCACCATTCCCGCAGCTCCCGCCGCGCCCGCGCGTCCCCGGGGAGCCCGGCGGACAGCAGGTGCTCGGCGAAGGTGAGGGCGTCGCGCCGGTACCCGGCGGTCATCGGGCGGGCCTGGGCGTAGCCGAGGAACGCCGTGCGGTACCCGTCCCCGAGGATCACCGGCAACTCGGGAGCGACCTTCGCCACGACGTCCGCCCGCTTCGCGGCGAGCGCCCGCGCCTGGACACCGATCCGCACCCGGTCGAACCCCTCGGGCACGGGCGTGCCCGCGACCAGCGCCGACAGCAACGCGGCCTGCGCCAGCCCGAGCCGCTGCCGGGCGTCGGCGTCCCCTTCTGGATGGGGCAGGCCGGAGACGCCCCGTGTCGCCCCGGCCGCCCCGGTCTCATGGCCGTGCCACACGGCACGGTTTCCGCCGGAAGCGGCTACCCGCGCTCCGGCGTCGGCTGCCGGGGGCAGCTCACCGCCGCGGCCCGCGGTCGCTTCCCGCCGCCCGGCGGCGGTCGCCGTGAGCAGCGGTTCGTCACCGACCGCTCCGGTTCCCGCCCGCCGCACGGCGTTGTCGGCGGCCGAGCGGAGCTCTGTCTTCACGCGTTCGACCGCCCCCGCCTCCAGCGCGCGGTGGATCGTGGTCAACTCGGCTTCCAGTTCCGCCGGTTCCGGGAAGTTCTCGTCCCGTTCCAGGAGGACGCCCGGAGGACTGACGCGGGAGGCGAGGTCCGTCAGGATGTCGAGCACCGGCCGGGGGACGGGGTGGGCGTGGCTGTCGTGCCAGACGCCGTCGCGTTCGAAGCCGCCGGCGACGTGGACATAGGCGATGGCCTCCAGGGGCAGTTCGGCGAGGGCCTTGGACGGGTCCTCGCCGCGGTTGACGTGGTTGGTGTGCAGGTTGGCCACGTCGATGAGGAGACGAACGCCCGTGCGGTCGGCGAGGTCGTACAGGAACTGGCCCTCCGTCATCTCCTCGCCCGGCCAGCAGACCAGTGCGGCGATGTTCTCGACGGCCAGCGGCACCGGAAGCGCGTCCTGGGCGATGCGCACGTTCTCGCACAGGACGTCCAGGGCGTCCCGGGTCCGCGGCACCGGCAGCAGATGGCCCGCCTCCAGGTGCGGGGAGACGGTCAGCGGCCCACCCGCCCGTACGAACGCGATGTGCTCGGTGACCAGCGGGGAGCCCAGGGCCTCCGCGCGCTCGGCCAGTGCGGTCAGCCGTCCGGCGTCGGGCCGGTCCGCGCCGCCGAGGCCGAGCGAGACGCCGTGCGGCACCACGGTGACGCCGCGCTCACGCAGCCGCCGCAGGGAGTCGGGCAGGTGCCCGGGGCAGACGTTCTCGGCCACCGCCTCGACCCAGTCGATGCCCGGCATGCGCTCCACGGCGTCCGCGATCTCCGGTCGCCACCCGATGCCCGTCCCCAGTCGCTCCATCGTCCCCTCCTCCACCCGGCCCGTTCCTCGAACGTGAGGGGGGTATGGCCCAGCCGCTCGCCCCCGAACCCCGCACGGCCCGCCTTCAGAGCAACATTTGAGGTTCGGGGGCCCGGCCGTCGTCCCCACTGACGGAGGCGCAAGGGTCGCGTCCCGTCCCGATCCGTCGTAGACCGGACCTATGCCCGAAGGCAGCGAGCAGCCCCACCGCCCCGCGCGGAGGCGGGAGAAGGAGTTCGGGGAGGCGGCCGTCCGCCGGCTGCGGATCGGGGCCGGAGCGGTGCTCCTGGCGGGCGGCACGGCCTACTTCCTGCTGCCGCTGGAGGGCCTGGGCGCCGACCGCCCCTGGCTGGGCTGGCCGCTGTTCGTGCTGTGCCTGACGCTCGTCGCCGCACTGCTGCTGCGCCACGTGCGCGACGTCGTGCTGGAGAAGCCGCAGGCCCGGTCGGGCATCATGATCTCCCTGCTGATGTGCCTGGCCGTGCTGGTCTTCTCGTCCGGGTACTACGCCCTCGCGCAGCAGCCGGGTCAGTTCACCGGCCTGCGCACCCGGGTCGACGCGCTGTACTTCACCGTCGTCACGCTCGCGACCGTCGGCTACGGCGACATCACCCCGCGCGGGCAGGAGGCCCGCATGGTGACCGTCGTCCAGATCGTCTACACCTTCGTGTTCCTCACGGCGGCGGCCACCGCGCTGACGCGCCGGATGCACGCGGTGGTCGCGGAGCGCGAGCGGCGCCCGCCGCCCTGACCGGGGCTCTACACCGGACGGGAGGAGCGGTAGTTGAACACCGACCAGAGGACGAACAGGCCGGTCACGATCATGATGATCGACCAGAACGGCTGGTACGGCAGCCAGAGGAAGTTCGCGATGAGCGCCAGGCCGACCACGACCGCGCTCACGACCCGGGCCCAGGCGGCTCCGGCGAACAGACCGAGCCCGGCGGCCACCACGAGCACCCCGACGATCACGTGGATCCAGCCCCACGCGGTCAGGTCGAACGCGAAGGAGTACTGGCCGAAGCTCGTGTACACCTCGTCGCCGGCGATCGCCGCGATGCCCTGGAGCACCGCGAAGAGGCCGTAGACGACCATCAGGATGCCACCGAGAGCGAGTCCCCCGGCCGCCCACGGATCGCCGGAACCGCCCGCGCCGGAGCCGTCGGGCATCCGGCCGCCGGGGGCGGGCGGGGCGGGGGGAGGGGGCGCGGCGCTGGTCATGGCTGCCTCCTGGAGTCGGTCGGCTGGTAACCCCACTGGAGCACTCGTCCCAGGCCGCCGCGCCCGCGGCTACTCCGAACGGGTGGGTGCCGCGCGGCCGGTCCCGTGCGGCCGTCGGCGCAGCGCCGGGTGGTCCGCGGCCACCGTGCACGAGCCGGGCGCGATCTCCGTGAACCCCGCGTCGCGCACCAACGGCAGCCCACTGCCGGTGAGTCCGGGCCAGCGGGCCGCGCCGGCCGTCCGGACGGCGAGCGGGAAACCCGCGTCGCGCCAGGCGGCCCGCTCCTCGTCGGGCAGCTCCCACCAGGCCAGTTGGGCGGCGTGCCCGGCCTGCGCCATGGCCTTGCCCGCCGACATGCCGAGGTCCGGGTTCAGCCACAGCACGGGGGCGGACGGGTCCGCGTCCACCGGCGGCTGCGGGTCGTCCAGGTCGGTGCCGGAGACCTGGAGCCTGGCCAGGTCCTTGGGCCAGCCGTCCAGCGGGACGGGCGGGAAGACCCGCACCTCGGCGGCCTTGCCGGTGACCGTGATGCCGGGCAGCGCCTCGGCCCGCCGCCACTCGGCGCCGCGCGCCCGCCGCACGACCTTGCGGATCCTGGCGTCCTGCCAGTCCCGCATCGCCCCGGCCCACTCGCCCTCGCCGGCCGACCGCTCGTCGGCCAGGATCGTCAGCACCGCCCGCGCGGCCGTCTCCAGTGCGTCCGTGCGCGCCGGCGGGTCCGCCCGTTCGATCCGCACGACGAGCGGCAGCACGAACTGCGGTGCCTCGTCGCGCGCCGAGGGCTCGGACCGGAAGGGACTGGCACTCTCGCTCACGGGCGTCGGGTCTTCGCTCACGAACCCCAGTGTGCCAGCCGGAAGATCGTGCAGGATGGCCGCATGCGACCCGACCTGTGCCTGCGCGACGTGGGCCGCCGCTACGGTCTGCGGGGCCCCTGGGTGCTGCGCGGAATCGACCTGGCGGTGGCCCCCGGCCGGCTCGTCCGCGTCGAGGGCGCCAACGGCAGCGGCAAGTCCACGCTGCTGCGGCTGCTCGTCGGCATCGATGCGCCGAGCGAGGGCCGCATCACCGGCCGGCCGCGCACGGCCTACGTCCCCGAGCGGTTTCCGCCGGCCCTGCCCTTCACCGCCGCCGGCTACCTCACCCACCTCGGCACCGTGCACGGCCTGACCCGGGCGGCGGCGGCCCGGGCCGCAGGGGAGTGGCTGGCGCGCCTCGGGGCCCTCGCGTACGCCGAGACGCCGATGGCCCGGTTGTCGAAGGGCAGCAGTCAGAAGGTCGCGGTCGCCCAGGCCCTGCTGGGGGAGCCCGAGCTGCTGGTGCTGGACGAGGCGTGGACCGGCCTGGACACCGCCGCCCGCGCCGAGTTGGAGCGCGCGGTAGCCGAACGCACGGCGGCCGGCGGCTCGGTGGTCTTCGTCGACCACGACCCGCGCCGCCTCGCCGGCCTGCCCGACGCGACGTACGTCGTGCGCGACGCGGGCGTCGTCCGGCAGGAGCCCGCGCAGGGCGCGGTAGCGTCCGGTCCGCAGGTGCTGGTCGAGGCGCAGGGCCCGCCGGACGGGCGGCTGCCGGAGGAGGTGCGCCGGACGGTCACCTCAGCCGAGGAGAGCGGCCCCGGCACCTATCGTCTGTCCGTCCCCGCCCCGCACTCCGACGTCCTGCTCCGCACCCTGCTTGCGGCCCGCCCGCCCTGGCACGTGGTGAGCGTGACACGGCGGACGGCCGCCCCGGGGAGGCAGGGGTGACCGCCCGCGGAGCGACCCCGGCCTGCCGCAGAGGGTCGTCGCCGGTTGTCGTCGGGGTGTGGGGCCCTCGGTGTACGGCATCGGGAGACTGCCGCAGAGAACCGCCGCCGGCTGTTGTCGGGGTGCGGGACGCCCGGTGCGTCGACCCCCGGGACATCGCCCACAGGAGCCGCCGATGACCGCCCTGACGCGCTACCACGCCGCCCTGCTGATGCGCTCGCAGCGCTGGCTGCAGCCATTCCTGCTGTACGCGGCCTTCCTCGCGATCAGCATCCAGGCCGGGCAGCCGGTGCTCGACTCGCTCGGGTACACGGCAGCAGCCCTGCTGCCCGTCGCCGCGTGGCTGGCGCGGCTCTGCGTCACGGGCGAACCCGACGCCGCACGCGGATGCGTGGCGGCGGCCGCCGGGCCCGCGCGGGCTCATGTGGCCGCTCTGCTGGTGGCCCTGGCCGGTGCGGCGGCGCTCGGCACGCTCGCGACCTTCGTCGTGACGCTGCTCAGCGACCCGGTCACCTCCGACCACCGCACCCGGGTGCCGCTCCCGGCCGCCTGCGGTGCCGGGCTGCTCGCGACCCTGGCCTGCGCCCTGCTCGGCACCGCCGTCGGCGCGCTCACCAGCCGGCCCCTGCTGCGGTCGCCGGGCCGGGCGGTTCCCGCCCTGCTCCTCGCGGCGCTGCTGTCGCTGGTGGCCACCGGCTCACCGGCCCAGGCGGCCGTGCGGGGCCTGGTCACCGGGTCGCAGCGGGGCACCGTCCCGCTGCCGCTGCTGCCCCTGGGCGCGGCAGCCCTGGTCACGGCCGGGGCGCTGGCCCTGGCCGGTGCTCTCGCCTCCCGCAGGTCACCCTGAACAGGCCGTGCGCTGCGCCTCCTGCCACTCGCAGGCGGGGCAGAGCGTGATGCCCTTGTACGACTCGGGGTACTCCGTCGGCTCCCGGCACAGCACGCACTCCGCGTACGGCGGTCCGTCCGCCCGGGGCGGCCTGGTCGCGTCGATCAGGCAGTAGTCGTCCTCGCTCATACGCCCAGCGTAGGCCGGGGGCGGACCGTCAGAGGTCCCGCTGCTCCAGCGGCTTGGTCGCCGGGCCCTGGATCACCTTGCCGTCCGTGTCGAAACGGGACCCGTGGCAGGGGCACTCCCAGGCGCGTTCGGCCGCGTTGAAGTCGACGAGGCAGCCCAGGTGGGTGCAGCGGGCGGAGACGGCGTGCAGCCCGCCGTCGTCGTCCCGGTACACAGCGACGCGGTGACCGTCCGCACGGACCACGGCGCCCTCGCCGGGCGGCAGGGATTCCACCGGCGGGGAAGGCCGCAGCCGGTCTCCCACGAAGTGCCCGGCGACCTTGGCCTGCGTCTTGAGGAACGCCGGCGCCTCACGCAGCGCGGGCATGACCCGGCGCGGGTCGTACAGCGCACTCCACTCGCACTCCTCGCCGGTGATCTGCGCGGTCAGCAGCCGGCCCGCCATGATGCCGCCGGTCATGCCCCAGCCGCCGAAGCCGGTGGCCACGTACGTGTGGCGGGCGCCCGGGTGCAGGGGGCCGATCATCGGCACCGTGTCCGTGGGTTCGGTGTCCTGGGTCGCCCACCGGTGGGTGACCTCCAGGTCCGGGAAGTGGCCGGTGGCCCAGGCGGTGAGGCGTTCGAAACGGGCCCGCGGGTCGCCCGTGCCCGGCGTGAAGTGCTCACCGGTGACGATGAGCAGCCGCCGGCCGTCCTCGTGGGGCGCGGTGCGCACCGAGCGGGTGTCCTCGTCGGGCGTGATGAACATGCCGTCCGGGTCCTGGTCCGCGGGGATCGTGCCGGCGACGACCAG
Source organism: Streptomyces sp. NPDC126510 (assembly GCF_040302345.1). NCBI lineage: Bacteria > Bacillati > Actinomycetota > Actinomycetes > Kitasatosporales > Streptomycetaceae > Streptomyces > Streptomyces sp. NPDC126510. The sequence goes on along the minus strand of NZ_JBEORR010000001.1, from coordinate 288,858 downwards.
CTCGCGGCGTGTGGAGAGGCGGGCGAACAGCAGGGCACGGTCGAAGATCGGGTAGTGCGTCGCGACGACGACGTCCCGGGCCCGGACCGTCGCGCCGGTCGTCGTCGACAGCCTGCACGGCTCGCCCTCGTCCAGGCCGAGGACGGTGGTGTCCTCGTGGATCCGCCCGCCGCGCTCGACCAGGTCGGCGGCGAGGGCCAGCAGGTACTTGCGGGGGTGGAACTGCGCCTGCCCGGTGACCTCGACGGCGCCCGCCACCGGGAAGGGCAGCCCGGTCTCCGTCACGAACGACGCGGGCAGCCCGGCCTCGGCCGCGGCCCGGGCCTCGGCGCGCAGCTCCTCCACGCGGCCGGTGTCACGGGCGTAGGTGTAGGCGCTCCTCGTCTCCCACTCGCAGTCGACGCCCAACTCCTCGGCCACCCGGGCCGCGTGCTCGATCGCCTCCGACTGGGACCGCGCGTACAGCCGTGCGCCCTCGGGGCCGCGGGTGCGCCGCAGCTTGTCGTAGACGAGCGTGTGCAAGGCGGTGACCTTGGCGGTGGTGTGTCCGGTGACGCCGGCGGCGACCCGGCCGGCCTCCAGGACGGCCACGCTCCGCCCGGCCCGCGTCAGCTCCCACGCCGTGCTCAGCCCGGCGATCCCGGCGCCGATCACCGCCACGTCGACGTCCAGGTCCTCCGTCAGCGCCGGGTGGCGGCCGTCCGGTGCCGTCTGAAGCCAATAAGAGCTGCTGACCTGCTGGTTCTCGCTCATGAGCCGCCGAGTACCCCCGTCCGGCGGCTTCAGTGTCCCGACGCCCCGCCGTCCGCCCGAACGGCGGATCAGGGCTGCTCCAGCAGCCGCTTCCGGCACTCGGCCACGTCGAAGTCCGCCTCCGGGTACCGCGGATCCAGCTCCTCGAAGTGCTCCAGGAGCAGCGTGCTGACCGCCCAGTTGCGATACCACTTGTGGTCGGCCGGGATCAGGTACCAGGGCGCGTCCGAGGTGCCGCAGCGCTCGAGGGCGATCTCGTAGGCCTCCTGGAACGCCGGCCACAGGGCGCGGTCGTCGATGTCGGAAGCGGCGAACTTCCAGCGCTTCTCCGGTTTGTCGAGGCGCTTGAGCAACCGGCGCCGCTGCTCCTCGTAGGAGATGTGCAGGAAGCACTTGATCAGGGTCACGCCGTCGCCGGTGAGGGACCGCTCGAAGCGTTTGATCTGCTCGTAGCGCCGGGCGACCTCGGGGGCGGGCGCGAGCTCCCGGACGCGGGCGACCAGCACGTCCTCGTAGTGGGAGCGGTCGAAGATGCCCAGCTCGCCGCGGATCGGGAGCGCCTGCTCCACGCGCCACAGGAAGGGGTGCGCGCGCTCCTCGGCGGTGGGTGCCTTGAACGCGGTGATCCGGCAGCCGGACGGGTTGAGCAGGCCGATGACGTGCTTGACCGTGCCGCCCTTGCCGCTGGTGTCCATGCCCTGCAGAACCAGCAGCACGCGGCGCCGGTCGCCCCCGGTGCTCGCCGCCCACAGCCGTTCCTGGAGGACGGCCAGCCGCTCGCCGATCCGGGTCGTGGCGGCCTTGCCCGCCGCCTTGCCGTGCGGACCGGCGGGGGTGGCGGCGGCGTCGTACCGGCTCAGGTCGACCGGCTCACCGGCGGGCAGGCGCAACCGCTCCCGCAAGGAGGTGCTGTCCTTGTGTGTCACCGGGCCCCCTTCGCGGTCCTGTGCCTCGATGGTCCGGCGGGGCGCCGGGCTTCGCACCCGGCGCCCGGGTCGGGAGCGGAGCGCCGGCTAGCGGCGCCAGGGGCCCGTCACCGCGAACGTGGTGCCGGGCGTGTAGCAGTTGACGTACATCGTGTCTCCGTCCGGGGAGAACGTCACCCCGGCGAACTCACCCCATTCGGGCTCCTGCTCGGTGCCGATGTTCTGACGGTTGCGGGCCATCGCGTAGACCTCGCCGCGCCGGGTGACCCCGTAGACGTGCTGGGCGCCGTTGCCGTCCTCGCAGACCATGAGGCCGCCGCCGGCCGCCAGGCAGATGTTGTCCGGCGACTCGCCCGGCAGCTGCACATCGGTGTCCGGGCCGAAGACGATCACCAGGGTGAGCCGGCGGCGCTCCGGGTCGTAGCGCCAGACCTGCCCGTAGTGGTCGGCGGCCGAACCGTCCGACCGGCGCGCGAACGACGACACGAAGTACACCGAGCGGCCGCCCCAGTAGCAGCCCTCCAGCTTCTGCGCGTGCGTGATGCCCCCGCGGCCGAAGTCCTGGAACCGGATCGGCGTCCGCGCCGCCTGCGGGTCCGGTACGTCCACCCACTCGACGTGGTCGAACTCGGCGCCGACCTCCTGGATGGAGGACAGGTCCGGCACACCGGGCACGCGCATGGCCTGGAGCCGGCCGCCCGCGCGCAGCGAACCCCTGCCGCCCAGCGGCCGGTTCGGCAGGAAGCGGTAGAAGAGGCCGAAGGGCTTCTCGAAGGCGTCCTCGGTCTCGTACACCACGCCCCGCCGGGGGTCGACGGCGATCGCCTCGTGCGCGAAGCGGCCCATCGCGGTCAGCGGCACGGCCCCGGTGCGGTGCGGATCGACCGGGTCGACCTCGAAGATGAAGCCGTGGTCCTTGGTGTAGCCGTTGGTGCCGGCCCGGTCCTCGGTCTCCTCGCAGGTCAGCCAGGTGTTCCAAGGGGTGGGGCCGCCGGCGCAGTTGACCGCGGTGCCGGCGATCGCGACCCGCTCCGACTGGACCCTGCCCCGGGGGTCCAGCGTCAGCGCCGTACAGCCGCCCTTGCCGGCCGGGTCGTAGGTGAGGCCCTCGACGGTCGGGACCGGGACCTTGCCGCTCACACGGTTCTCGTGGTTGCGGACCAGGTGGACCCGGCCGCCTCTGCCCCCGAAGGCCGACATGCCGTCGTGGTTGGAGGGGACCTTGCCCTCGCCGGAGCGGAGTTCGTCCCCCTCGCGGGACAGGATCCGGTAGTGGAACCCTTCCGGCAGGTCGAGGACGCCCTTCGGGTCGGGGACGAGCGGGCCGTAGCCGGTGCGGCCGAGGTCCTGCGCGGCGGCGGTGCCGGCGAAGAGTTCGGAGAGGGCGCCGGAGAACGCGATCCCGACGCCCAGGGCGCCCGTTCCGGCGAGCATCCGACGTCGGGTGGCGAAGCGACCGGATTCGGTCATGGGGAAACCTTCCTGCTGGCGGACAGGAACAGTGATCCCGCTGTGTCTATCACCTGGTGCGGGCCGCGGGAACCACGCGCGTAGCGCGCGTCACTGCTCCACGGCCCGCCGCAGCCGCTCCATGGCCTCCCCGGCCTGCTCCGTCAGGTCGACGGCGCGCTGCTCCGTCAGGTCGACCGCACGCTCCTCGATCTCCGCGCGGTCCGTCGTCTGCGCGCGGTCCGCAGTCTCCGCGTCCCTCGCGTCCCCCATGTCCCTCTCGTCCCTCGCGTCCCTCGGCCGTCCCGCGCCCTCCGCCGCGGGCTGCGCGCCCCGCTCCAGGAACCGCAGGAGCTCCACCGGAATGGGCAGGACGAGCGTGGAGTTCTTCTCCGCCGCCACCGCCATGACGGTCTGCAGCAGCCGGAGCTGGAGTGCCGAGGGCGTGTCGGCCATCTGGTGGGCGGCCTGGGCCAGCTTCTTGGAGGCCTGGTACTCGGCGTCGGCGTTGATGAGCCGGGCCCGCCTCTCCCGGTCGGCCTCCGCCTGGCGGGCCATGGAGCGCTTCATGGTGTCCGGCAGGGAGACGTCCTTGATCTCCACACGGTCGATGGTCACGCCCCACTCCACGGCCGGGCTGTCGATCATCAGCTCCAGGCCCTGGTTGAGCTTCTCCCGGTTGGACAGCAGGTCATCCAGCTCGCTCTTGCCGATGATCGAGCGCAGCGAGGTCTGCGCCATCTGCGATACGGCGAAGCGGTAGTCCTCGACATTGACGATCGCGGCCGACGGGTCCACGACCTTGAAGTAGACGACGGCGTCGACCCGCACGGTCACGTTGTCGCGGGTGATGCCCTCCTGGGCGGGGATGGGCATGGTCACGATCTGCAGGTTGACCTTGCGCATCCGGTCCACCGCGGGGATCACGAGGTTGAACCCGGGCCGCCGCACGTCCCCGTGCAGACGCCCGAGCCGGAAGACGACCCCGCGCTCGTACTGCTTGACGACCCGTGCCGCGGAGGCCACGTACACCAGCGCCCCGGCCCCGACCGCGGCCACCACGCCGACCAGTTCTTCGACCATGCCGACCTCCCGGCTCAGAGGTCCGAATCCGTCCGTTTCTGTAACGATATGCCCGAACCGGGGCGTGGGGCCATGGCCGGGGGCCGGGCCGAAACGGGGCGGACGCACTAGGTCCGGGGCGCGCAGCCGGCGCGCCCCGGACCAAGGGGTGGGTGATCCGGTCCGCCGGCTAGGCGACGGTGACCTTCTCCGCCGGAGCCGCCTCGGGCTCCGTGACCTTCACCGGTTCGGTGCCGGTCGCGCTGTGGCGTGCGGCCCAGTTCTCCAGGGCCGTCCGGCAGGCGTGGTCGAGGTGGTGCAGGCCCGAAAGGTCCAGCTCGACCGGGCGGTCCTGCGGCAGGCCCTCCAGGCTGTCGAGGATCTTCGGCAGCCGCAGGAAGGTCGCGTTGCCGGACAGGTACGCCTGGATCGGGCCGGCGCCCTTGTCGATGATCTCGAGCTTGATGTGCGACGCCTCCCAGGCGGTCTTGACGACCGACAGGGCCAGACCGATGAGCACACCCTCGAACATGTTCACCGCGACGATCGACACCGCGGTGACGATCAGGATGAGCGCCTCACCCTTGTGGGCCCGCCACAGCGCCGTGATCTGGCCGAACGGGATCAGCTTCCAGCCGGCGTGCACGAGGATGCCGGCGAGGGCGGGGATCGGGATCAGGGCCAGGGCCCACGGCATCGCGGCGGCGAACAGCAACAGCCACACGCCGTGCAGCACTCGGGAGGCCTTGGTCTTGGCGCCCGCGTTGACGTTGGCGGAGCTGCGCACGATGACGGCGGTCATCGGCAGCGCGCCGAGCAGACCGCACAGGGTGTTGCCCGCGCCCTGGGCGATCATCTCCTTGTTGTACTCGGTGCGCGGGCCGTTGTGCAGCCGGTCCACGGCTGCCGCACTGAACAGGCTCTCCGCGGAGGCGATCAGTGCGAAGGCGATGATGGTGCCCCAGATGGCCGGGTTCGCCAGTTCGCCGAAGGCCTCGGACCCGGGCGGCTGGATGACGCCGAGCAGACCCTCCACCTGGACGGTGGCGACCGGCAGGCTGAAGGCGAGCGTGGCGACCGTGGCCAGGACGACCGCTGCGAGGGCGCCGGGCACCGTCTGGACCGCCTTCGGCAGCTTCTTCCAGAGCACGATGACGGCGATGGTGCCCGCGCCGATCGCGAGGGAGGTCAGGGCCTCGGTGCTGCCGAGCGAGTCGGCGAACATCCCGGGCAGGCCGGCGATCTTGCCGAGTCCGGACTCCGGGGCCTTCAGGCCTGCCGCCGCGTAGATCTGCCCGGCGATGATCACCAGTCCGATGCCGCAGAGCATGCCCTCGACGACGGAGACGGATATCGCCCGGAACCAGCGGCCGATCCCCAGGAAGCCCATGGCGAGCTGGAGCAGGCCGGCGAGCAGCACGATCACGCCGAGCGTGGCCACTCCGAACTGGCTGACGGCCTCGAAGACCAGCACGGTGAGTCCGGCGGCGGGACCGGACACCTGAAGGCTGCTGCCGCGCATCAGCCCGGTGACGAGTCCGCCCACGATGCCCGTGATGAGGCCCAGCTCCGCGGGAACGCCGGAGGCGACGGCCACGCCGACGCACAGCGGGACCGCGACCAGGAAGACGACGATCGAGGCGAGGAAGTCCTGCTTCAGGTAAGGGAACTTGGTCATGGTCGCCCTCACAGCTTCTCGAAGGAGTCGGTGTCCGCGCGGTGTTCGCGCACGGTGCCGGTGTGCACTTCGTAGAACCAGGCGCGCAGGCCGAGGCGGCCCTCCGCCAGGCGGCGCTCGACGCAGGGGTAGGACCGCAGCCGCAGCACCTGGGTGAGTGCGTGGTTCTGCACGGCTTCGGTGACCGTCGGGTCGGCCGGGTCCGAGCACGCGGGCTCGTCGGCCGCGCGGGCGAGCCAGTCGCGCACCGCCGGTACCGCGGCGAGGTCGTCGCCGCGTACCACCGCGCCGACGGCGCCGCAGTGCGAGTGGCCGCAGACCACGATCTCCTTGACGCCGAGGACCTCCACGGCGTACTCGATCGTGGCCGCCTCCGAGGTGGCGTGCTCGAAGGAGTGCGGGGGAACGACGTTGCCCGCGGTGCGCAGCTCGAAGAGCTCGCCGGGACGGGCGCCCGTGATCAGGGCCGGTACGACCCTGGAGTCGGAGCAGGTGATGAACAGGACGTCGGGGGACTGGCCCTCGGCGAGGTGGGCGAACTCCTCAGGGCGCTGTCCGAAGATGCGGGCGTTGTCGATGAGGGGTTGCATGAGTGTGTTGATTCCTCCTGGCGCGCAGTGGGGGCGCGTCGGACGGGCATGACAAGGGTGGGGGGAAACTGCTCTGCCGCTCAGCAGCGAAAGACCTGAAGTGCCGCCGGGGTGTGCGACGTCGAGGATCTCGACGTGCGGTCGTGCGCGGCGCCGGGTCTGACCTGGTCGGGTCCCGTGGGCCGGATGTGCCGTTGCAGCGGCCGCTCGGGGCCCGCGGGTGCGAGGTCCGCGGTGTGGGACCGGTCGCGGGTCCGCAGGGGGCCGGTCGGGTCCCCGTGATGCCCGGCGCGACAGGCGGCCGTCTCGTCGCGCAGCGCCTTCCCCAGGGGCTTGTGGCCGGGGCGCGAGGACGTGCCGGAGGGCTTTGTTCCGGGCTGAGCTTTGGCCTCGGATTGACTGTACGTATGCGCGGATGCGAAGGACGCCGTCGGTGCGAAGAACTGGAGGGCGAGCAGGACGGCGGCGAGGATCGAAACCACGGTCCGAGCCGTCGTACCTCGGTACATGCGCCCCCCTTCCGGTGCGTCACACGTCTAGTGCGGACCAACAGTTGGTCAACGGCCGGTCAAGAAACACGTTAACCCTGCAAAGTCGTTTGCAGGGTTAACTTAACGTTTCAAGCTGAAGAGAGCCTGAAAACCGCAGTTGGGGTGGCTTGAACAAGCCCTACCCGCAGGGCGGTTGACGCGGTAATGGGGATGTGGTTACCGGGGGTCCGCCAGCGAACCCGCGTCGCGGGCGAGAGCGGTGAGCCGGGAGATGGCTCGGAAGTACTTCTTGCGGTAGCCGCCGTTCAGCATCTCGTCGCTGAACAGCTGGTCGAAGGGCAGGCCCGAGGCGAGCACCGGCACCTCGCGGTCGTAGAGCCGGTCGGCGAGTACGACCAGCCTGAGGGCCGTCGACTGGTCGGGAACCGGATGCACACCGGTGAGGCACACGGCCCTGATCCCGTCGGTCAGAGCGCCGTACCGGCTGGGGTGGACGCGGGCCAGGTGGTCCAGGAGGGGTGAGAACGCGTCAAGGGAGGCGCCCTCGGTGGCGTGCGCCGCGTCGGTCACCTGTTCATCGGAGTACGGTGGCGGCGCCTCGGGCAGACCGCGGTGGCGGTAGTCCTCGCCGTCGATGCGCAGGGCGCGGAAGTGGGCCGAAAGGCCCTGGATCTCGCGCAGGAAGTCGGCCGCGGCGAACCGGCCCTCGCCGAGCTTGCCGGGCAGCGTGTTGGACGTGGCGGCGAGCGCCACGCCCGCGTCGACCAGCTTGCCGAGCAGGGTGGAGACCAGGACGGTGTCGCCCGGGTCGTCCAGCTCGAACTCGTCGATGCACAGCAGGCGGTGCCCGGACAGCGTCCGCACGGTCTGCTGGAACCCGAGGGCGCCGACCAGGTTCGTCAGCTCGACGAACGTGCCGAACGCCTTGAGCGCGGGCTCGGCCGGGGTGGCATGCCACAAGGACGCCAGCAGGTGGGTCTTGCCGACGCCGTAGCCGCCGTCGAGGTAGACGCCGCGCGGGCCGGCGGGGGCCTTCTTCGCCGCCCTGCCGAAACCGAACAGCCGCCGCTTGCCCGCTCCCGCCGATCCTCCCGAGTCGAGGCCCGCCGCGAAACCCTCCAGGACCCGGACGGCCTCGGTCTGGCTGGGCTGGTTCGGGTCGGGGATGTACGTGCTGAAGCGGACCGAGTCGAACCGCGGCGGCGGCACCATCTCGGCGACCAGCCGGTCCGCGGGTACGTGCGGCTCACGGGCGCACAGGGACAGCGGGGCCGGGTCGGTTATGGGGCCGCTACCGGAGGGGGCCAGGGGAGAAGACACGGTTCACCATGCTACGGCGCGTGGAACACTGCACGGCATGCGACGTCTGTTCCCTGTGACCGATGAAACAGCAGCTCCGGTGCCGGGCGGCGCGTCCGCCGAGGGCGCCGGCCGGGAGTGGAGCCTCTCGGAGCTGGCCGCCGCGTACGCCTATCCGGAGCCCGGGCCCGGGGGGCCGGTTCCGTGGCTGCGCGCCAACATGGTGTCCACGCTGGACGGGGCCGCCCAGCACGACGGCCGTTCGCAGCCCATCTCCAGTGCCACCGACATGCGGATCTTCGGCACGCTGCGGGCGCTGGCCGACGTCGTGGTCGTCGGCGCGGAGACGGTGCGGCAGGAGGGTTACCGGCCCGCACGGGCGCGGGAGGACTTCGCGGCGATGCGGGAGGCGGCCGGGCAGCGGCCCGCACCGGCGATCGCCGTCGTCACGGCCAGTCTCGACCTGGACTTCTCGCTCCCGCTGTTCACCTCGCCCCTGGTCCCCACCCTGATCCTCACGGGCGCCGCGGCCGCCGCGGACCGCGTCGCCGCCGCCGAGAAGGCGGGCGCCCGGGTGGTGACCGCCGGTGACGGCATCGGCGTGGACCCCGCCCTGGCCGTCCGGGCCCTCGCCGACCTCGGCCACACCCGGCTGCTCACCGAGGGCGGCCCGCGACTGCTCGGGCAGATGGTCGCGGCCGGCGTGCTCGACGAGCTGTGCCTGACCGTCTCCCCGATGCTCACGGCGGGCGAGGCGCAGCGCATCGCCGGAGGGCCGGCGGTCACCGTCCCGCACCGCTTCGGGCTGGTGTCGATGCTGGAGGAGGACGGCTTCCTGTTCACGCGGTACGGGCGCGCCCGAGCCGCGTACTGAAACGCCGGGCCCGGGGTACAAGGCGGTCGGGAAATCCGGCCGGCCGGGTACGCCGTGGCAGCGGGGTGGACCCGCCATCGGTCCGTTCATCGACGGAATAGGCCGTTCTGTTTCGATTTCGGAGGGCACACTGGATCCGGCAGTACCTGTGTGAAGGATGGTTTCCGCAGGGCCCGGTGCGGCCGGCCTGCGGCGAAGTGGGGCCCTGGGCCCCCGGAGCAGAAGGGGCGCCTGGTGTTCACCAGCGTATTGATGATCGAGAAGGCGCTGACGTCGGCCGACGTGGAGTTCGTCACCACCTTGCACGGTGAGGAGCAGGTCTCTTTCGAGGTGCTGTTGCAGCCGCGCGGCGAGCAGGCGGACCGCCTGCTGCGGGCCATCGACGACGTGGCGCTCGGCGAACTGGACGAGGCCGTCCGCGAGGGCGAGACCCCGGAGGGTGAGGAGGCGCTCAGCGTGGGGCAGCGGGCGCTGGAGGTGTCCCTCGCCGCGCTGCGCGCCTCGGGCAGCCCCGCGCAGGGGCGGCTGATCGAGGACCATCCGCTGGACGCGCTGAAGTCCTTGGTGGAGGAGGTCGGCGCGGACGAGGTCATCGTGCTGACAGACCCCCACTACGTGGAGGAGTTCTTCCACCGGGACTGGGCCTCGCGCGCCCGGCACAAGGTGGGGGTCCCGGTGCTGAAGCTGTTCTCGCACAGCAAGGCGTAGGGGTGGATCGCGGGGTTTGCCGGGTGCGGGTCGTTCGTGGCCGTTCGCGCCCACGCGGCGGAGCCGCATATCGATACAGCCCCGCGCCCCTGATGGGCAGGCCGGCCCTGCGCACGCAATAGGCTTGGCCCCGCTAACCCCCGTCACCCGAACTTGGAGACACGCATGGCAGCCGGCCTTCCTCCCGCCATGGACCGACCGCACTTCATCGGGATCGGTGGGGCCGGAATGTCCGGGATCGCGAAGATCCTCGCCCAGCGCGGTGCCGTGGTCGCGGGCAGTGACGCCAAGGAGTCGGCGACGGCCGGGGCGCTGCGGGCGCTGGGCGCGACCGTGCACATCGGGCACGCCGCGGAGCATCTCGCCGACGACGCCAGCTGTGTGGTCGTGTCGTCGGCGATCCGGCAGGACAACCCCGAGCTGGCCCGCGCGGCCGAACTCGGCGTCCCCGTCGTGCACCGGTCCGACGCGCTCGCGGCGCTGATGGACGGGCTGCGGCCGATCGCCGTCGCCGGTACGCACGGCAAGACGACCACGACGTCGATGCTGGCCGTGTCGCTGAGCGAGCTGGGCCTGAAGCCCTCGTACGCGATCGGCGGAGACCTGGACGCCCCCGGCTCCAACGCGCTGCACGGCGAGGGCGAGATCTTCGTCGCCGAGGCGGACGAGTCGGACCGCAGCTTCCACAAGTACGCGCCCGAGGTCGCGATCGTCCTCAACGTCGAACTCGACCACCACGCCAACTACGCGTCGATGGACGAGATCTACGAGTCGTTCGAGACGTTCGTGGACCGGATCACCGAGGGCGGCACGCTGGTGATCGCCGCCGACCACGAGGGTGCGCGGGAGCTGACGCGCCGGGTCGCCGGACGCGGTGTGCGCGTGGTGACCTACGGCGAGTCCGAGGACGCCGGCGTGCGCATCCTGTCGGTCGTGCCGCAGGGGCTGAAGAGCGAGGTCACCGTGGTGCTGGAGGGCGAGGAGCTGACCTTCGCGGTCTCCGTCCCCGGCCGGCACTACGCGCACAACGCGGTCGCCGCGCTGGCGGCCGGTGCGGCCCTCGGCGTCCCGGCGGCCGAGCTGGCCCCGGCGATCGCCGCCTACACCGGCGTGAAGCGGCGGCTCCAGCTGAAGGGCGAGGCCGCGGGCGTCCAGGTCATCGACTCCTACGCCCACCACCCCACCGAGATGACCGCCGACCTGGAGGCCATGCGCGCGGCGGCCGGTGACGCCCGGATCCTGGTCGTCTTCCAGCCGCACCTCTTCTCGCGGACCCAGGAGCTCGGCAAGGAGATGGGCCGGTCCCTGGCCCTCGCGGACGCCTCCGTCGTGCTGGACATCTACCCGGCGCGCGAGGACCCGATCCCGGGTATCACGAGCGAGCTGATCGTCGAGGCGGCCCGGGCCGCGGGCGCCGACGTGACGCCGCTGCACGACAAGGCCGACGTCCCGTCGGTCGTCGCGGGAATGGCGAAGCCCGGGGATCTCGTTCTCACCATGGGAGCGGGCGACGTCACCGACCTCGGCCCGCACATCCTGGACCGTCTGTCGAACTGAGGGGCTGGAGGCTCATGCCGTACGACGTCGAGAAGCCGGACGAGCAGTGGCGCGTGGAGCTGAGCCCGGGCGAGTACGCGGTGCTGCGCCAGGCGGCCACGGAGCCCGCCTTCACCGGTGAGTACACCGACACCAAGACCCGGGGCGTCTACTCCTGCCGCGCCTGCGGAGCGGACCTGTTCACCTCGGACACCAAGTTCGAGTCGCACTGCGGCTGGCCGTCCTTCTTCGACCCGAAGGACACCGACGCCGTGGAGCTGATCGAGGACCGCTCGCACGGCATGGTGCGCACCGAGGTGCGCTGCGCACGCTGTGGCTCGCACCTCGGGCACGTCTTCGAGGGCGAGGGGTATCCCACGCCCACCGACCAGCGGTACTGCATCAACTCGATCGCGCTGCGGCTGGCCCCCGACGAGGGCTGAGGCGGCGCTCAGCGGATCCGGCACTCCTTCTGTGTGAGGCGCTTCGTGTCGCCCGCGGTACGACTGCACAGCACGTGGGTGTCGGAAGTGCCGTCCTTGTCGCGGCTGACCTGCTTGAGGACGATGCTGTGGCCGGTGCGGTCGCCGTAGAGCGGGGCGCCGGTGAAGTCGATGGTGCCGGTGGCCATGCCCTCGATCCTGACGTTGCGCAGGTTCACCCAGGTCGAGGCGCGGCTCTGCGGCCGGTCGTCGCGGGTGGCCGCCCAGAACAGGGCGCGGGTCGCGTCATGGGCGAGAGCTGTCTGGCCGCTGACCAGGGCGGGGCTGTCGTAGCGCAGGCGGTGGCCCCGCAGTCCGGGCAGGTGCTGGGCGGCGTCCAGGTAGAAGGCCGTCCTCTCGGCGGCCGTCTCCAGCTCGGCGAGGGCCGCGTGGTACAGCGTGACCTTCGGCGCGACGGACTGGCCGCCGCCGGCGAAGTCGGCCTTGGACAGGTCGTCGCCGGTGAGGATGGCCAGGGGCTTGTCCGCGCAGCCCGGCTCGGTGCCCAGCTGGGTCATCAGGGGATCGATGTCCTCCACCCGGCCCGCGAAGTAGACCAAGGACGGCACCCGGCCGCCCCGGCAGATCTCCTGGGCGTGCGAGCGGAGTTCGGGCTTGCCGCCACTGAGGGTGTAGCGCCGCTGCTCGAGCAGGGTGAAGCCCTGGTGCCGCAGCATCCGCTGGCCGTAGCGCGCCTGCTCGTCGGTGTAGAGGTCGTCGGTCTTCGCGGTGTCACGGGCCAGGACGAGGGCGTACTGCCGTCGGCCGGGTGTGCGCAACTGGGCGGCGACCAGGCCGAGTTGCCGGGTCTGCCACTCGTCCGTGGCGGCCAGGCTGAACCAGTTGGCGAACTCGCGGGGCAGATACGTCGCGGAGTTCGTGCCGGAGACGACCGGCAGGCCGGCCCGCATCAGCGTGCGGGTCGTCGCCCGGCTCGACTTCAGGTCGCGGCCGGTGCCGACGACTCCCACCACGGTCGGGTCGTGGGCGGCGTACGCGGCGATCGCCTCGGCCATCTCCTCCTGGTGGCCCAAGTCGACGCCGCCGTTGGCGATCAGGACCCGCAGCTTCACGCTGGAGTTCTCGTTGATGACGGCCTGCGCCAGATACACGCCCGCCAGTTCCTCGGCGCCCTTCACGAGGGAGGAGCCGGCCGAGGCATCGGCGCTGAGCGGACCGGCGTAGACGACGGTGACGTACTTGCCGGGGTGGTCCGCGAGGACGCCGGCGTTCTGCCGGGCGATGCGGTCCTCCAGGTCGGCCACCGTCCAGGGCGTCTCGTCGTCGGTCTGGAGCGCCTTGACGTCGTCGCCGGGCTCGGGTGCGGGGAGCCAGTCGGCGAAGCGGACGTCGTGCGTCGCGATGCCGATGCACTCGGTGCCGCCGCCCGGCGCCGCCTCGCGCCGGGTGTCCCGGTTGGCGGTCAGCACGGACGCCGAGCAGTACCGGTCGTGCAGGGCGTCGGCCCGCATGACGGTGGCCGCGGTGAGCAGGGCGATGACCAGGACCAGGGTGTGCAGGGCCCACACCAGCCGGGCGAGCGTCGGCCGGGAGGAGGCCCGCAGATGGTGGCGGCCCTCCTCGAGCGGGCCCAGCTGGTCGTGCGGCAGCGGGATCTTCATCACCCACGGCAGGACGGACCGCTCCCGGCTGGGTGACTGCTCGGCGCGCAGGTTGCGGCCCCACTCCTGGTACCAGGTGCGCAACCGGACGCCGAACGTCGGGGGCGTAGCGTCCGGGGCGGGCGGAGCCTGGACGACACTGCGCTCCAGGCGCGGCACGTCCTGCGTGCGCACCGCGGCCACCACGAGCAGCGGGTCGAGCTCGCTGCGCCGGCTGCGGACGTCGCTGATGGCCCGTATCAGCTCGATGCCGCCGTTGCGGTCGTCCGCGTGCGGCAGGAACAGCATCGGCGGACGCGGCCGTTTGAAGCCGCGCAGGTCCCAGCTCCAGCGGCGGTGGTTGTCCCGCAGGTCCTCGCGCAGCGCCAGCACGCACAGCTGGAGGTGGAAGTCGCCGCCCGCCGTGAGCGCCTCCGCCACGTCGTAGGCCCGGGCCGCGATCGCCTTCCAGGAGCGGACCGGCCGCAGCAGCGACACCTCGGTGGACTCCTCCTGGTCCGCCGCCCTGAGGAACGTCGTCGTCATGAACCAGCGGCTCTCCCGGCGCAGCCACAGGAAGATCGGGGCACGGCCCGGCAGGACGTAGTTGAGGACGGTCAGCAGCAGCAGGAAGACGAGGCCGGCGCCGACCGCGACGTACCACTCGCTGCGGGCGAGGAGCGCGGCGAGGACGGTCACGAGGCTCGCCGGGAGGATGTGCGCCATGTCGAACAGCGGCAGGCCGGAACGCCAGCGGGCGGTGTGCTTCGGCCGCCAGCGCTGCTGCGCCAGCTCGTTCAGCAGGCGCAGCCGCTGGTCCTGCCCCGCCTCGGGGCTGCCCGGGGTGGGCGCCGGCCAGCTGTCGCCGAGCGCCGCGACCGCGTCGTCGATGGCGTGCACCAGCCGCAGCCGCGGGAACGCGTAGCGCCGGTAGAGCGCCTTCGGGCCGCCCCACTTCCGCGGGTCGCTCAACGCCCGGACCAGGGCCGCGGCCCGGCGTACCTCCGTGGCGCCCTCGTAGGCGTCCTGCGTGACCGCGCAGCGCGTGCCGTGCGCCTCCTGGCCCGCGTGCAGCTGCCGGACCAGCCCGGCCACCGCGTCGTCGTCCCGGCCCTCCTGGGCGTGTACGACGAACACCGGCATCGGCGGTTCGGTGCTCCTGCGGAAGTCCTGGATAAGGATTTCGAGCTGGTTCTGGAGATGGCGCCCGGCGTCGCTCTCCGGCATGCCGTCGTGGCCCCCCGGGCAGTCCGGCGGCGTGCGATGGTCCTTCACCATGGGCAACCCCCCGTTAACCTTCGGTGACCCATGAGACTAACCGTTGCCGGTGGGGTGCGAGTGGGTGACGAACGAACTCCGGGAGCGATTCGCCTCTTCGCCGGCGCCGGGCCCTCGATTCGGTTCCTCGCCGACGGCCACCCCTGAATGGACGATCCATCACGATGTTGACATTTGGTTGATCGAGCCAGAGTATTCCCGGGGTGACCCACTCCGTGCACCTGCCCCTCGGCCTCGACGAGGCCGCCCACCGTTGTCTCGTCGCCGGTTTCGCCGGCACCACGACCGTGCCCGACCCGCTCAAGCGGCTCATCGACCGGGGCCTCGGCGGGGTCATCCTCTTCACCCGGAACGTGCGCGACGCGGAGCAGGTCCGAGGGCTCACCGACGCACTGCGGTCCCTGCGGCCCGATCTGCTGGTGGGCATCGACAACGAGGGCGGCGGCATCGGCCACCTGGTGAGCGCGGACGCACCGGACGTCCCCGGCGGTTACGCCCTCGGCGTCGTCGACGACCCGGCCCTCACCGCTCGCTGCGCCGACGCGCTCGCCGGGCACCTGGCCACCCTCGGCATCACCGTCTCCTACGCCCCGGTCGCCGACCTCCAGCACCATCCGGGCAACCCGATCGTGCGCACCCGGGCCTTCGGTGCTGAGCCCGCGCTCGCCGCCCGGCATCTGCGGGCCTGGATCACCGCCACCGAGCGGCGCGGCATAGCCTCCTGCGCCAAACACTTCCCCGGCCACGGCGGCACCGAGACCGACAGCCACCACGGCATCGCCGTCGACCCGCGGCCGCGCGGGGAGCTGCGGGCCGATCTCGAACCGTTCCGTGCGGCCGTCGCGGCGGGCGTGCCGATGATCATGAGCGCACACGTCGTGTTCCCGGAACTGGACCCGGAGCGGCCCGCCACCCTGAGCCGCCGCATCCTGGGCGATCTGCTCCGGCACGAGCTGGACTTCGGCGGGGTCCTGGTCAGCGACGCGCTGGAGATGAAGGCGATCTCCGACCGCTACGGCGAGGCCGCCGGGGCACGGATCGCCCTCGCGGCCGGTGCCGACCAGGTCGTCGTGGCCGTGCCGGAGCTCGAGGTCACCCTGGACTGCCGGGACGCGGTGCTCGGCGCGCTGGCCTCCGGGGTGCTGCCCGAGGAGCGGGTGCGGGAGGCCGCCGGGCGGGTGCGGCGGCTGGCCGAACGGTACGCCGCTCCGGCCGGGCCGGTCGGCGGCTGGGACGCGGGGGCCGGTCTCGAGGCGGCCCGTAGGGCCGTCCGGTCCCGGCCGGTGCCGCAGACCGTGCGGGGTGCCCATGTCGCCGACCTGTTCCCGCCGCCGCACCCCGCGCTCAACTGGGGTGGCGAGGACCTGCTGACAGAGGTGCGCGCGGTCGACCCCACGGCCACGGGCACCGCGGTCCCCGGGGAGCCGGCGGACCCGGCCGCCGTCCAGGAGGAGATCCTGCGCGCCTGCGGTGACGCGCCCCTGGTCGTCGCCACCTGCGACGCCGGACTGCACCCCTGGCAGCAGCGGCTGCGCGCCGCCCTGCTGGCCCGGCGGCCCGATGCCGTACGGGTCGACACCGGGCTGCCGGAGGGCGGCGCGCTCTGCTCCTACGGGCGGGGGCGGGTGAACCTTCGGGCGGTCGCCGAGGTGCTGGCGGGCGGCTGAGCGCTCACGGCCCCGTACGCCCACGGCCGCCCTGGTACGCCCTCACGCCCCGCGCCCTTACGGCGCCATCGGCTTCACGGCGCCCTACGTCCTTACTGCGCCCATCGGCTTCACGGCGCCCTGCGGCCTCACGGAACGCGTACGACCTCCTTGATGCCGCGCGCCGCCAGGTGGCCGGCGTCGTCCGCCCGCCCGGCCAGGACCACCGCGGGGTGATCACCCGCCGCGCGCAGTCCCATCCACGCCTCGAAGAACGCGCCACCCGGGCCGGAGACGGAACGGGTGGACGGTGTGCAGTCGAGGAGCAGGGCCGTCTCGCGAGCCCGGACCGGGTGGTGTCCCGCGCGGACCTCGGCGACGGTCTCGGCCAGGGCGGCCGCGATCGGCTTGGCGCGGCCCCGCGAGTCGAACAGGCCCAGTGTGTACTCCAGTTCCGGGTAGTCGGCGAGAGCGCGGTCCACGTCGTGGGAGCACCACCAGGTCACACCCCACAGTCCCGCACACCCGGCCGCGTTCCGCACGGTCGCCCGCGCGAAGTCCGGGGCGTCCGCCGCCGGGATGTGCGGTTCCGGGGCGCCGGTCTCCTGGACCCAGACCGGGCGGGCCGGGTCCTCGGCGTAGGCCTTGGCGAGCTCCGTGCCGTACTCGGCGAGATGCAGCACCTGCGGGGAGCGGGGGCCGTAGCGGCGGGCACAGTCGCCGGAGAACACCCAGGGGTGGACGGTGGTGACGTCGCCCTTGCGGGCCGAGGCCTCGGGGGTGAACGGATGGTCGTCGCCGTACCAGGCCGCGTCGTACGCGGAGTGGGTCGCGAGCCGCCCCGGGGGCAGGTGCTCACGGGCAGCGGCCAGCAGCGTGTCGAGGTAGAGGTCCACCTCGTCCGCGGTCACGGGGTTGTGCTCGACGAGGTTGTTGAGCTCGTTGCCGAGCTGGAGACCGACGAGGTTGGGGCGGCCGGCCAGGGCGCGGCCGAGGGTCCGCATCAGCTCGGCCTGGGCGGCGACGGCCTCCGGGTCGGTGAACACGTTCCGGTGGTGCCAGCTGCGGGTCCACTCCGGATAGAAGTCGAAGCTGGACAGATGGCCCTGCACGCCGTCCACCAGGACGTCGAGCCCGGCCTCGGCCGCGAGGTCCACCAGGCGCCCCAGCTGGTCCACGGCCGCGGGGCGGATGAAGGTGCGGTTGGGCTGCAGCAGCGGCCAGAGGTGGAAGACCCGGACGTGGTCCAGGCCCAGCGCGGCGATCTGTTCCAGGTCCTCGCGGGCGTGCGCCGGGTCGAAGTCGTGCCAGGCGTGGAACCAGCCGCGGCGGGGCGTGTAGTTGACGCCGAAGCGGAGCGTAGGGATGGGATCCTCCTCGGGTCGGGCCTTGCCCTGGGTGAATGCATCAATCACCATAGTCGGCGATGGGTAATGAATTGAACCAGGAACGTCGAGGCGTCTCCACCCTGGTGGTCGGTCTCGACGCGGGCGGCACCCGGACCCGGGCGGTCCTGGCGGACGCCGCCGACGGACGTCCGCTTGGCGAGGGCGCGGCCGGGCCGGGCAACGCCCTGACCGTTCCCGTGCCGCGGCTCACCGAGCACCTCGCCGAAGCCGTCGGCCAGGCCGTGCCGGAGCCGGACCGGGGCAGGGTCGTGGCCGTGGCCGGCGGTTTCGCAGGCGCGACCGGCGCCGCCGAGGACGAGCCGGGGCGGCGCAACGCCCTGGCCGCCCTCACCGCCGCCCTGCGCCGGCTGGGCATCGACGCCGGTCCGCCCGTCGTCGGCAGCGACATCGAGGCGGCCTTCGCCTCCGCCCCGGGAGCCCCGGCCGACGGACTCGCGCTGGTGGCCGGCACAGGCGCGGTCGCCCTGCGGATCACCGGCCGCCGCGGGGTCGCCACCGTGGACGGAGACGGCTGGCTCCTCGGCGACGACGGCAGCGGCTTCTGGATCGGCAGGGCCGCGGTACGGGCCGCGCTGCGGATGGCCGACGGCAGGGGCGCGCCGACGGTGCTGGCCGGAGCGGTCGGCAGGGAACTGGGTGTGCCCGAGGAGGCGTTGCCCGGCGGGCCGCCGCTCGCCCCGGCCGGCGGTGTCGTGGTCCGGCCGCTCGGGGAGGACGCCCCGTACGAGGCCGGCGACAGCGCCGACCTCCCCGGCGCCGCCGGGCACGCACTCCCGCCCCACGACGAGACCCCCTGGCCCCGCCCGCACCGCGAGGCCTACCGCCGGCACCTGCTGCCCGCCGTCATGGCCGAGCCGCCCATCCGGCTGGCACGGCTCGCCCCCCTGGTCGCCGAGGGGGCCCGGGCCGCCGGGGACGCCGTCGCCCTGGCCATCCTGGACGAGGCGGCCGACCGGCTCACCGAGACCGTACGGGCGCTAAAGCCCGGCCCCGGGGAGCGGATCGTCGCCACCGGCGGACTGCTCGGGCCCGAAGGGCCCCTCACCGCCCGCCTCGAAACCCGTCTGCACGCCCTCGGCCTGACCCTCGACTGGGTGCCCGACGGCTGCCGGGGCGCCGTCGCCCTGGCCCGCCTCGCCCACGAGGGCCGCACATGACCGTCACCGCGCCCCTCTACCGCGACCCCACGGCCCCCGTCGAGGCCCGCGTCGGCGATCTGCTCGCGCGGATGACCCTGCGCGAGAAGGCCGGCCAGCTCAACCAGCGGATGTACGGCTGGGACGCCTACCGTCGCACCGCCGGCGGTGGTTTCGAACTCACCGAGGCCCTCCACGCCGAGACGGAGCGCTTCGCCGGACTCGGCGCTCTCTACGGGCTGCTGCGCGCCGACGCGTGGTCCGGCGTCGACCACACCACCGGCTCCGGCGCCGAAGACGGTGCCGAACTGGCCCACCTCGTCCAGCGCCATGTCGTCGAACGCAGCCGGCTCGGCATCCCGGCCCTGTTCGTCGAGGAGGTGCCGCACGGCCACATGGCCCTCGACGGCACCGTCCTGCCCGTCAACCTGGCCGTCGGCGCCACCTGGGACCCCGGGCTGTACGAGCGGGCAGCGGCCCATGCGGCGGCCGAACTGCGTGCCCGCGGCGGTCATGTCGCCCTGGTCTCCGCCCTGGACATCGCCCGGGACCCGCGATGGGGCCGGACCGAGGAGTGCTTCGGCGAGGACCCCTACCTCGCCGCCCGGCTCACCGAGGCCCTCGTCCACGGCATGCAGGGGCAACAGGGGCCGGACGGGCTCTTCGCCCCCGACAGGGCCCCCGTCGTCCTCAAGCACTTCGCAGGCCAGGGCGCAACCGTCGGCGGCCGCAACTCCGCCGAGTCCGAACTCGGGCCCCGGGAACTGCACGAGATCCATCTCCCCGCCGCCCGCGCCGGTGTCCGGGCCGGAGCCGCCGCCGTCATGGCCGCCTACAACGAGGTCGACGGGATGCCCTGCTCCGGCAACCGCGCCCTGCTCACCGGGCTGCTGCGCGAACGCTGGGGTTTCGAGGGGCTCGTCATGGCGGACGGACTGGCCGTGGACCGGCTGGCCCGCATCACCGGCGACACCGTCACCGCGGGCGCCCTCGCGCTGCGGGCCGGGGTCGACCTGAGTCTGTGGGACGAGGGCTTCACGCATCTGGAGGAGGCGGTCGAGCGGGGGCTGGTGAGCGAGGAGGATCTGGACCGGGCCGTCGGGCGGGTGCTGCGGCTCAAGTTCCGCCTCGGGCTGTTCGAACAGCCCTACGCCGCCTGCCCGTTCCCGGATCCCGCCGCGGGGCGCGAGCTGAGCACCGCACTCGCCCGTGCCGCCGTCACCCTGCTCCACGACGACCAGGGCGTACTCCCCCTGAGGACTGCCTCCCGGATCGCCGTCCTGGGGCCGCACGCCGACACCGTCGCCCACCAACTGGGCGACTAC
The DNA here is from genome assembly GCF_040302345.1 of Streptomyces sp. NPDC126510. Classification (NCBI taxonomy): domain Bacteria; kingdom Bacillati; phylum Actinomycetota; class Actinomycetes; order Kitasatosporales; family Streptomycetaceae; genus Streptomyces; species Streptomyces sp. NPDC126510. The sequence continues at coordinate 268,615 of NZ_JBEORR010000001.1, read as the reverse complement.
ACCGCGCCTCAACGCCCGGGCACCGGCACCACCGTCCTCGACGCGCTACGGCGGGCGGGCCTCGACGCACGCCATGCGCGAGGGTGCGCTTTGACCGGCGGTGACCTGTCCGGCATCCCCGCGGCGATCACCGAGGCCGCCGCAGCCGATCTGGCCGTGCTGGTGCTGGGCGGCAGCAGCGCCAGGACGCCGGACACCGAGTTCGACGCCAACGGGGCCGCGCGCACCGCCGTGTCCGAGATGACCTGCGGAGAGGGCGCCGACCTCGCGGGGATCCGGCTCGGCGCCGCCCAGCACGCCCTGCTCGACGCCGTCACCGCGACCGGCACACCCACGGTCGTCGTCCTGGTCCAGGGCCGCCCGCACGCCGTCCCCGAGGCGGCCGAGCGGGCCGCCGCGCTGCTCACCGCCTGGTACCCGGGCCCCTGGGGCGGGGAGGCGATCGCCGACGTACTGCTCGGCCGTGCCGAGCCGCTGGGCCGGCTGCCGGTCTCCGTGCCCCGCTCGGCCGGGCACCTGCCCGTCCACTACAACCACAAGGACACCGAGTACGGAGGCTACGTCGACGGCGGCGCCGAGGCGCTCTTCGGATTCGGCCACGGACTGTCCCGCACGAGCTTCGCCTACGGCCCGCCCCGGCTGTCGGGGCGCACGGTCGAGGCCGACATCACCAACACCGGGCAGCGGCGCGGGCGTACCGTCGCCCAGCTGTACCTGCGCAGACTCGTCACGCCCGTCTGGCCGCGCACGCTCGAACTGCGGGGCTTCGAGGCCGTCGACCTGGCGCCGGGGGAGTGCCGCACGGTCGCCTTCGTGCTCGGGCCGGAGGAACTCGCCCAGGTCGGAGCGGACCTGGAGACGGCGCTCCTGCCCGGCACCGTCGAGATCCGCGTCGCGGAGTCGGCGCGCCGGGCCCTGACCGCCGTACCGGCCGTGCTCCGAGTCGATCAGAGCTTCACGGCCCCGGACGAGACGCCCTTGTAGAACCACCGCTGGGTGATGACGAACAGCACCAGCACCGGGATCACGGAGATCACCGAGCCGGCCATCACCATCCTCTGGTCGTAGCCGAACGACGACGTCTGCAGCCTCGCCAGACCCAGTGTCAGCGTGAAGTGGCCCTCGGTGCGCAGCACGATCAGCGGCCACAGGAAGTCATCCCAGGCGCTGATGAAGGTGTTGATGGTGACGACGAGGATCGCGCCGTAGGCGGACGGCAGATACAGGTACCGGAAGCGTTTCCACTCGCCCGCCCCGTCCAGCATGGCCGCGTCCTCGATCTCGCGCGGCACGGCGAGGAACGCGGCCCGCATGATGAGGACGTTGATCGCGGCGACGAAGCCGGGCAGCCAGACGCCGGCCAGGCTGTCGACCAGGCCCATGTCCCGGATGCTCAGGAACAGCGACACCATGATCGACTCGAAGGGGAACATCATGGACGCCAGCAGCACGATCCAGACCAGCTTGCGGCCCTTCCAGCCGGGCTTGGAGAGCATGTAGCCGGCCATGGTGGAGAAGACGAGCTGACTGGTGATGGACAGCAGGGCCACGAACACGCTGTTCCTGATGTACGTCCACACCGGCACCTGGTCGAAGACCTCGCGGTACGCCCGCAGCGAGGGGTGGTGCGGGATCAGGGACGCGCCCGCGCCGAAGACGTCCTCGCCCGCGCCCTTGAGGGACGACAGCAGCTGCCACAGCAGCGGGCCGACGGTGATGAACAGGACGAACACCAGCAGCAGGTAGCGCAGGACCAGTTCGCGGGGGCGGCCGTAGTCGCGCCAGCGGGGCGTCAGGCGACGGCGCTTTTCGACGGCGGTCGTCATGACTCGTCCTCCTTCGTCAGGCGCTGGGCGAGCAGCGTGAGGCCAAGGGTCAGGGCGAACAGGGCGACGCTGACGGCCGCGCCGTAGCCGGCGTTGCCGGTGAGCGGATCGAGGCCGACGTCGCGGATGTAGAAGGGGAGGGTGCGGTCGGCGCCGCCGGGGCCGCCGGTCGAGCCGCCGAGCATGTAGATCTCGGTGAAGACCCTGAGGGAGCCGATACCGGTCAGGGTGCCGACCAGCATCATCGACTGGCGCACGCCCGGCACCGTGACGTTCCAGAACCGGCGCACGGCACCCGCCCCGTCCACGGCCGCCGCCTCGTGCAGCTCCCGGGGCACGTTCCCGAGGGCCGCCAGGTAGAAGATCATGTACCAGCCGAGGCCCTTCCACAGCGTCAGCCCCATCGCGGACAGCAGGATCAGCCACGAGTCCGACAGGAACGGGACGGCCTCGCGGACGATGTGGGCCTTGAGCAGCCAGGTGTTGACCAGACCCTGGTCGCTCAGCAGCCACTGCCAGCTCAGGCCCACGACCACGCTGGAGGCGAGGACGGGCGTGTAGAACGCGGAGCGGAAGAAGCCGATACCCGGGAGGTTCTTCTCCACCAGGATCGCGAGCAGCAGCGGCAGCAGCACCATCAGCGGGACGACGATCAGCGCGTACAGCAGGCTGTTGCGGGTGGCCAGCCAGAAGTCCGGATCGCCCAGCATCCGGCGGTAGTTGGTCAGCCCGACGACGTCGTACGCCCCACCGAGCGGCTTGGCGTCGGTGAAGGAGACCACGACCGTGTTGAGGAAAGGGAAGACCCCGAACACGGTCGCGCCGAGGATCGCCGGGGTCATCCACAGCCACGGCAGCCACCAGCGGCGGTACAGCGCCGCGCCCCCCGCGTCCGCGCTCGGGCCGGGCGTCACGGAGCGGAGGGCGCGGCGCAGCGGCCCCGGCGAGGGCGGGGAGACGCCGGGGCCCCGGGCGCCCGCGCCCGGGGGAGCGGGCACGGGCACCTGGTGCACGGTCGGTTGCGTCATCCTCAACTGCCCTGCTCGATGAGCTGGTTCGCCTTGGACTGCGCCTCCTTGAGCGCGTCCTCGGCGCTCTTCTTGCCCTGCATGGCCAGCTGGATCTGGGCCGATATGGCGTTCAGTTCACCGGGTGTCAGGGCGATCTCGTCGGCCGTGGCGGTCTTGCGGTCGCCGGCGACGATCTTGCGGGCCTCGGCGAACGGGTCGTCGCCCTTGACCGACTGGAAGAACGGGTCGTTCAGGGAGGCCGTGGTGGACGGGAAGATGACGACGTTCGGGTCCTTCGCCCACTCCAGCTGGTTCTCCGCGTTGGTCAGGAACCGCGCGAAGGCCAGTGCCGTGGAGGCGTTCTTGCTGGTGGAGGCGACACCGATGTACTGCGGGGCGCCGACGGTGTGGCCGAGGGCGTCCAGCATGTAGCGGGCGACACCGGTCTTCTTGTAGACGCTCGGGTTGTTCTGCTGGATGAATCGCAGGAAGTTGGGGTTGGTGGGCCCGTAGACCAGCTTGCCCTGGCCGTAGACGTTGGCGGGGTCCTGGGTGGAGGACAGCGAGTCCCGGGGCATGCCGCCGGCCTTGTAGAGCTTGGTCATGGCCTCCACCCACTGCGCCGTCTTCGGGTCGTCGGCGAAGGTGAACTTCTTGCCGTTGCCGGAGAGGACCTCGATGCCCATCTGCTGCCAGTCGGCGGGGATGCGCAGCTGCGGGTTGGCGAGGAACGCGTAGTACTTGCCGCCGGACACCTTGGCGACCTTCTCCGCGTCGTCGAACAGCCCGAGGACGGTCGTCGGAGGTTTCGCCGGGTCCAGGCCCGCCTTCTTCATCAGGGTGGTGTTGAAGGTCTGCACGATGCCGCCGGAGTACCAGGGCAGCACGCTGTGCACCTTCGTGCCGTCCGCGTCGGCGTACATGCTGGACTTCCACAGCGCGGGGGCGAACGGTTTGCCCGCGTCCGGAGCCTTGTCGTCCAGGTTCAGCAGGTAGCCGTTCTTCGTCAGTGCCACCGCCGTGTTGACGTTGATGTTCACCACGTCCGGCAGGGTGCATCCCTGGGCGTCGGCGACCAGGCGCTGGGTGAAGGTGGCGTCGCCCGGGTCGTCGATCCAGTTGACCTTCGTGCCGGGGTGCGCCTGCTCGAAGGCGTCGATGACTCCGTTGAAGTACTTCCCGAAGTCCTTCTTCAGGTTGGTCGTCTGGAAGGTGATCTTTCCCTTGACCTCGCCGGAGAGCTTGCCGGAACCGACGTTGCCCTTGTCGACCTTGCAGCCGCCGGCCGTGGTGTCGCCGTCGCCGGAACCACCGCCGGACAGGCCGCAGCCGGCCGCCGTCAGCGTCAGCACGACCAGGCAGGTCAGGGATCCGGTGAGTCTTCTTGTGCGCATTGCTGCCCTCCTGGGGCCAGTCGTGCTGGCTCAAATCACCAAGTTGGACTTCGATTGATGAAAATGTGGACCAGAATTCATCGGAGGTCAATGGTTTGCGGTGTTGCTGTTCGGTTGCTTGCGGCGATCAGTGCCGGTGTTCGTGGTCCGGGTGCGAGGGATCGCCGGGGTGTTCGTGGCCCTCGGCGTACTCGACGCCGGCCCGGGCCTCGTCGAGCCAGGTGAAGAACGCGCGCCGCGCCGCGGCCCGGCGCAGCTCCTGTGCGATGCCGTCGCGGACCCGCCGGTACGGCTGGATGTCCGCGGGGTCCGGATCGTCGTACGGGTCCACGCCGCGGCGCAGGGCGTCGGGGGTGAGGAAGCGGTCCCGGTTGCGGTCGTAGTAGTCACGTACGGCCGGGCCGGGGACGTGCTGTTCCTGCTCCAGGTCGGCGAGGAGGGCTCGGGCGGCCGGGGAGTGGGCGAGGGCCGCGGCGACGATGCTGCCGAGGTCGGCGACGTCGGTTTCCGGGATGGTGAGGAGGCTCATCGGTTCGAGATCGTCCGGTGGCTCGAGGCCCCTTTCCGCGCAGGCCCGACGGGCCAGTTCGTCGGTGACGACCACCTGGGTCGCCCAGCGTCGTTGCTGGCGCTGCCGTCGCGCGGGTGCGGCCGCGCTGTGGCCGGTCGCGCCCCGCGGCGGAGCCGCAGATCGATACAGCCTCGCGCCCCTTGGGGCGTTGCGGCCCAGGAATGCTTCCACGCGCTGTTCCGGGACCGCCCTGCCGTTGACGCGCGCCGCCGAACTCTCCCTCATGGCGTCACCACCAGCTCCACCGTCTTCGTGTACGCCACGCAGCCGTGCCAGGCCACCTTCGCCATCAGCCAGTACGAACCCGGAGGCACCGCGTCGCCGTCCACCTCGATCACGGCCTCGGCCTGCTCCCCGCCCGGCACCGTGAAGCCCTGGCAGCCCGGGGTGACGCCGGGCCAGGTGCCCCAGGAGGAGACGGCCCAGAGCGTGCCGTCGACGCGGCCGCGCGTGGGATTGCGCAGGGCCACCGGGACCCTGGCCCGTTCGCCCCGCCGGACGGTCACCCGGTCGGCTGCCAGGTCCGCCACCAGGGTCGGGCCGGTGTGCCCGCCGGGGACGTCCAGGGCGACGACGTCCTCGTACGTCTGGCCGCCGTACGACAGCCGGGCGGCCAGCCGGTGGCGGCCGGGCTCGGGGGCCGGGGGCGGTGTGACCGTGACGTCCGTGAGGGTGAAGCCGGACGGGCCGAGGGTGTAGGGCAGTTCGGCGGGCTCGGTGGTCCAGCCCGGCGGGACCTCGAAGGTCACCGTGCCGGACGCCGGGGCGTCGGTCAGCTCCGAGGAGACCCGGACCGTCGCGGTGACGGGGCCGTCGGCCGTGAGGGCGGCGGGGGAGAGGTAGACGGCGACCGGCATGTTGCCGCGGGGCGCCGGGCCGGAGTTGTGCAGCCAGTAGCGGGTGGCGACGGGCTGCGCGGGCTCGTGGGCCTCGACGCCGGGGCCCGGCGACGGTGTCCTGCCGGCCGCCGGTGCGGCCAGGAGCGTGGCGACCTCGAAGCCGGTCAGGCCGGTTTCGAGAACGCCCCCACCGTCCGGGGCCAGGGGTGCTCCGGGTGTCTCCAGGACGTCCGCGCGGGCGCCCGACGACCAGCCCGTGGGTCCGGTGACCCGTGCCCGCACCGGGCGCCCGTCGACCTCGTGCACCCGGACGACGACGCCCTGCCCCGGATCGACGCGTGCCTCGCTGCCCCGGGCCAGCGGTGAGCCGGCCGGCTTGAGCGCGTCGAGGAGCACCTCGCCGGCCGGCTCCAGCCCCAGCAGGGCCGACTCGCGGGACAGGGAGCCGCCGGCGGACCGCCTCAGCCGTGCCGTGAGCGGGCGGTTGTAGGCGTGGCCCGCCCGCGGCAGCCGCAGGTCCCGCCAGTCGCCGGTACCCGCGACGACGGCGTACTCGAACGTGTGGGACCAGCGCTGGAGCTGGAACCCCGAGCCGTCGGGGGCGGTCCGGCGCGGCGGGTCGATCCAGATCCCGGAGGGCCAGCCGGAGCAGGAACGCATCAGGGACATGTAGAGGTCACCGGAGGAGGTGATCACGCAGCCGGGTGTGCCGCGGTTGAGGACGGCGAAGCTGCGGCCGTCCCAGGCGTCACCGGGAGGCAGGGCCTCGCCGCCGCCGGCCGCCGTGGCCGTCACCGTGAAGTCGTCCAGGTCGGCGATCAGCGCGTCCACCGCCTTGGCGTCGTCCTCGGGACGGGCACCCGCCACCACCAGCAGCGGCAGGCGTTCCAGATCGCGCAGGTCCGCGCCTGGGATCCACTCCTCGCGCAGACAGGCGCGCGGCGCGACCCAGACGGCCGCCACGCCCCGCTCGGCGAGCTGCCGCCTGAGTTCCCGTGCGGCCGCCGGGTCCCAGCCGAGCGCCTCGGCGGTCACGGAGTTCCGCTCGGGGCCGCCGACGGTGATCCGGATGTCGGGGAGGTTGGAGTCGACCTCCAGGTCGCCGTAGCGGGGGCCGCCCGCGATGGTCGAGGTCGCCGTGACCCCGGCGCGGACCAGGGCCGCCGCGAGCGGGGCGCCGAGCTCGCCCGCGATGTCCCAGTCCGGGTACACGAGTTCGGCGACGCCGATGGACCGGTGGCCGAGGAGGGTGCCGGAGTCGTCGTGGACGGCGACCCGGGCGGTGGAGCCGAGGCCGAACCAGGTGTTCGCCGGGTTGTCCAGCGTCCAAGGGAACCGTTCGCTGTCCACCTCCACGAACCCGAAGCCGCGCCCGATCACCGCGTCCGCCACCTCGTGCACCGGCAGCCCGCCCCGCACGTCCGACGGCCAGCGCACCCGGATCAGCCGGTCCTCGCCGTCGTACCCGTCGACGGTCGTGGTGACGTCGAGCCGGTCGACGCCCTGCCACAGCGTCAGCCGCTGGGTGTACCGGAAGAGGCCTAGGTCGGCGGTGACGGTGACGCGGGAACCGGCCGCGGAGCGCTCGGCGCGCACCTCGGCGGTCACGTCCCGGCCGCGGGCGGCTGTCGTGCCGGTCGGCGTGAGGTGCCAGGGGCCCTCGCCGAAGCGTGGGTGCCTCGGGTACTCCTCCTGGACGACGATCTCGTTGCCGATGTCCCCGGAGCGCAGCAGCTCCCGGCCGCCCTCGGCCAGGGCGCGCAGGCTGCTCACGCCACCGCCGCGCGCCGGGTCGACCGTCACCTCGTAGAACTCGTTGCGGATGGTGAGGCCGTCGGCGGGCTCCCAGCCGGGGGCGGTGCCCTCGGCGAGCGGCAACGCCTTCAGGCCCATGCCGGGCACGTCCGGGACGACGACGTGGAGCCGGCCGTCCTCGCGGACCGCGGGGAGATCCCGCGGCACCAGGCCCGGGTCGTCGATCGTCAGTACGTCCCGCCGCGGCCAGGTCGCGGAGTTGAAGACGACCAGGTCGGAGCCGTCGCCGGGAGCCACCTGGTCGGCCAGGGCCTGGGTCGCGTCCCCGTGCACGCTCACGGCCAGGTCGTGCAGCTCGCGCCAGCCGGTCATCAGGTCGATGTACACCTGGTCCGACTCGGAGCCGGTGATGGCGTCGTGGTGTGCGCCGTAGACGAGTTGCCGCCAGGCCTTGTCCAGGGCCGCGTCCGGATACGGCCGGCCGGTGACGAGCGAGGCGAGCGTCGCCCAGGCCTCGGCGTCGGCGAGGAGGGTCTCGCCGTACCGCTGGGCCTGCTTGGTGTCGATGTAGGAGACGTCCTTGCCGGTGTACACCGGGTTCATGTCGCGGGTCTGCGGGGAGGCCTTGCGGCCCTCCGCCTCCAGCTCCGCCCGCACGGCGGCGAAGAAGTCCCGCGGGATCGCGCTGATGAAGCGGGGCCAGACGTAGCGGGCGTTCCAGTCGCGGTGGATGTCCATCACCCAGCGACACGGCGGCGCGTAGTCCCCGCCGACCGGGAGCAGCACGTTGCGGGTGAGCGCGACCTGCTTGAGCCGCTGGAAGAGCGTGTACGCGGCCGCTTCCGCCTCGGGCAGGGTGGGCGCGTTGTCGATCGCCCAGCCGGCGCCGTAGTGGTTGACCATGTACGCCGTCAGCAGTCCGCGTCCCGAGGGGGCGATCCAGTCGAACTCGGCCGGGAACTGCATCCGGCCCGGGTCCCTCGGCTCCTCGCCGAACACCGACAGGGTCGGCCCCCACTGGTGGAACGGTCCGCGCGCCCAGGAACTGGAGCCGAGTCCCGCGTCCGCCATCAGCCCCGGGAACTGCGGGTCGTGCCCGAACGCGTCCAGTTGCCAGGCGGTTTCGGGACGGGCCCCGATGATCCCGCGCTGGAAGCCGTCGCCGTACAGGGCGTTGCGGACCGTAGCCTCGGCGCCGGTGAGGTTGGTGTTGGGCTCGTTGTAGGTGCCGCCCATGATCTCCACGCGGCCGGTGCGGATCAGCTGCCGCAGGAAGGCCCGCTCCTCCGGGAAGGAGTCCCAGTAGGGCTTGAGGTAGTCGACCTCCGCGAGGACGAAGGTGTACGCCGGGTCGCGGCGGGCCAGGTCGCAGTGGGCGCGCACCAGGCTCATGCCGGACTGGCCGCGTGAGTCGAAGGTGCGGGCGGGCAGGCCGCTCGTCGCCGGGTCGTCGGCGACGTCCCAGGTCTCGGTGTAGGCGCCCTGGGTGTTCCACCAGACGGGGTCGTAGTGGAAGTGGCTGACCATGAACATGGTCCAGCCGGGCTGGGCGGCGGTGAACTCACCCGTGCGGGTGGTGACCTCGTTCCCGTCCGCGGCGGTGACCGTGATCCGGCGGCGGTCGCCGGGGACCAGGTCCTCGCCGGTGACGGGTATCTCGGCGCGTACGGTGCCGTCCCCACCCACGGTGGTCTCCGCGGTGCCGCTGAGGCCCGGCCCCTCCACGGTGAGCCGGACGGCCCGGCCCGGGGTGTGGCTCAGTTCGACGGCCACCACCTGGAGCGGGTGTTCGGTGGTCCCGGTGAAGAGCTCGGTCGACTCGACAGAGGTGACGCGCATGGGGCTCCTACGAGGTGCGCTGGGGGGAGCCCCATCCTGCACGGCAGGAGTGATTCAAACAACCATCTTCACGTCAACTTGGTGGTTCATCCATGCACACCTGGCCATGCCCGACCGCGGTTCTCCACGGTGCGGGCCGGGCTCACCTGGCCCGCCGCGACTTCACCGCGTGCTGCCCGGCGATGTGGTCGGTCAGTGCCAGTGAGGCGCTCGCCCGCTGGTAGGAGAGCTGGGCGACCCGGACGTAGAGGCAGTCGATGAGCATCAGGACCGAGTGCCGGCTGCTGATGCTCTCGGCGCGGAAGCTGGTCTCGGAGGACGAGGAGATGAGCCGGATGTCAGCGGCCCGGGACAGCGGCGAGCGCGGGTCGGTGGTGAGGGCGACGGTGGTGGCGCCGCGCTCCTTGGCCATCTCGAACGGTTCGAGGGTCTCCCGGGTCGCCCCGGAGTGGGAGATGCCTATGGCCACGTCCGCCGGGGTCAGCAGGGCGGCCGAGGTGGCCGCGGCGTGCACCTCGGTCCAGCCGCGCACGGAGCAGCCGATGCGGAACAGCCGGGTCTCGGTCTCGTGCGCCACCGCGCCGCTGCCCCCGACGCCGTAGACGTCGATCCGCCTGGCCTTGGCCAGGGCCTGGGCGGCGCGCTCCAGGGCGTCGAGGTCGATCCGGTCGATGGTCTGCTGGATGGCCCGCAGGTCCGCGGTGCCCACGACCTGCACGACCCGCTCCAGGCTGTCGTCGGGCGAGATGTCCGGGCCGATCTCGGCGGTGCCCCAGTCGGAGGCCTCGCCGCGGCCGCGCTCCTGGGCCAGTTCGATCAGCAGGTGCTGGTAGGAGTCGAGCCCGATGGCGCGGCAGAAACGGGTCACCGTGGCCTGGGAGGTGCCGGTGCGGCGGCCCAGCTCGGCGGCCGAGCAGTGGGTGACGGCTGCGGGATCCTCCAGGATCAGCTCGCCGACCTTGCGCAGGGAGCCGGCCAGCCGGGGCAGCTCGGTACGGATCAGTGTCGTGACGTCCGTGGGAGGCATGAGGGAGAAGGTACCAGCCACCCTTCTGCGCGTGGATTGAATACCAGGACCCGGTTCCCGGCCGATGCCGGGTGTGATTCATTGATTCACCCATGAGTAAGTGTAGGGTGATTCAATCCATCAGCTGGGTAGGTCTTCGGCTGGGAGTCTTCAGTGGGGAGTGTCGCGATGTCCGTCGAGTCTGTGAGCGCCCAGGGGTTCGCGCGGGAGAGCCGCACCGTCCTGGAGCGCGTCGTGGAGTCCTCCCGTGACGCCGTGGCCGCCGCGGCGGACCTGGTCGCCGAGTGCGTGCGCGCGGACGGAGTCGTCCAGGCCTTCGGCACCGGCCATTCCCAGGCTCTCGTCCTGGAACTCGCGGGCCGCGCCGGCGGACTGGTCCCCACCAACCGGCTCAGCATCGCCGACCTCGTCCTCTACGGCGGTGAGGACCCGTCCGTCCTCGACGACCCGCTCCTCGAACGCCGGGCGGGGGTGGCCGACCGGCTCTACGACCTCGCCGGCCCGCGCCCCCAGGACCTGTTCGTCGTCATCTCCAACTCCGGTGTCAACAACGTGATCGTGGAGATGGCCCTGCGGGCCCGGGAACGCGGCCACCGCGTCCTGGCCCTGACCTCCCTCGCCCACAGCCGGGCCGTCCCCGCCGCCCACCCGAGCGGCCACAAGCTCGCCGACATCGCCGACGTCGTCCTCGACAACGCGGCGCCGCGCGGTGACGCCCTGCTCGAACTCCCCGGCGGCGGCGCGGTCTGCGCCCTGTCCACGCTCACCGGCGCGATGCTGGTCCAGATGACGGTCGCCGAGGCGGCCGGCCGCCTCCTCGCCGCCGGCGAACGCCCCCCGGTCTACGTCTCCGCCAACGTGCCCGGTGGTTTCGAGGGCAACCTGGAGCTGGAGGGGAAGTACGCGGGCCGCATACGCCGCACGGCGAGCTGAGCCCGTTCCTCCGATCCCGACGGCCGGGGCCCCTCACCGGGGGCCCCGGCCGTCCCGCGTCACCGCACCGGTACCGGTGTCAGTGCCACGGCCAGTGGATACGCGCCGGTCGTCAGCGGTGTCCCGACGGCCCCGGAGGCCGTGTCGAACGGGACCAGGGCGCCCGCGTCGGCCGTGGTGACGTACGCGGTGGCGCCGTTCCAGTCCAGGGCGACGTCGAAGGCGGACCTGCCGGCCTTCACCGTCCTGCCCTGGGCGCCGGTGACCGTGTCGAGGGGCGTGACGGTGTCGCCGGTACTGGGACTGACCCACAGGGTCCGGCCGTCCGGCGACAGGGCGAGACCGTAGGCCTGGCCGGCGACCAGGAGCGTCGGCTCGGTGTCGTTCGTGGCCGTGTCGATCGGAGTGACCGTGGAACCACCGGAGTTGGACACGTACACGGTCTTCCCGTCCGGCGCGGCCACGACGTTGAAGGGGCCCGGGCCCACGGGGACGGCGGCCTGGGCCTCACGGGTGGCCAGGTCCACGGGGGTGACGGTGTTGTCCTTGATGTTGGGCACGTAGAGCGTTCGTCCGTCCGGCGTGACGGCGAGGTTCTCCGGCCCGTTGCCGACCCGTACGGGAGCGCCCGCGGTGAGGGAGGCCGTGTCGACGGGCTGGACCGTGCCGTCCCCGTAGTTGGCGACCCAGAGGGTGCGGCCGTCCGGGGTGAGCGCGAGCCCTGCGGGTACCTTGCCGACCGGGACCGTGGCGGTGACCTTCCCCTGTGCCACGTCGATCACGCTGACCGTGTTCGCGCCCTGGGCTGCCGCGTAGGCGGTGCGCCCGTCCGAACTGGTCACGATCTCACCGGGGTTGGCGCCCACCGGGATGGCCGTGGTCTTCCTCGAGGTCAGGTCGATCGAACTGACCGACGCCCCGCTGAAGTCGGCGGTCAGCGCCCTCGGTGACCCCGTGCCGTCGGTGACCCGCACCGGGATCGCACGGCTGACCACGCCCTCGCCCGTCACCACGACGGACCGCACCCCGTCGGAGGCGCCCGCCCGGGCCGTGACGGTCACGGTCGTGGAGGCGCTGCCCCCGGCCGGGACGGTCGCGGTGCCGGAAACGGGCGAGACGGTGACCCCGTCGGGGACGGTCAGCTTCCACGCGACCGTTTTCGCCGAGGCGTCGGAGAAGGAGAGCGTCACCTCGGCGGAACCCCCCGGCTCCAGGCTGACGGACCCGGGTGTGAACGCGGCGTCCACGCCCGGGTCGGGCGCGTTCGCCGTCATCGCCGAGTAGAGGAACGGGTCCATCACGCCCGGCGCCACCTGCTCGGGTGTGGCGTCGAGTTCCTTGCGCTGGGCCCTGAGCCGGGTCCAGTACGTGCTGACCGCCTCGGTGTCGCCCTTCTTGCCCGCCAGCAGCAGGTCCACGGCCGTCCGCCCGGCGGTGCCGTAGCGGCCGAGCTTGTCCAGCCAGGCCGCGGTCTCCTTCAGGAAGCCCGGATTGCGCAGGTGGGAGCGGAGTTCGGCGGGCGTGGCCGCCATACGGGCGAAGTACGAGCGGAGCGCCTCGGCGGCGGGGCCGAGGCCGGAGTCCTTCTCGTACGCCGTGCGGAACCGGGAGATGAGCGCGCTCAGGGTGGGGGACTCGGTCGGGTCCAGCTGGGACGAGTGGTTGTTCTCGGCGAAGATGCGCAGCCACGGGGCGGCGCCGGGCCCGGCGAAGTCGCGCACGGAGGCGAGGAACGCCGCCCGTGGGTCGTAGGCGTCCGGGTTCCACAGGTAGGCGGCGGAGGTGAACAGGGCGATCCGGCTCGCCTCGCCCTGCACCATCGGGTTGGCCGTCACCCCGGTCACCGCCTTCGCCACGCCGGGCTCGCGGCCGGTGTAGGGGCCGAGCAGCAGCCGGCTGGTGACGTAGTCGTTCACCGGGTAGTTGTCCCAGAGCAGGATCGGATGGCCGTAGACCGCACGGGCCTGCTCGACCTGGTCGGCGGTGACGGTCGGCGCGATCACCCCGACGCCGGTCCACTCCACGACCACGGACGGGTCCAGCCTCTCCCGCAGCGCCTTCTTGTAGGGGGAGTCGGCGAGGTCGGAGTACTCGGTGGGGACCATCTCCAGCGGTTCGAGGCCCGGGTGACCCGCGGAGAAGTCCTGCCACACCCGGTTCAGCAGATGCGCCTGGGCCGCCCCGGCGGCGCCGCCTCCCGTGCCGAACTCCCGCTCGTCGGCATCGCAGTTCCACTTCGTGTAGCTGATGTCGTCCAGCGGGATCGCGAACGACCGCACGCCGATGGCGTACAGCGAGTCGAACTTGCGGGTGAGGGCCGCGATGTCGGCGTCCGAGGAGTAGCAGACGGACAGGCCGGGGGAGAGGGCGTAGGTGAAGCGGACGTGGTTGGCGCGGGCCCGGTCGACCAGTTCCCGCAACTGCGCCAGTTCCGCGGACGGGTACTCGTCCCGCCAGCGCTCGCGCAGATACGCGTCGTCCTTGGGGGAGTAGACGTAGACGTTCTGCTTGGTGCGGCCGTAGAAGTCGAGCTGGCTCAGCCGTTCGGCGTGCGACCACGGGGCGCCGTAGAAGCCTTCGACCACTCCGCGCAGGGGGGCGGTGGGCCAGTCCCGGACGGTCACCTGCGGCACGGTCCGGGTGACCAGCTGACGCAGCGTCTGGGCGGCGTAGAACGTGCCCGTGGCGTCGGCGCCGGACAAGGCGAGGACGGTGCGGCCGGCGCCGCGGCCCGAGGCGAGGACGTAACCGCCGGAGGGCAGCCCGGCGGGGGAGGGGGCGTGCAGGCGGCGCAGGGCCGGGGCCGTGGCGGCGTTCTCCCTCGGACCGCCGAGGAAGACGGTGAATCCGGCCCGTGCCGGCGGCTCGGTGACCGTGTCGATGTGCTTGGCCCCGGCGTGGCGCAGGACGGTCTCGACGAGCCGGCGTGCCGACGCGTCGGTGTCGCGCCCGACTACCGCCACCACCCGGTCGGGCACCGGGAACCGGCCGGTCCCCGCGTCCATGTGCCGGGGCTGCGGCCACACCTGGGGTGGGGCGCTCTGCGGGGGCGGCGTCGGCGCGGCGTCGGCGGCCGGTGCCTGCGTGAGGAGGAGGCTCAGCGCCAGCAGCAGCGCGGCTGCGGGCGGTCTGACGCGAGTGGCTGGGAACACGGATGCTCCTTCGGGGCCGCGGGCGCATGTCCCCGGGCCGGAGAGGAAGAGGTGAATGGAGCCACCAAGTGATGCTAGAGATGCTGAATGAATCAATCAATGGGGTGTGGGGGAGCGGGTTCGGCCCCGGCCGTCGACGCCGACTGCCGGACCCCGCGCCGGCGTGACCACGGCGGCCGGGCCGGCCCGCCGAGCCGCCGGGGTGACGTACGACGAGCTCGGCAACGTGTCCGGTCCGCTGCCCGTCACCGGCACGAAAGCCCTCACCCTGTCGCCCGGCGCGCACGCCCTGCACCGGGCGGACGGGCTGTCGTCGCGGGGCGCCGGGACCTGGCGTCCTACGAGCACCCGCACTTCGGCCGTCGGCCCGCCACCCCCCGTCTCCCCGAGGCCGGACGCATCACCTGCGTCGGCACCGTCCCCGACCCGGTCCTCACCCGGGGATGCGGTGCCGCTCGGGCCGTGGGACGTCAAGATGCCGCCGGCGGAGTGACCGACAACTGCCCGCCCCGTTAAGGGAGTTCCGGCCGCCTGTTCGCTGGGCATCGTGTCAGGGGCGTGGGCCGTGCCGTCCCGGAGGGGGAGCGGGCGGGCCGTGCCGTCCGGGCGAAGGGATGGGAAGCCATGACGTCACCGCTGCCCTCGGGCGAGACGCTGCCGCAGCCGGCGCCGAACCCACCGGCGTCGGTCGCGGTGTTCCTGGTCGCGACGATCGAACCCGGCGGGGAAGACGCCGTACGGGAGGCACTGGGCTCGCTCGCGGGCCTGGTGCGCTCCGTGGGCTTCCCCAGCCCCGACGGCGGCCTCGGCTGCGTCGCCGGGGTCGGATCCCGGGCGTGGGGACGGCTGTTCGGCGGCCCCCGGCCCGCCGAACTGCACCCGTTCCGCGAACTGGCCGGACCCCGGCACCACGCGCCGTCCACCCCGGGCGACCTCTTCTTCCACATCAGGGCCGCCCGCACCGACCTGTGCTTCGCGCTGGCCGCCGAGCTGGTGCGGCGGCTGCGCGGCGCGGTCACCGTGCGGGACGAGACGCAGGCCTTCTCCTACTTCGACTCGCGCAACCTCCTCGGCTTCGTCGACGGCACCGAGAACCCGGTCGGGCAGGCCGCGGCGGACGCCGCACTGGTCGGCGATGAGGATCCCGGCTTCCGGGGCGGCAGTTATGCCCTGGTGCAGAAATACCTGCACGACGTGGACGCCTGGGACGCGCTCGCCGTCGAGGCGCAGGAGAAGGTGATCGGCCGCACCAAACTCACCAACCTGGAACTCGACGCACCCGGTTCGCACAAGGACGTCAACACCGTCCTCGGCCCGGACGGCGCGGAGCTGAGGATCCTTCGGTCGGCGATGCCCTTCGGCAGGCCCGGGCACGGAGAGTTCGGCACGTACTTCGTGGCGTACGCGGCGACGCCCGGCATACCCGAGACGATGCTGCGCAAGATGTTCCTCGGCGGGCCGGGCTCGGGCCCCGACCCACTGCTGGACTACTCGCGTGCCGTCACCGGCAGCCTGTTCTTCGTGCCGCCGGCGGGCTTCCTGGAGGATCTGCCGGGCAGCGGCTGACCGGCACCACCCGGCTCACGCGGCCGCGACCGTGTCCGTCCCAGCCGCCGGAAATCCGGCAGTGCGCAGCACCCTCCGGTCCGCGTCCACCGCGAACACCTCGCAGTTCTCGCGGGCGGCGGCCCACCCGACGCCCTCCGCGCCGAGTGCGAAGGCCGCCGTCGCGACCGTGTCCGCCTCGGTCAGGGTCGGGGCCACCACGGTCAGGCTGAGCAGGCCGGTCGCGGGGCGGCCGGTGCGCCCGTCGAGGATGTGGTCGCCGCGTTCGTAGCGGGCGGAGGTCGCCACGGCCCGGTCCGTGACATCCAGGACCGTGCAGAGCCGGTCGGCGTGTTCGGGGTGGCGCACGCCGACGCGCCAGGGGCCGCCGGAGGCGATCACGTCGCCGCCGGCGTTGAGGCAGAAGCGGCGCGCACCCGCCGCCGACAGCAGCTCCGCTCCCCGCTGCACCGACCAGCCCTTCACCACGGCACAGGGGTCCAGACCGCGGCCGGGCAGCCGCGCGTCGAAGGCTCCCCCGGTGGCGATCCGGTACTCCTCGCACAGGTCCAGCACCTCGCGCAGCTCCGGACCGGGCTCGCGCACCTCGCCCCGGTCCAGCCGGGACACCTCGCTGTCCGGGCGGAACGGGCTGAACCGCGCGTCGACCTCGCGCAGCCAGGCGAACAGGCCGTCCACCGCCGCCTCGGGGACGTCCGCGTCGTCGATCCGTACCGACACCGGGAACCCCATGACGTGCTCGACGCGCCGCATCCCCCTCATCCCGCTCAGCCCCTCGCGTCGAGGGCGGCCTGGAGCGACTCCTTGTAGCCGTCGCTGGTGATCGTCGCGCCCGACACCGTGTCGATGTCGGCGCTCTGCGCCTGGAGTGTCTCCTCGATCAGCCGGGGCACGGCGGCCGTGGTCTGCGGGTGGTCCGGCTGCCGGAGCATCCGCACCGAGGCGATCCGGTCGCCGTCGAAGGTGACCTCGACCCGCACCGGGCCCTTCTCGGTGTCGACCAGGGACCCCGACACGACCGTGGTCGTGGTGCCGCCCGACGAGGAGGCCGAGGGGGTGGACGCCGGAGCCGCCGCCTCGGCGGGGGCGGAGGACGAACCGGTGTCCTGCGAGGGCGCGTAGCGCCAGAGCGGGATCAGGCCCGCGACACTGAGGACGAGGACGGGCAGGGCGCGCTTCACGAATCTCTCCTCGTCATCCGGCCAGGCCGAAGCGTTCGAAGTGGATCTGCGGCCCCGGCACACCCAGTTCGCGCAGGCTGCCGAGCACCGCGTTCATCATCGGCGGCGGGCCGCACAGGTAGACGTCCCGCTCCGCGAGGTCCGGCACCAGCCGGGCGAGCTCCGGCGCAGCCAGCCGGTCGGGCACGGGCGTGCCGGTCACCAGGTGCAGCTCGGCCCCCCTGACGAGCGCGAGGTCGCGCAGTTCGTCGTAGAGGACGGCGTCCCGGTCCGTGGCCACCCGGTAGATCACGACCGCGTGGCCGTGCAGTTCCTCCAGCAGCGCCCGGATCGGCGTGACACCGACGCCACCGGCGATGAGCACGGCGTCGGGGCGGGTGCGGTGCAGGGTGGTGAAGGCGCCGTAGGGGCCCTCGGCGAAGACACGCGTGCCGACCTTCAGGTGCCGCAGGGCCGCGCTGCCGGCACCGGCCCGCTTGACGGTCAGGCGCAGCGTCCGGCCGTCCGGGGCGGCCGACAGGGAGAACGGGTTCGCCTGCCACCAGCGGTCCTTGGTCAGGAAGCGCCACAGGAAGAACTGCCCCGCCCGGGCCGGCAGCCGGTCCAGGTCGCGGCCCGTGACGTAGACGGACACGACGTTGTCGTTCTCCGGGACGACGGCCGTCACCCGCAGCCGGTGGCGGAGGTTGCGCCACAGCGGCAGCACCAGCCGGCCGGCGAACACCGCGGCGAGGGCCGCGCCCCACAGGACGTACCAGTAGCCCGTCGCGACCTGCGACGAGGCGAACGTCGTCCCCGCCGTGACCTGGTGGGTGAACGCCAGCACCACCGCCACGTAGGTGTACAGGTGGATGAAGTGCCAGGTCTCGTACGCCAGCCGGCGCCGGGCGTAGCGGGCCGAGACCGCGCCGACCACCAGGATGACCGCCAGCGCGACGATCGCCCGCAGCACGCCCTCGACCGTCTCGGCGAGGTCCACCAGCTGGTTCACCGGGTCCAGGGACGAGGCCTGCGCGTAGCCGAAGACGATGAACACCGCGTGCGACAGCAGCAGCCACAGCACCGAGAAGCCCGTCCAGCGGTGCCAGGACGTCAGCCGGTCCATGCCGATCCGCCGGTCGAACCACGGCAGCCGGGCCACCAGCAGCAGCTGGAACGCCATGAGCAGCGCCGCGTACAGACCGGCCAGCCGGCCCAGCACGATCAGCGCGTTCGAGGCGAAACCGGCCTGCGTGAAGAACACGGCCACCACGACCGCGTTCGCCAGCAGCAGCGCGGACAGGCCGGTGCGGCCCACCACTTCGGGGCGCACCCCCGCTCGGGGTGCCGGAGGACGTCGATGGAGGGTCGTCACGGTCGGCAGCTCCTTGATCGGCTCCTGGTACACCGAGCTTGGCGCTCGGGAGCTGTCGGGAAGCTGTCGCCCGACTTTCAAGTGTTTATCGATCCGGCGGCGGGAGGGCGGGCGGCTAGGGCGGCGCGGGAGGCGTGCCGCACTATGAGCGCGTGGAGAAAGTACGACTTCTCGTCGTCGACGACGACCCGCCCATCGCCGACCTCGTCGCGACCGTCGCCCGCTACGAGGGCTGGGAGGCGGTCACGGCGTACACCGGCGAGGACGCGCTGGTGCGGGCCGCCGAGTTCCACCCGGACATCGTGGTGCTCGACCTGATGCTGCCCGGCGTGGACGGCTTCGGTGTCCTGGACCGGCTGCGCGCCTCCGGCACGATGGTGCCGGTGGTGTTCCTCACCGCCCGCGACGGCGTCGCCGACCGGGTCGCCGGCCTCACCCGCGGCGGCGACGACTACCTGGTCAAGCCGTTCGCCGTGGAGGAGCTGATGGCGCGGCTGCGGACCGTGCTGCGGCGCAGCGCCGGACCCGCCTTCCAGCGGTCCGTGCTGCGGGTCGGGGACCTGACGATGGACGAGGACACCCGCGAGGTCCGGCGCGGCGCGCGGCTGCTGTCGCTGACCCCGACCGAGTACGAGGTGCTGCGCTACCTCATGCGCAAGTCGCCCACCGTGCTGACCAAGGCGCAGATCCTCGACCACGTGTGGGAGTACGGCTTCGGCGGCCGCTCCAACGTCGTCGAGCTGGTCGTCAGCCGGCTGCGCCGCAAGCTCGACGAGACCGACGAGGGCGGCTCGCCGCTCATCCACACCGTGCGCGGCTTCGGATACGTGCTGCGGCAGGCCGCCGAGTGATCGCCCGGCTGCGGCGGGCCTACCGCAGGATGCGGCTGGGCACCCGGCTGGCCCTCGGCCTCGGTGCCCTGTCCCTGGTGGTGTTCGCCGTCGTCGGCACGGCCCTGACCACGTACATGCGGGACTATCTTTCGGCCCAGCTCGACACCCAGCTCGCGCAGGCCCAGATCGCCCAGTCCAAGAGCATCGCGGACTACGGCACGCTGTCGGGCAAGAAGTACTACAGCTGGTTCTACGCCGTGTACGACGTGCGGAACGGCACACCCGAGCTCCGCAGGCCCGAGGACCCCGCCGACCTGCCGAAGGACGTCGACGACTTCACCTCCCTCGCCCGGGCCCAGACCGCCGCGCACCAGGAGATCCTGCGCACCGAGCACCTCGGGGAAGCGGGCTCCTACCGGCTGCGCGCCTGCCAGGTCGAGCCCGGGGTGGTCCTGGTCAGCGCCGCGCCCCTGGACGACATCGAGGACACGGTCGGGCAGCTGATCACGATCCAGGTCGTCACCTTCGTCCTCGCCCTGCTCGCGCTGGTCGTCTTCGGCCGGCGGATGCTGCGCCGCGGTCTGAAACCGCTCAGCGACATGGCGTCCACCGCGCACGGCATCGCCTCGCACGACCTGACCGAGTCGGCGGCCCGGCTCCCGCTGCGCGCCGACGGCCGGGACGGCGGCCCCGAGGTGGACGAACTGCGCACCGCCTTCAACACGATGTTGGAGCACATCGACGACTCCCTCGCCGTACGCGCCGAGGCCGAGCAGCGGCTGCGCCGCTTCGTCGCCGACGCCTCGCACGAACTGCGCACCCCCCTGATGTCGGTACGCGGTTACGCCGACCTCTTCCAGTACGCCGCCGCCAACGCCCCCGAGGAACGCGACCGGCACCTGGCCCGGTTGCGTGCCGAGGCCGCCCGCATGGGCATCCTCCTGGACGACCTGCTGCTGCTCGCCCGGCTGGACGCGGCGGAGGTGGAGACACCGCTGCGCGTGCAGGACGCCGACCTGGTGGAGCTGGTGGGGCAGGCCGCGGACGCCTTCCGCGCGGGCCGCCCCGGCCATCCGCTGACCGTCCTGGCGAGTCCGGGCCCGGTGACGCTGCCGATGGACCCGCTGCGCATCCGGCAGGTCGTCGACAACCTCCTGACCAACGCCGCCGTGCACACCCCCGCCGGGACGAAGGTGTCGGTGGAGGTCGCCCTCCTGCCCGGCGCCGCCGAGGTGCGGGTCGCCGACACCGGGCCGGGTATCCCGCCCGAGGACCGGGCCCGCGTCTTCGACCGCTTCTACCGTGTCGACAAGGCCCGCAGCCGCGACCGCGGCGGCAGCGGCCTGGGCCTCGCGGTCGCCCAGTCCCTGGTCCGTGCCCACGGCGGCCGCATCGAGCTGAACAGCGCACCGGGGGCGACGGTGTTCACCGTGCGCCTGCCCGTGCGGGACGTACGCCCTGCGGACCGCTGAGAGGCGCCCTCTAGACTCGTCCGGAAACAGCCCGTACGACCCTGGCCAACGCTTCC
Source organism: Streptomyces sp. NPDC126510 (assembly GCF_040302345.1). Taxonomy (NCBI): domain Bacteria; kingdom Bacillati; phylum Actinomycetota; class Actinomycetes; order Kitasatosporales; family Streptomycetaceae; genus Streptomyces; species Streptomyces sp. NPDC126510. Next base: position 247,807 of record NZ_JBEORR010000001.1, on the reverse strand, counting down.
GCCAACCCGAAGGGCTCCGGCGCCTTGATACGGATCGAATCAGTCACCAAGAGGTATCCGGACGGCACGGTGGCTGTCGACCGGCTCTCCCTGGAGATACCCGACCGCTCGATCACGGTCCTCGTCGGACCCTCGGGCTGCGGCAAGACGACCACCCTGCGGATGATCAACAGGATGGTCGAACCCAGCGAGGGAACGATCCTCCTCGACGGCGAGGACATCCAGCGCCGCCCCGTCACCACCCTGCGCCGGTCCATGGGTTACGTCATCCAGAACGCCGGCCTCTTCCAGCACCGCACGATCCTCGACAACATCGCCACCGTGCCCCGCGTGCTCGGCTGGGGCAAGCAGAAGGCCCGGGCCCGGGCGGCCGAGCTGATGGAGCGCGTGGGACTCGACACCGCGCTCGCCAAGCGGTACCCGTACCAGCTGTCCGGCGGCCAGCAGCAGCGCGTCGGCGTGGCCCGGGCGCTCGCCGCCGACCCGCCCGTGCTGCTCATGGACGAGCCGTTCTCGGCGGTCGACCCGGTCGTGCGCAAGGGACTCCAGGACGAACTGCTTCGCATCCAGGACGAGCTGGGCAAGACCATCGTCTTCGTCACCCACGACATCGACGAGGCGATCAAACTCGGCACGATGGTCGCCGTGATGCGCGAGGGCGGTCACCTCGCCCAGTACGCGCCCCCCGCCGAGCTGCTGTCCAGCCCTGCCGACGCCTTCGTCGAGGACTTCCTCGGGGCCGATCGCGGCATCCGGCGGCTGTCGTTCTTTCCCTCCGCCGAACTCCCGCTGACCACCGGCCCGGTGATCCCGGCCGACGCCACCGCCGAGCGGATCGCCGCCGCCGACGCCACCTGGCTGCTGGTCACCGACGCCGGGGGCAAACCCCTCGGCTGGGCCGAGCCGGCGAACCTGACGGCCGGCGGCATCGACCCCGGACGGCTCCTGCCGCACGGACGGCCGTTCGTCCCCGGCACCGACTCCCTGCGCGCCGCCCTCGACTGCGCCGTGCTCTCCCCGGCCGGCTGGGCCGTCGCCGTGGACGACGCCGGGCGGGTGACCGGCGTGGTCTCACAGGCGGCCATCGGCGAGGCGATCCGCAGCGCCCACGCCGCAGGCAACGCCGATGTGGCCGAGGTCGCGTCGTGAACGGCTTCTTCGACATCCCGAGCGACCTCCAGCACAGCTACGCCGGCCTGATCGGACTCCATCTGCGCGAGGCCCTGCTGCCCGTCCTGGCCGGACTGCTGCTCGCGCTGCCGCTCGCCCAGCTCTGCATCCGCTTCCGCTGGCTGTACCCGCCGGTGCTCGGCGCCACCACCGTCCTCTACGCCGTCCCGTCGCTGGCCTTCTTCGTCGTCCTCATCGACTACACCGGCCAGACCGAGCTGACCGTGATGATCCCGCTGGCCGTGTACAGCCTCGTGGTGCTCGTCCCGGCCATCGTCGACGGGGTGCGGTCCGTGCCCCAGGAGACCCTGGCCGCGGCCACCGCCATGGGCTTCGGACCCGTACCCCGCTATCTCCAGGTGCAGTTGCCGATCGCCGTGCCCGCCATCATCGCCGGGCTCCGGGTCGCCACCGTCTCCAGCATCTCCCTGGTCAGCGTCGGCACCCTCATCGGCAACCAGGGCGCCCTCGGCAACCTCCTCGCCGACGCGCAGAAGTACGACCGTCCCGAACTGGCCGTCAACTCCGTCATCACCACGGCCGTCCTGGCCATCCTGTGCGACGCCCTGCTGGTGCTGCTGCGCGTCGCGCTGACCCCGTGGATGCCGAACGGCACCCGCAGGCGCCCGAAGAGCAGGGTGCGGCAGCCCCTGCCCGCCCCCCAGGACGTGACCCGGTGAACGTACTGAACTTCGTCAACGCCTTCTTCAGCGACAGCGCGCACTGGCACGGCTACGACGGCATCCCGCAACGTCTGCTGGAGCACGTCCAGTACGCGCTGCTCGCCCTGTCCCTCGCCGCCGCGATCGGCCTGCCCGTCGGGCTGCTGACCGGGCACACCGGGCGGGGCGGCAACGCCCTCGCCTTCATCGCCACCGCGGCCCGCGCACTGCCCAGTTTCGGCCTGCTGGTGCTGATCGTCATCGTGATGGGCTTCGGCCTGCTGCCCGTGATGATCCCCCTGGTCGTCCTCGCCGTACCGCCGATCCTGGTGACCACCTACGAGGCGGTGCGCACCGTCGACCCGTCCCCGGTGGACGCCGCCCGCGGCATGGGCATGCACGAGTCGCGGATCCTGTTCCAGGTCGAACTGCCGGTCGCGCTGCCGCTGATCCTGAGCGGTCTGCGCTCGGCGGCCATCCAGATCGTGTCGACCGCCACCATCGCCGCCTACGTCAGTCTGGGCGGCCTCGGCCGGTACATCGTCGACGGCCTCTACCAGCGCGACTACGAGAAGGTGGTCGGCGGCGCCACCCTGGTGGCCGCCCTGGCCCTGGTCACGCTGGCGCTGTTCTGGGTGGCGGGCCGGGCGGCCGTGTCACCGGGGGTGCGCCGGCGTTGATGGTCCGGTCTGTAACAAACCGTGACCAGGGTGCTCTTGACTGATCACAAAGCGGCTGGATTGGATCGGTGAATGACTTTCACCGCGAAGAGCAGCAGGTCCAGGACGAGGCACACCAGCGTGGCGGCCGTCGCGCTCACCGCCGCTGCGGCGCTGCTCGCGGGCTGTTCGTCCGGCGACTCCTCCGACAACCCCCTCGAGGACGGGAAGGCGAAGGCCGGCACCGTCGTCGTCGGCTCCAACAACTTCGCCGAGAGCACCCTGCTCGCCGACATCTACGGCGAGGCGCTCAAGGCCAAGGGCATCGAGGTCACCTACAAGCACAACATCGGCAGCCGTGAGACGTCGTACGGGCTGATGAAGAACGGCTCCGTCACCGTGCTGCCGGAGTACAACGGCTCGCTGCTGGCCTACCTGGACCCCAAGGCCGAGCAGAAGTCGTCCGACGCGGTGAACGAGGCCGTCAAGGCCAAGCTGGACAAGAGGCTGACGCTGCTTCAGTCCTCGCCGGCCGAGGACAAGGACTCGGTCACCGTCAACGCCGAGACGGCCGACAAGTACAAGCTCACCTCCTCCTCCACCCTCGCGGACCTCAAGGACGCCGCCCCGGACCTGGTGATCGGCGGTTCGCCCGAGTTCCAGACCCGTCAGCAGGGCCTGAAGGGCCTGAAGTCCGTGTACGGCCTGGAGTTCAAGTCCTTCAAGGCGCTCGACGCCGGCGGCCCGCTGACCCAGGCGGCCCTGGCCAGGAACACCATCCAGGCCGCGGACATCTTCACCACGGACCCGACCATCGTGAAGGAGAAGTTCGTCGTCCTGAAGGACCCGGAGAACCTCTTCGGGTTCGCCAACGTCACCCCGCTGGTCAACAAGAGCGGCCTCCCCCAGAAGGGCGTCGACGCGCTCGACGCCGTCTCCGCCAAGCTGGACACGAAGACGCTCCGGGAACTGGATCTGCAGGTGCAGCTCCAGAAGAAGGACCCGCTGGACGTGGCGACGGCGTGGCTGAAGTCGGCGGGCCTGAACTGACGGCCTGACGGCCTTGGGGAAAACCGGCCCGGGCGAGCGCGACCGCCCGGGCCGCTCCCTTGCGGCAGCCGCCCCTACGCCTGCACCGCCGACGCGATCAGCTGGTCGATCAGGGCGATCAGCACGTCCCGGCACGACTCCCGGTCCCGGGCGTCGCACAACAGCACCCGGACGTGATCGGGCACCGCCAGCGCCTCCCTGATCTCCTCGGGCGGATAAGGGTGTTCGCCGTGGAAGCCGTTGACACCGACGACGAACGGAATGCCCCGGCGCTCGAAGAAGTCGATCGCGGCGAAGCTGGACTCGGGCCGGCGCACGTCGATCAGGACCACCGCCCCGAGCGCGCCGAGCGCCAGGTCGTTCCACATGAACCAGAACCGCTGCTGCCCCGGCGTACCGAACAGGTACAGCACCAGTTCCCGGCTGAGGGTGATCCGGCCGAAGTCCAGGGCCACGGTGGTGGCCCGCTTCTCCTCGATGCCGTCGAGGTCGTCGATGCCCAGACCGGCCATGGTCAGGGGTTCCTCGGTGCGCAGCGGGACGATCTCGCTGACCGACCCGACCATGGTGGTCTTGCCGACGCCGAAGCCCCCGGCGATGAGGATCTTCACCGTGTCGGGTGCCGAAGACGCGTCAGTGGCAAGGTCAGAGCCGGCCAAGGCCGTCCCTCACTTTCTGCAGCAGGTCCAGGTCCGGGGAGGTACGGGAGACGAGGCGCGGCGGGCGGACGGTGATCCGGCCCGCCTCCAGCAGGTCGCACAGCATGATGACGACCACGCTCACCGGCAGATCGAGCCGGGCGGCCAGCTCCGCCACGGCGACCGGCTCGGCGCACAACCGCAGGATCCGGGTGTGCTCGGGCTGGCAGCGGGCCGCCGTGTCGGGCGGCGGATCGACCGCCGTCACCGTCGAGATGAGTGTGAAGTCGGCGCGGCTGGGCCGGGTCCGGCCACCGGTCAGAGCGAACGGCCTGACGAGCCGGCCCGCCGGATCACCTACGTCCACCTCACACACCGGGATCGACGACGGGGCCTGCCATGCCCCGGGGTGCCGCGCTGAGGTGCTCGCCGATCTTCTTCACCAGCATGTTCATCTGATACGCCACCACCCCGACGTCCGCGCCCGGCCCGGTCAGCACGACCAGGTGCGCGCCGGGGCCCGCAGAGGTGAGGATCAGATAGCTGTTGGCCATCTCGATGAGCGCCTGGCGCACCGGACCGCCCCGGAAGTCCATGCTGACGCCCTTGCTGAGGCTCATCAGCCCGGACGCGGTAGCCGCGAGCCGCTCGGCGTCGTCGCGCAGGAATCCGGTGGACTTGCTGACCACCAGGCCGTCCTCGGAGAGCACCACGGCCTGGTTCACGTCGGCGACCCGCTCCACGAGTCCGGTCAGCAGCTGGTCGAGCTGGGTGTGCGTGGCGGGGATGGGGCGTGTCATTGCGGTGTCCTTCGTCAGCGGTCTGCGGGCGGAGTCGGGGCGACGGGATCGGCGGCGGCCTGCCGGGGCACCAAGGTCGTCTCGTCGGGGTGGGGCGGCTCGGTGCCGGCGTCACGGGCCCGGAGCGTGCCGCGCTGGAAGCCGGCCAGGGAGGACGCGGCGGCCTCCGCGGTGAAGTCGTCGAGGGAGCCGTCGTCGGCGGCCGGTGGTGCCTCCTCGCGCAGCTCCTCCACCAGGCTGGTCTGCGGCACCCTGCGGGGCAGCGGGGCGAGACCGTCCCGGCGGGGGAGGACCTCGCGGCCGGCGGGCGACGGGGCGGCGGAGGCGGTGCGGGCCGTGACGAGAGGTCTGAGCGCGCGAACGGACCCGGCGGCGCTCCCGGTTCCCCCCGGCACCCCGGCGCGCTGCGGCGCCCCGCTCGGCTCGGCGTCCTTCCCATCCCGTCCGTCCACCACAGGCCCGTCCACCGCCACCGGCCCGTCCTCCTGGGCGTCGCCGTCCTTCCCGCCGCCCGTTCCTCTCGGGCCGGCCGGGGCCGCGAGTCCGTTCGGACCGGTTCCGGCCCCGGCGGCCCGCGGCTGCGGCGCCGTGTCGTCCGCCGGCTCGCGCACCACGATCTCGTGCGGGATCAGCACGATCGCCGTGGTCCCGCCGTAGGGCGACGAGCGCAGGGTGACGGCGATGCCGTGCCGGTGTGCCAGCTGGGCGATCACGAACATGCCGAGGCGCAGGTCGTCGGCGAGCGCCACCACGTCGAACTGCGGGGGCACCGCCAGCTGTTCGTTGAAGGACGTGTAGTCCTCCTCCGACATGCCGAGGCCCCGGTCCTCGATCTCCACGGCCAGGCCCTTGGCCACCATCGCGGCCCGCACCGTGACGGAGCTCGGGGAGGGGGAGTACGCGGTCGCGTTGTCGATGAGCTCGGCCAGCAGATGGATGACGTCGGCGACCGCGGGCGGCGCGACGCACACCTCCTCCTCGGTGAGCACCTCCACTCGCTGGTACTCGGCGACCTCCCCGACCGCGCTGCGCAGGATGTCCATCAGCGCCACCGGCTCGCTCCAGCTGCGGCCGGGCCGTTCGCCGCTGACGATGACCAGGTTCTCCTCGTACCGGCGCAACTGGCTCGCCGTGGAGTCCAGTTCGTACAGGCCCTTGAGGATGTCGGGGTCGGTGTGCTCGCGCTCCAGCGTGTCGAGCTTGCTCAGCTGGAGGTTGACCAGGTTCTGGCTCTGCCGCGCGATGCCCAGGATGATCTTCTGGAAGCCGCGCCGGGTGTCGGCGAGTTCGACGGCGGTGTGCACGGCCGTGCGCTGGGCGGTGTTGAACGCCCGTGCCACCTGGCCGAGTTCGTCGTGTCCGTAGTCCAGGGGTGTGGTCGCCGACTCCGGGTCGACCGTCTCGCCCCGCTCCAGCCGGGCCACGACGTCGGGCAGCCGCTCCTGAGCGAGGTCGACGGCGGCCCGGCGCAGGCCCCGCAGCCGCCGGGACAGCGAGCGGGTGATCCGCCAGGACATGCCGGCGCACAGCAGCAGCGCGAGCAGCCCGCCGGCGCTCAGCAGGGCCGCCTTGAGCAGCAGGGCGTCCGCCTTGTCGGCGCTGCGCTGCAGCAGGCTCGCCGTCTGCTGCTGGATGAGGGCCGTGTACTGATCGGACAGCTTGCCCATGGCGGCGGACCACTGCTTTCGCGCGTCCGGAAGGGCGATCCGGTCGGCGCTGCCGCTCGCGTTGCGCGAGGCCAGCACCCGGTCCTCGACGGACTGCAGCGTCTGCCAGTCCCGGCTCGCCAGGATCCGCTCGGTCTGGGTCTTGGCGCTGCCCGTCAGCTGCGGCATGACCTGGTCCTGGACCAGCCAGCGCCGGGTGTTCACCATCTCCGTGAACTGCGTCCACGTCTTGTCGTCCAGGTGCCCGGCCGGCCAGGCCAGGGTCAACTGCGCGTCCTCGCGGGAGACCAGCTCCGCCGCGTGCTCGAGACCGATCAGCGGGCCGGCCTGCGAGGTGAGGTCGCCGTCGTCGACCTGGGACAGCTCCTGGAAGGCGTGAATCTGGTCGTCGATGATCGACGAGTACTGGTCAAGCGCCTGCTGCGCGGTGATGTCGGTGGGGTGGTCCACCTGGTCCCGGTAGTACTCCAGGCTGCCCACCGAGCCCAGCACCGAGTACAGCCGGTCGGATATGCGAGCGGGCGCCTTCTCGATCGCGTCCGCCTGTCCGACCAGCTTGGCCACCGCCTTGTCGGTCTCCTGGCGCTGGGCGTCGAGGGCCGCCCGGGAGCCCTTGGCGGAGGACAGCCAGGCGGCCGAGAGGCTGCGCTCCCGCTGCAGCGCGAGCGTCGCGTCGGTGCCCATGGCGCCGGTCGACCGGCTGAGCTCCGTCTGGTCGCGCAGCCTGAGGCCCTCCGAGAACATCTGGATCGTCGTCACGCCCCACATCGCGGCGAGGGTGACGCTGGGCACGAGGGCCAGGAGCACCAGGGAAAGGCGTATGGAACCGAGGCGGCGCCGGGCACCTGTCCGTCGAGGCATCGTCGTCCTAGGGCGATCAGCGGGGGCTGAGGAACGGGGAGAAGGGGGAGCGGTCGGGGGGTGTGGGGGACGGGCGCGAGGGTGGTGCCGTCCCGGGCACGGCACATGGGATGCGCAGGATGTTATCCGTACAAGTGGACCTGCGGGCCGGGCCTGACCGAATCTTTGGCGACACCGTCACAGGAAGCGCCCGGTCACCGGGTCCCGGCGGCCGCGAACCGCGCCACGGCGGACACGTTCGACCTGGTCACGAACGCGGGACCGGTGAGCACCGGCGCCGTCCCGCCGCCGCTGACGTTGCCGTTGGTCCGGTACAGCCACAGGGCGTCCACCGCCAGGTAGCCCTGCAGATAGGGCTGCTGGTCCACGGCGAACTGCACCTCACCGCTCTTCACCGCCCTGACCAGGTCCTTGTTCAGGTCGAAGGTGGCGACCTTCGCCCGGCTGCCGGACTGCCGCACGGCCTCGACGGCGCTGAGCCCGTACTGGGCGCCCAGGGTGACGACCTCGTCGATGCTCGTGTCCTGCCGCAGCCGGGAGGCGATCGCGGCGGTCACCGCGTTCATGTCGCTGCCGTCCACGTACAGGTTGTCGGTGTCACCGCGGAACGTCTTCCGCATTCCGGCGCAGCGCGCCTCGAGCGCGACGTTGCCCCGCTCGTGCACCACGCACAGGGCGTGCCGGGCCCGGACGTCGTCCAGCTTGTCGCCGACGGCCCGGCCCGCGACGGACTCGTCCTGGCCGAAGTACTCCAGCAGGCCTGCGGGACGCCAGGCGTCGATGCCGGAGTTGAGCCCGACGACGGGGATGCCGGCCGCCCTGGCCCGGGCGATCGGGCCCCCCATCGCCGCCGGCTTGGCCAGCGTCACCGCGATGCCGTCGACCTTGTCGCGGACCGCGTCCCGCACCAGCCCGGCCTGCGCGGCCGGGTCGGCGTCGCCCGCGTACGTGAGGTCCACGCCGTCCTTGGCGGCAGCCGTCTCGGCGCCCCTGCGCACCAGGTCCCAGAAGGCGTCCCCCTTGCCGCCGTGGGTGATCAGGGCGACCTTCATCTTGCCGCCCGGTCCGCCCGCGGCGTCCCCGCCCGCCGCGTCGTCGGCCGCGCCCAGGACGGAGCAGCCCGACACCAGCAGACACAGGGCGGACAGCAGGGCCGCGACACGGATGCCTCTGCCGGGGGTGTGGGGCGGGCAAGGAGTGTTCATGGGGGGCGGACCTCGCTGTGCGGCCGAGCAAGAGCAGGGTGAGAGTGCGGACGGGGCCGCAGGGATGCACCGGCCGGATGACTCTCGCTGGCCCGGAGCCAACCGTGTGTGACCACCGGGCGTCAAGTGAGCGGCCACATGCCGTGAGTTGATGCTGCCGCATCGTGATGATCTGTCCGGCCGGTCGAACAAAGGGGGGTCTTGATGCTCTCACCTCGGCTTTTCCATACCGTCCGTGCGGTTCGGCCGCCCCGGGGGGCCGGCTGGACGAGGCCGGGAACGCTGGCCGCGGCGGGCCTTCCGGGCCCGCCTAGACTGGGGCGGCGCACAGGGCGAGGCAGGCGACGGAAGGGGCGGTGACGGTGGCGGCAGCCGGCGGTGGCTTCGAGGACCCCTCCGAGGACGTGCTCGCCCAGGCGGCCGCGTCCTTCGCTCTGCTCGCCTCGCCCGCCAGGCTGCACATCGTCTGGGCGCTGGCGCAGGGCGAGAGCGACGTGACCGGGCTCGCCGAGCGGGTCGGCGGCGCGCTGCCCGCGGTCAGCCAGCACCTCACCAAACTGAAGCTGGCCGGACTCGTCCGCTCCCGCCGTGAGGGCCGTCGGCAGGTGTACTACGTCGACGACCCCGACGTCGTCGAGGTCGTACGGCTGCTCGTGGACCGGCTCACCGACCGCGCCGCGCCGACGCGCCGCCGCCGCCTCCATGGCCTCTGAGCCCGCCGAGGGCACCACACTGGAGGTGCTGCGGCGGCTGGAGTCGGGGCCTCGCGGGCTGACCGACACGGAGGCCGCCTCCCGGCTGGCCGTGTCCGGCGAGAACACCCTGCCGGACCGCCGTACCCCCTCCTGGCCCCGCCGGTGCGCACGCGCCCTGCGCGACCCCTTCACCGCCGTACTGCTCTGTCTGGGCCTGGTCTCCGCCGCCGTCGCCTCCTGGGGCACCGCCGTGGTGATCCTCGCCCTGGTCGCGGTCAGCTGTGTGCTGCGGGCGAGCGGGGAACACCGGGCCGACCGGTCCCTGGCCGCCCTGCGTGAACTGGTCGCCGGTACCGCCACGGTGCTGCGCCGCGCCGACCCCGCCGGGCAGCCGGACCCCCGGGAGGTGCCGGTGGCCGAACTGGTCCCCGGCGACGTGCTCCGGCTCGGTCCGGGCGATCTGGTCCCGGCGGACGTACGGCTGCTGCGGGCCCGTGGGCTCATGGTGCAACAGGGGGCGCTGACCGGGGAGTCGGCGCCGGTGGCGAAGCGGGCGGCCGACGACGACGACCCCGGCGAGTCCCGGCTGTGCTTCCAGGGCAGCACGATCGCCTCCGGCAGCGCCACCGCCGTCGTCACCGCGACCGGGGCCGCGACGCGGTTCGCCGCCGCTCACCGGGTGCCGGACGCGCCCCGGCAGGGCGGTGCTTTCGACCGGTCCGTGCACGGCATCTCCTGGGTGCTCATCCGGTTCATGCTGCTGACACCGCCGCTGGTGCTGATGGCGAACGCGACCCTGCGCGACCGCGGCCTGGAGACACTGCCCTTCGCTGTCGCGGTCGCCGTCGGGCTGACACCCGAGATGCTGCCGGTGATCGTCACGACCTGCCTGGCCCGGGGCGCCGCGCTCCTCGCCCGCGCGCACGCCGTCATCGTCAAACGGCTGCCCGCCCTGCACGACCTGGGCGCGGTCGACGTGCTGTGCGTCGACAAGACCGGCACCCTCACCCAGGACCGCCCGGTCGTCGAACGGGCCCTCGACCCATCCGGCCGGGACGACCCCGAGGTGCTGCGCTGGGCCGCCGTCGGCGCCTGGTGGACCCTCCAGCTCGCCGAACTGCCGTCCCCGGACGCCCTCGACGAGGCCCTGCTGGAGGCGGCCGGGCCGGTGGGCGAGGAGTACGACGGCGTGGACGCCGTGCCGTTCGACCCCGTCCGGCGCACCTCGACGGCCGTGGTACGAAGCGGCCTCGGACAGCACACCGTCGTCCTCACGGGCGCCGCGGAAGCCGTCCTGGAGCGCTGCGCGACAGGACCGGGCGAACACGAGCGGCTGCTCGCCCTCGCCGCCCGGGAGGCGGACGCCGGGCTGCGGGTCCTGGCCGTCGCCACGGCCGACCGCCCCGCCGGCGCCCGCACGGCCGAAGCCCGGGGCCTGGCCTTCCGAGGTCTGGTGACCTTCCGGGACGCCCTCGCACCCACCGCCGCCGAGGCGCTGCGCGCCCTGGCCGACCGCGGCGTCACCGTGAAGGTGCTCACCGGCGACCACCCGGCCACGGCGGCCCGGGCCTGCCGGGACCTTGGCCTGGACCCGGGCGAGGTACGGACCGCCGCACAGGTCCCCGACGGCCCCGGCGGCGCGACGGTCGTCGCCCGCTGCGCCCCCGAGGACAAGGCCCGCCTCGTCACCGCGCTGCGCGCCGCCGGGCACACCGTGGGCTTCCTCGGCGACGGCGTGAACGACGTGGCCGCGCTGCGCGCCGCCGACGTCGGCATCGCACCCCGCTCGGCCGTCGGCGTGGCGCGGGAGAGCGCCGACGTCGTGCTCGCCGACAAGGACCTCACGGCGATCGGCCACGCGATCACGGCAGGCCGGCACGCCAGCGGCAACATCGCCTCGTACCTGCGCGTCACGCTCTCCTCGAACCTGGGCAACGTCGTCGCCATGCTGGGCGCCGGTCTCCTCCTGCCCTTCCTGCCGATGCTCCCGGCCCAGGTGCTCGCCCAGAACCTGTGCTTCGACGCGGCCCAGCTCGCCTTCGCCCACGACCGTCCCGGCGCTGCGGCCCTGCGCGGCCCGGCGGTGCTGAGGCCGCGTGCCTTCCTCCGGTTCGCCCTCGGTTTCGGGATGCTCAACGCGCTCGCCGACCTCGCGACCTTCGCCGTCCTCGCGCTGGCGCTGAACGGCCCCGACGCCGTGGACGACGAGGCCGTGTTCCATTCCGCCTGGTTCACCGAGAACCTGCTCACCCAGGCCGCGGTGATGCTGCTCCTGCGCACCGGCCGGCGCGACGCGGCGGGCCGCCCGCCGGGCCCGGTCGGCCTGGCGGCGGCCGGCCTCGCCGCCGTCGGTCTGCTCCTCCCGCCGAGCCCTCTGGGGTCGGCCCTCGGCATGACGGCCCTCCCCGTCGCGTACTACCCGCTGCCGGCCGTCGTCCTCGGCCTGTACGCCCTGGCCCTGCTGGCGGCCCGGGCCCGGCACCGGCGCGTCAGCCGTAGGTGAGGTTCGAGCAGGGGTTGTCGTCCGCGGACCTGGCCCCGTCGGCGACCTCGGACGGCACGGCGGTCGGCGCCGGGGACGCGGAGGCGCCCGCGGCCGGGTCGTCCGCGTACGACTGCCCGAGGACGACGCTGATCCCGCTGCCGGTCGTGGACCGGAGCTCGGCCCCGGGGAAAGCCCGTGCCACGGTCCGGGCCTTCTCCTCCTGGCCCGGTCCGTACTCGACCAGCGTGCTCGTGTGGTCCTGCTCGGCCGCCGTCGCCGTGCCCGTCACGGTGAAGCCGTCCCCGGTCAGGGTGGCGGTGGCGCGGGCGGCCAGGCCGGGGACGGTGGTGCCGTTGTAGACGGCGACGTCGACACCCTCACCGGAGACCGGCGCGGGGGAGGCGGAAGCAGCCCCGGCACCGGATGTTCCGCTCTTCTTCCCGCCGGCGTTCTTGCCGTCGATCGTGCGGTCGGACCGGAGCGCGGCCCACAGGGCGTCCGCGTCCGGCTGGACGATCGCCACCCGGGACCCCACGTAACGCCAGGGCAGGGTGACGAACTTGGTGTTGTGCAGGTCGATGTCCTTCAGGGACATCGCGAAGGAGATCAGCTTGTCGGCGGAGCCCAGGCCGGGGTCCACGGTGAGCGACTTCGTCGCGGCGTCGGCCAGCGGCAACAGCTTCGTGGGGGTGAGGCCCTTGCTCTTGACCTCCTTCAGCAGGCTCGCCACGAACGCCTGCTGGCGTTTGATCCGGCCGATGTCGGAGCCGTCGCCGATCCCGTGCCGGATCCGGACGTAGTCCAGCGCCTTCTGCCCCGACACCGTCTGCTCGCCCTTGGGGAAGAGCAGCTTGCCGGGGGCGGTGAGATGCGGGTTGAGGTCGTTCTCGTAGACGTTCTGCGGCAGGCACACGCGCACGCCGCCCACCACCTCCGTCAGTTCCGCGAAACCCTTGAAGTCGACGACGACGGTGTGGTCGACGCGCAGCCCGGTGAGCTGTTCGACCGTGTTCTGGGTGCAGGCCGGGTTGCCCTCGGGGGTTTGGCCGACCGAGTACGCGGCGTTGAACATGGTGTCCGGCCGGGCCTGGGTCCAGGTGCCGTCGGGCAGCTTGCAGGGCGGGATCGTGACGAGCGTGTCACGGGGGATGGAGACGGCGATCGCGTGCCGGTGGTCGGCGTAGACGTGCAGCAGGAAGGCGGTGTCGGAGCGGCCCACGTCGTCCTTCTCGCCGCCGCCCAGCGCGTTGTTGCCGCCGGTGCGGGTGTCGGAGCCGATGACCAGGACGTTCTCGCCCTTCGACGAACCGGCGTCGGGGCGGTTGTCGGAGATCCCGCCGGAGTCGAACGTACTGATGTCACCGTCCAGCTTCAGATAGAGCCAGCCGGCACCGCCGGCGGCCAGGACGAGCAGCGCCAGGGTGATCAGGAGGGCGGTGCGTATGCCCCCGCCCCGGCGGCGGCCGCGCCGGCGCCTGCGGTCCCGGGGCGCGCCCCGGCTGCCGTGGCCGGTGCCCCCGCTCCGGTGCCGCGGCGGGTCCGTCGTCCGATTGCTGGTGACCGTCATCGGCGTCTGTTTGCCTCTCGCCCGTGGGTTGTACAGTTGCGCAATGTAGCAACTGTTGACGAGAGGAAGGGCAGGACGTGCTGCGCAACGGACTGGAGCCCTGGCATCTGCTGATCGTGGCGATCGTCGTGATCGTCCTGTTCGGATCGAAGAAACTGCCGGACACGGCACGGTCGCTGGGCCGCTCGATGCGGATCCTCAAGAGCGAGGCCAAGGCCATGAAGGAGGAGGGCGCCGCGGAGCCGGGCTCCCCGGACGCGGCGCCCGCCGCACCGCCCGTCAGCCGGTCAGAACCGGCAGCGACCGATGGCCGTGCGAGATGAAGGAGTCCACCGGCGCCGGCCCGTCCGCCGGCGCGGCGAGCGTGAGGCCGGGGAACCGGCCGAACAGCGCCGGCAGGGCCACGCGGGCCTCCAGCCGGCCCAGCGGGGCGCCCAGGCAGTGGTGGACCCCGTACCCGAAGGCCAGATGATCCTTCGAGGCCCGGGTGACGTCGAAGACGGCGGCGTCCGGGCCGTGCTGCTCCGGATCGCGTCCGGCGGCGGCGTACGCGGCGAGGATCGCCTCTCCCTTGCGGATCACCGCGCCGTCCGGGCCGCCCAGTTCGCCGAGGGGGAGGTCCTCGACGGCGTACCGCAGCGGCAGGCTGGCCACCGGCGCCTCGGCCCGCAGGGTCTCCTCGATCACGTCGTCCCAGGAGGCCCGCCCCTCGAGGACGTGCGCGAGCTGGGCGGGGTGGGTGAGCAGCGCGTGGACGGCGTTGTCGAGCAGGTTGACCGTCGTCTCGTGACCGGCGCTGATCATCAGCATCAGCGTGTCGAGCAGCTCCTGCTCGCTGAGTCGCGTGCCGCTCTCCTGCTCGTGGGCCGAGATCAGCGCGGAGGTCAGGTCGTCGCCGGGCGCGGCCCGTTTCGCGGCGACCAGTTCACCGAGGACCGCGTAGAACCGGGCGTAGATGTCGGCGACCTCGGCCGCGTCGGCCGAGGTGTGGAAGACGCCGTCCACCACGACGCGCAGCTCGGCACCCAGCTCCTCGGGCAGTCCGAGCAGTTCGCCGATGACCTGGATGGGCAGCGGATAGCAGAACTCCTCCCGCAGATCGACCGCGAGCCCGTCGGCCCCCGCCTTGGCGACACGGTCGAGGAGCGCCGCGGTGATCTCCTCGATCCGGGGCCGCAGCGCGGCGGTGCGGCGGGCGGTGAAGGCCTTGGAGACCAGAGTGCGCAGCCGTTTGTGCTCGGTGCCGTAGGCCGTGAACATGTTCCGCACCGCGACCCAGGTGTACAGCGGCCAGTCCGGTGTGACCTCGCCGTCGATCCAGCGCTGCCAGTGCCGGCGTGGGTCCTTCGACACCCTCGGGTCGGTGAGCAGCCGCTTCAGGAGCGGCGCGCTGCTGACCGCCCAGGCCGGGACACCGTGGGGGAGTTCGACGGGTGTGACGGGTCCGCGCTCACGGATCCGGGCGGCCTCGCCGTGGATGTCGCGGCCGGTCGGGTCGATCACCATCGGGCGGCTGAACTCCATCGGACTCTCCCTGGGCTGACGGCTGGTCGCGGGGCGCGCACACGCCGGTGGGCGGGCGCGTCACGCGTCCAGCCAAGTGGCCGCGGCCGGGCGGCGCCAGGGTTGGGAGGAGCACTGACCTGATTCAGGCGGTCTGGCTGGTCTGCCGCTCCAGGTTCTTCGGCACCGCCTGCGCGGCCCTGGCCTCCCTGCGGCGCTGCCTGCGGCCGACGCGGGGTTCCTGGTCCGGGAGCCAGCCGAAGGCGAGGCAGCTGCCCACCAGGCCCAGGAGCAGGCCGACGAAGAAGCCGCCGAGGTTGGAGGTCAGCCAGGTGCCCAGGGTGACCAGGACCCCGATGACCGAGTAGAACAGGCGCTGGGCGGGGTTGAAGAGGATCAGCACACCGCACAGCAGCATCACGACCGGGAGCAGGTAGCCGGCCAGACCCTGCATGCCGACGTGCAGGATGACGTCCAGCGACGCCTTCAGCGTGAGCAGCACCTCCACCCCGCCCAGGGCGAGCAGCAGCCCGCCCCAGAACGGGCGGCCGGCCCGCCACTGCCGGAAGGCGGGCCGGAACCCCTCGCGCGGACCGCGCGACATCAGCAACCCGATCCGCTGAAGCCCAGCTTCAGGCCGGGCAGCTTGAACACGCCCGCCGTCGTGGCGTAGTTGGTCTGCCGCAGGTTGGCGATGTGCACGGTGTCGGACTGCTGGCTGAACACGCCCTTCGGCCCGCGGCCCTTGGGGCCGGCCTTGTTCAGGGTGCTGGCGTCGTTGCCGATCTCGATGTTGGTGAACGCGGCGTCACCGGTCAGCTCGGTGGAGTCGGTCGTCAGATCGCTGGCGGAGACCTTCTGCGCGCCCTCACCCGCCCTGATGACCAGGTTCGTGCCGCCCAGGTCCACGCTCTGGCACAGCTTGTTGAGCGTCGCGTTCTTGATCACGGACGTGACGACCAGCACCTGGCCGCCGGTGTCGCCCGCGTTGGGGCTGCCTTCGGCCATCTCGTCCAGGCCGCCGAACTGCGCGAAGCCGGTGCCGTTCAGCTCGGTCGCGGTGACGGTGAACGGCATGCCGGAGATGGCGAACTGCACGCCCAGCGCCCCCTCGGCGGTGAGGACCGCGAGGCCGGCGGCCGCCAGGGTGGCCGGCACCGCCATCACGGCGGCGCGGCGCGCCCGGACCCGCCCGCGTCGCGCGGGACCGGCGTGGACGTCGGGGGCGGTGGCGCCGTCCGGTCTTTCGGGGGTGTGCTCGGCGGAGGAGGTCATGTGTGCTCCAGGTGCATGTCGGTGCGGATCGGACTTCGGTGGCACGTTGCCCTGGCGCGGACATCGACCGCGTACGCACGTCTCCCGCAACTCCCGGCGGTTGCAAGGGCTTTCTCATTACGCCGCAGTAGCCGTCGAGGAAGTTACCGGGGGTTACATGACGGGTCAAGAGAAGTGTGAACAAAGAGTGTCGATTGTGCGCCGGGAGTGAGCCGGTCATGCTCCGCAACGCTCAGCCTGCGTACAACTCCCCAGCAAAGCCTTGACGTTGACGGAGAGGCAGGTCTACAACTCTCCTCGTCCCACCGGATCCGTGGCGCCGGATCCGTCACTCGGCACGTCCCCGTGTCCCGGACCCGCCCGTCCCCGTACGGGCATCTCGTCGCCCGGTGCGTCCGCACGGGCTTTCCCTCGCCCGAGCCCTCGCCACGGCATGGCCGCTTCCCCGGTGACGTGCCACCAGCCACCCCCCGCCCGGCCCGGCCGGAGGTCCCCTCCCGTGTGAGCCTCCGGCCGGTGTCCGGTCTGCCGTTGCCGGCCCGTCACGTACGGAGAAGGCGTGACGAGCCGGCAACGGCGGGCGCCCGGCGCCACCCCCTCACCCCCCGCTATGGAAAGAGGTACACCCGCATGCGTACGCGCACCCTCCTCGCCCTCACCGCCGCCGTCGCCGCCCTGGGTCTCGCCGCCCCCGCCTCCGCGGCCGACACCCCCGTCCTGACCACCGCCGACGGCGCGGCCGTCGCCGTCGGTGACGTCCTCGACGCGTCCCTGGCGAGCGGCACCGCCGCCACGTTCTACTCCAGCGCCACCGGCACCAGCGGCATCTCCTGCACCAAGTCGGCGTTCTCCGCCACCGTCACCGACAACCCGGCCGCCCCCGGCACCGCCACCGAGTCCCTGACCTCGCACAGCTTCGACACCAGCGGCTGCACCACCAACGTCGTCGGGGTGCTCGGCGTCAGCGGCATCACCGTCGACAACCTGCCCTACACCACCAGCGTGTCCTCCGGCGGCGCCGTCTCCGTCACCCCGGCCGCGGGCTCCACCGTCCAGTCCACGGTCAAGCTGCGCACCCTGCTCGGCAGCGTCACCTGCGTCTACCAGGCCCCCGGCCTGACCGGCACGGCGAGCAACGCCGACAACAGCATCTCCTTCACCAACCAGCAGTTCACCAAGGTGTCCGGCTCGTCGCTGTGCTTCGCCAACGCCTTCTTCACCGCCAAGTACGCCCCGGTGACCAAGGGCGGCGTCGCCGTCAACGTCAACTAGGCAGCCCCCGGGCGCTGATTCAGCGCCGCCGTAGCCGTACGACCAGGGCGGCGCCGCCGGTGAGCAACAGCACCGCCGCGGCGCCGCCCGCCAGCATGGGCGCGGACGGGCCGGAGGCCGGGCCTGAGGTGGTGGCCAGCGGCGTGTGGTCGTCTTGAGGCACGGGCCCGGAGGAGTGCGCGGCAGGGCTCGCCGCGGGCTTCGGCTTCTCCTTCGCCTTCTGCGGCTCGCTCTTCTGCCCGGCCTCCCGCTCCTCCGGCTTCTGCTCCTTCTCCCGCGGCTCCTTCCCGGTCTCCGGGAACACCACGTCCGAGCAGGAGTAGTAGGTGTCCGGCGTGCTGCTGTTCTGCCACACCGTGTACAGCACATGGCGCCCGGTGCGGTCCGACGGCAGAGTCGCCTGGAAGCGGTACGCGCCGCCCGTCAGCGCCGGGTCCGTCACCTGGGCGAACGGCTTCTCGGGCAGGTCGGACCAGGACAGCGGCCCGGCCGGGTCGTAGCCGGGCTTCGTCAGATACAGGCGGAACGTGCCGGTGTGCGGGATCGTCGAGACGTACCGCATCCGCAGGGTCGCCCCGGGCGTCATCCGGGTCGACGGCCAGTCGGCGCGGGCGAGATCGAGACCCCGGTATGCGGGCAGGCCCCCACTGCACAGCTTCCCGTCCGGAACGACCTGCCGGTCCCGGCCGTTCACGTTCGCCACGCGCAGGTTGTCCCACGCCGTGAAAGGCGCCCCGTTCGCCGCGACGGCCGCCCGGCAGGCCGCCGTGCCCGTGCGGTCACCACCCTCCGGCGAACAGGCCACCACCCGGCTCACCGGGTCCGTCGGAGCACCGTGCGCCCGGGCCGGCCCGGCAGCCCACAGCGGCAGCAGCAGCGGGGTCACGAGGGCGGCCGCGAGTGCGGTGCGGTGTGCGGTCGTACGAGGCATCCGTCTGCTTCTCCTCGGCCCGGGCGGCGACGTTCGGTAGTGCAGTACGGGAAATCGGCCCGACGCGTTCATCACGCCACGACCTGCTCGAAAAGGGTTCATTGGGCGCTCGACTGCCCGCCATAGAGGGTGGTGTTCGCGCCGGATCGAGGGTTTCCCCCGTATCCCGCTGACCTTCCCTTTGCCTATCGTTCGACCACAGCTGACCCACAGGTAACCCCGAACGGTTCGCTTCCCGCCTCACGCCTGGCCGGCCATCGCGTCGCTCTTCGCTTTTCGAACCACCCCCCTGCGCTTCGAGGACGAAGCGAGTCCACCGCCGCTCCGCCCAGCCCGGAGTCCGGCCACGAAAGGCAACGACCGTGCGTACCTCCCCAGAGCTCAGACGGAAGCTGATATCCGTCGCCGCCGTCTCCGCCGCCCTGCTGACCGCAGCCCCCGCCTCGGTCGCCGTCGCCCAGGAGTCCGCTCCCCGCCCGGCCGCGGTGCCGGCCGCCCAGACCGAAGCGGCCCCCGGCATCCAGGCCGAGCGCCTCATCGTCGGCTACAAGTCCGGTGCCACCGAGGCCAAGTCCAACAAGGCCGCCGCCGCCGACGCCGCAGCCAAG
Organism: Streptomyces sp. NPDC126510; assembly: GCF_040302345.1. Lineage (NCBI taxonomy): Bacteria > Bacillati > Actinomycetota > Actinomycetes > Kitasatosporales > Streptomycetaceae > Streptomyces > Streptomyces sp. NPDC126510. The sequence continues at coordinate 228,759 of NZ_JBEORR010000001.1, read as the reverse complement.
GCCGAGAAGACCGGCGAGGAGATCGACTTCCAGCGCCGCCTCGGCACCGGCGCCGCCCTCGTCGAGCTGGGCAGCGACCCCACCCGTGCCGACGTCGCCGGCGTCGTCGCCCAGTACCAGGCCGACCCGCAGGTCGCCTACGTCGTCCCGGACCGCCTGAACAAGCCGACGGCCGTCACGCCGAACGACACCGAGTACAGCAAGCAGTGGGATCTGTTCGAGTCCACCGCCGGCATGAACGTCCCCGGCGCCTGGGACACCACCACCGGAACCGGTGTCACCGTGGCCGTCATCGACACCGGCTACGTGGCCCACTCCGACCTGGCCGCGAACATCGTCGGCGGCTACGACTTCATCTCCGACACCGCCGTCTCCGTCGACGGCAACGGCCGTGACAGCAACCCGGCCGACCCGGGCGACTGGTACAACGACAACGAGTGCGGCCAGGGCATCGCCGCCTCCACCTCCTCCTGGCACGGCACCCACGTGGCCGGCACCATCGCCGCCGCCACCAACAACGGCAAGGGTGTCGCCGGTATCGCCCACGGCGCGAAGATCTCCCCGGTCCGTGTCCTCGGCAAGTGCGGCGGCTACGACTCCGACATCATCGACGCCATCACCTGGGCGTCCGGCGGCACCGTCTCGGGTGTGCCGGCCAACACCAACGTCGCCAAGGTCATCAACATGAGCCTCGGCGGGGGCGGCGCCTGCTCCACCGCGACCCAGAGCGCCATCACCGGCGCCGTGAACCGCGGCACCACGGTCGTGGTCGCGGCCGGCAACGAGAACCAGAACGTCTCCAACGCCTCCCCGGCGAACTGCAACAACGTCATCGCGGTCGCCGCGACCAACCGCGTCGGCAGCAGGGCCTCGTACTCCAACTACGGCTCGCTCGTCGACATCGCCGCCCCCGGCGGTGAGACCCGCACCTCCACCGCCAACGGCATCCTCTCCACGCTGAACTCCGGCACGAAGACGCCGTCGAGCGAGAACTACGCCTCCTACCAGGGCACCAGCATGGCCACCCCGCACGTCGCGGGCCTCGTCGCGCTGATGAAGTCGGCCAACTCCGCCCTCACGCCGGCGCAGATCGAGTCGGCCGTCAAGGCCAACGCCCGCCCCCTGCCCGGCACCTGCTCCGGCGGCTGCGGCGCGGGTCTCGCGGACGCCGCCAAGACGGTCCAGGCCGTGAAGGGCGGTACGTCCACCGGCACGACCTTCTCGAGCACCACCGCCGTGGCCATCCCGGACAACGGCGCGGCCATCGAGTCGCCGATCAGCGTCACCGGCCGCAGCGGCAACGCCCCCTCCGCCCTCCAGGTCGGCGTGGACATCACCCACACCTACCGCGGCGACCTCGTCATCGACCTGGTGGCGCCGGACGGTTCGGCCTACCGCCTGAAGTCCGCCGCGTCGGACTCCGCCGACAACGTGAACACCACGTACACGGTGAACGCCTCCAGCGAGGTGGCCAACGGCACCTGGAAGCTGCGCGTCCAGGACACCGCGGCGCAGGACACGGGCACCCTCAACGGCTGGAAGCTGACTTTCTGATCCCTGTGATCCTTCTTCCAGAACGATGAACGGGGCGGGCCACAGAGCGGGCGGGCCGGCCGGTGCGGATGGGGCACCGGCCGGCCCGCCTTTACGTTTGTCCCGATATCCCCCACAGTTAGATACCGAACGCGCTGTTTTCTTTCACCAGTTGCGCTTGTTTTGCCGGATGTGCGCCCGCACTCCGGCACACTGGTGTGGCGAGCACCGTCTCAGGGTGAGTTATCGTGTACGGGGGGTAAAAACAAACGGCATGACCCGTTCATTTCCGTCCCGGGAGAGTTCAGTCGATGGCGAGGCAGTTGCGAGCCGAGCAGACCCGCTCGACGATCATCACGGCCGCCGCTGACCTGTTCGACCGTCGCGGCTACGAATCGACCAGTCTCAGCGACATTGTGGAGCACGCTCACGTCACCAAGGGTGCCCTGTACTTCCACTTCGCGGCGAAGGAGGATCTCGCCCACGCGATCCTCGAACTCCAGTCGCACACCGCCCGCCGGCTGGCGACGGAGACCGACAACCGCGGCCACACCTCTCTGGAGGCGCTGATGCGCCTTACGTTCGGCATCACCCGCAAGTCCGTGGAGGACCCGGTACTGCGGGCCGGGCTGCGGCTTGCCACGGGCGGGATCCGGCCCCGGCCGCCCCTGAGTCATCCGTTCACCGAGTGGCTGGACATCGTCACGGCCCGGCTCGTCGGCGCGGTCAAGGAGTCCGACCTCCATCCCGACATCGACATCGACGTCGTGGCCCACTCGCTGGTCTGTTTCTTCGTCGGCACCCGCGTCGTGGGGCGCTCCCGCGAACCGGTCGCGCGGCAGCCCCGCCGGACCGCCGAGATGTGGAACATACTCATCCGCGGCCTCGTCCCGGTCACCCGCCGAGCCCGCTATCTGAGCCTGGCCGCGCGCCTGGAGCGGGAGATCGCCCCCGTGTGACCCGGCCCGCCGAACTGCTCAGCCCGCGGCGACGGGCCCGCGCGTTACGGTGAGGCCCATGCCCGACACCCCCTCCGCACCCCTGCTCCTCGGCAACCAGCCGGGCTCCTTCCCCCACAGCGTGCTGGCCGAGCGGCACCCCGCGATCATCCAGCAGGTCCGCGAGGCCTTCCCGTACGAACCCGCGCAGCACCGCGCCCTCGACGAACTGCGCGCCAACTGCACCGAGGGCGTGATCGAACCGCTCCCCGCCGACGCGCACGACCGGGACCACTGGGAGACCTGGGGGCTGCGCGAGTACACCGGCCGCTCGTGGTTCGACGTGCCGTGGCTGTGGTCCGAGAGCTGGTTCTACCGCCGACTGCTCCAGGCCGTCGGCTGGTTCGGCCCCGGACCCTGGCAGGGCATCGACCCCTTCCGCCCGTTCAAGCTCGCCGAACTCGACTCCGCCGAGACCGACCAGGAACTCGCCGCCCTCGACGACCTCGCGGACCGCCCTGCCGCCGAACAGGCGCAGGCCCTGCTGCACGGCTCCCTGTGGGGCAATCGCGCCGACCTCGGCTTCCGCCTCTCCGCCGAAGGCGCGCGGACCGCGGACGCCGCGCCCGGCCTGGTCGCCGACGACAGCGACCGGCTCTGGTCGCTGCTCGACGGCGCCGACGGGGGCACGCTGTTCCTGGTCGCCGACAACGCGGGCCGCGAACTCGTCCCGGATCTCCTCCTCGTCGCCCACCTCCTCCGGACCGGCCGTATCGGGCAGGCCGTCCTGCACGTCAAGCCCTGCCCCTACTACGTCTCCGACGCCACCACCGCCGACGTCGTCGACGCGCTGCGCCGGCTGACCGGCGCCGGGGGAGCGGCCGCCGCGTACGGCCGGTTGCTGTGGTCCGCCTTGGCCGACGGCCGCCTCACCCTGCGTGCCCACCCCTTCTCCAGCGGCCCGCTGCCGTACCAGGAGATGCCCGGCGACCTGCGCGCCGAGTTCGCCTCGGCCACGCTCACGATCGTCAAGGGCGACCTCAACTACCGCCGCCTGGTGGGCGACCGGCTGTGGGCCCCGACGACCCCTTTCGCGGATGTCACGGCCTACTTCCCCGGCCCGGTCGCCGCCCTGCGCACCCTGAAGTCCGACGTGATCACCGGACTCGACGCCCCCACCGAAGCCGCTCTGGTCGCTGCGGAGGGCCGGCGCTGGCGCACCAGCGGCACGCACGCGCTGATCCAGGTACGGGACGCCCGGTAAGGGTGGGGAAAGCCGCGGTTCGGGGAGGAGCACCACAAGTGCCCTCCTGGACTCCCGCGTTGGCCCCGATTCACGCGATAGTGTGATCATGTCCGGTCCGGCGGATGTCACCGCGGGACGCCGGGTAGGGCCCGGCCATGACGCAGCCGTTCGAACTCCCGCACTTCTACATGCCGCACCCCGCGCGGCTGAACCCGCACGTCGACGAGGCCCGGGCCCATTCGACCGAGTGGGCGCGCGGGATGGGCATGCTGGAGGGGTCCGGCGTCTGGGAACAGGCCGACCTCGACGCGCACGACTACGGCCTCCTCTGCGCGTACACCCACCCCGACTGCGACGGCCCCGACCTCTCCCTCATCACCGACTGGTACGTGTGGGTCTTCTTCTTCGACGACCACTTCCTGGAGATGTACAAGCGCAGCCCCGACCGCGCCGCCGGCAAGGCCCACCTGGACCGGCTGCCCCTGTTCATGCCGCTTGACCTGTTCGCTCCCGTACCCGCGCCCGAGAACCCGGTGGAGGCGGGCCTCGCCGACCTGTGGGCGCGCACGGTGCCGAGGATGTCCGAGGGGTGGCGCCGCCGCTTCGCCGTTGCCACCGAGCACCTCCTCAACGAGTCGATGTGGGAGCTGTCCAACATCAACGAGGGGCGGATCGCCAACCCCGTCGAGTACATCGAGATGCGCCGCAAGGTCGGCGGCGCCCCCTGGTCGGCGGGGCTCGTGGAGTACGCGACCGCCGAAGTGCCCGCCTCCGTCGCCGGGACCAGGCCGCTGAGGGTGCTGATGGAGACGTTCTCCGACGCCGTCCACCTGCGCAACGACCTGTTCTCCTACCAGCGCGAGGTGGAGGACGAGGGCGAGAACAGCAACGGCGTGCTCGTCCTGGAGACCTTCTTCGGCTGCACCACCCAGGAGGCCGCCGACACCGTCAACGACATCCTCACCTCCCGCCTCCACCAGTTCGAGCACACGGCGTTCACCGAAGTGCCGGCCGTGGCCCTGGAGAAGGGACTGGGGCCGGACGAACTCGCGGCCGTGGCGGCGTACACGAAAGGCCTGCAGGACTGGCAGTCCGGCGGTCACGAGTGGCATCTGCGCTCCAGCCGCTACATGAACGAGAACGCGGTGCGAGGCGGCAGTCCCCGGCCCGGGTGCACCGGCTTCGGCACCTCGGCGGCCGATGTCCGCACGCTGCTCGCCACGGCCGGGGCGGAGAGGCTGCGCTCCTTCACGCACGTGCCGTACCAGAAGGTCGGGCCGTCGCGGATCCCCGACATCCGCATGCCGTTCCCGCTGGAGCTCAGCCCGCACCTCGACAACGCCCGACGGAGCCTGCGCGACTGGACGGAGCGCATGGGCATCCTCGCCGAGGGCGTCTGGGACGAGGACAAGCTCCGCGCCTACGACCTCGCGCTCTGCGCGGCCGGCCTCGACCCGGACGCCACGCCCGAGGCCCTCGACCTGAGCGCGCAGTGGCTCGCCTGGGGCACCTACGGCGACGACTACTACCCACTGGTGTACGGCCACCGCCGCGACCTGGCCGCCGCCCGGCTGACCACGGCCCGCCTGTCCGACTGCATGCCGGTCGACGCGGAGGAGCCGCCGCTCCCGGTCAACGCCATGGAGCGCGGGCTGGTGGACCTGTGGGCCCGCACCACCGCCGAGATGACGTCCGAGGCGCGGCGCTCGTTCAAGGGCGCGGTCGACGCCATGACCGAGAGCTGGGTGTGGGAGCTCTCCAACCATCTCCAGAACCGCGTGCCCGACCCGGTGGACTACCTGGAGATGCGCAGGGCGACCTTCGGCTCCGAGCTCACCCTGAGCCTGTGCCGGAGGGGACACGGCCCGGCCGTCCCGCCCGAGGTCTACCGCAGCGGCCCGGTCCGCTCCCTGGAGAACGCCGCGATGGACTTCGCGTGCCTCCTCAACGACGTCTTCTCGTACCAGAAGGAGATCGAGTTCGAGGGCGAGATCCACAACGCGATCCTCGTCGTGCAGTCCTTCTTCGGCTGCGACTACCCGACCGGGCTCGGCATCGTGCACGACCTGATGGGCCAGCGCATGCGTCAGTTCGAGCACGTCGTCGCGCACGAACTGCCCATCCTCTACGACGACTTCCGCCTCACGGCACCAGCGCGCGCGGCGATGGGGGAGTACGTGACGGATTTGCGGAACTGGCTGTCCGGCATCCTCCACTGGCATCGGGAGGTGGACCGCTACAAGGAGGCGTGGCTGTCCAAGCGGGCCCACGGCTTCCTCCCGGACCGGCCGCCCGCCGTACCCGTGTCCGCTCTTCGCTGAGGCGGCGACCTCCTGGCCGGAAGGCCACCCCGGCCGGACCCCTTCGCCGAGGGCGGTGATCGCCCGGCCGGAGGGGCGCACCCCGCCGGGCACCCCGCCTGCTCCACGGCTCGTACCGCACCCGGTGACGCGGTGACCCGGTGCGGTACGAGCCGTGTCCGCGTTCGGCGCCGCCCCTGGCCGCCCCGGCCCTCGGTCAGTCTCACTCGTTCGTGGCTCGTCGGCCGCCGATGCGCCGGGTAGAGCACCTGCCGAGATCGCTCCGGGATCCGCCGGAGGCGATCGGCACCATCCGGAGGCGAGCCATGGAACAGACCGCGCTGCGACCCAAGCCGATGCCGGGGCAGGATCCCGAGGGCGCCGCGCCGACGACGGGAGGCCCGTCACGGCCGCGCCCGCACGCCGTCCGGCGCCGGGGGAGACGGCTCCTCAACGTCCTGCTCGCCGGCTTCGCCGGCGCGGTCCTGGTGCTCTCCGGGATCGGCCTCGGAGCGCTGGGGCCCGCGGTGCTCGGCAAGGGCGGACGCCTCGACCTGCGTGGATGGCACACTCCGTCACCGCCCGTCCCCGCGCCCGCCTCCGCTCCCTCGGCGCCCACCACCGCCTTGCTCGGCGTGCAGGTCATGGACGCCCGCAAGCCGGGGGCCGTGGTCGTCGGACTGCATGTCCCCGGCCCGGCCCAGGCCGCCGGTCTGGTGCGCGGTGACGTCCTCCTCGCCTTCGGCGCGACCCGGATCGACACGGCCGCGGATCTGGTCCGGGCCGTCGCCCGCAGCCGCCCCGGCTCCGAGGTCAGGCTGACGGTCCGGCACCGTAGTGGCGGCTACGAGCAGCTGACACTCGTACCGGCCGTCACCGCGTGAGGCGCACTCACGGCACGACGCGGAAGTGGCTCGTGAGCCGGCCCGAGTCGTCCAGGACGTGGAGGGCGAACCCGGGCGGTGCCTCCCGGTCCGCGATCTGCTCGCCCTCGCACGGCAGCCGCAGCGTCCACGTCACGCCGGGCCCGACGACCAGCGGCCGTCCGGCGAACGTGGTGGCGGCGGGGGTGTGGGCGTGGCCGGTGATCAGACCGGCGATCTCGGGTCGGCGGGCCAGCAGGCCGGCCAGCCGGCCGGGGTTCCGCAGCGGGTAGGAGTCGGGCAGGGGGTGGTGCAGCGCCACCGGCGGGTGGTGGAGGACGAGCAGGGCCGAAAGCCCGTCGTCGAGTTCGTCGAGGGTCGTCTCGACCCAGTCGTACGTCTCCTCGTCCAGCTCCCCGTCGTCGCGGCCCGGGACGCTGGAGTCGCACATCAGCACCGCGCCGTCGTCGAAGACCTGCACGCTGTTCACCGGGCCCTCGCCCCCGGGCCGGCCCAGCAGCGCCTTGCGGTAGGGCGTACGGCTGTCGTGGTTGCCGGGGCAGGTCAGCACCGGGAACGGGGCGTCACCGGCACGCAGCCCCAGGATGCGGGCGGCCTCCTCGTACTCGGGTTCCGTGCCGTGTTCCGCGATGTCCCCCGTCACCAGCAGCGCGTCCACGGGGCCCGGCAGCTCCCGGAGGCGGTCGCGCACCCGCTCGGCGCGTTCCGTGGCCCGCTCGCCGCCGTCCAGATGCAGATCGCTGATGTGTGCGAGTACCAGCACCGTCGTACGTCCCCTCGGTCGAACGCTAATGGAAGAACTGCATCTAAACATTAGGGCTAACGCTGGAGCAATCCACTGCCGTTAGGCACATCGGCGGGTGAATGCCCGCAGACGGCTCGCGCCGCCCCCGTCGGCCGGGCAGGATGCTGCCCGTAGCCCCTTCGTCCGCCTTGGGAGGCCCGGATGACCGGAAGCACGGCAGCGTCCTTCACCGCCGACGACTACCGGGCCCGCATGGAACGCGCCGCGCGGACGGCCGCCGACGCCGGTCTCGCGGGCCTGCTGGTCGCCCCGGGACCGGACCTGGTGTGGCTCACCGGCTACACGCCCCCGGCGGTCACCGAGCGGCTCACCCTGCTGGTCCTCGCCGCGGGGCAGGACCCCGTCCTGGTCGTCCCCGCCCTGGAGGCCCCGGACGCGCTCCGGGCGGCCGGCGCGGCCGCGCTGACCCTGCGCGACTGGACCGACGGCAAGGACCCCTACGCCGCCACCGCCGCCCTCCTCGACGCCTCGGGCCGGTTCGGTATCAGCGACAACGCCTGGGCCCTGCACCTGCTGGCCCTCCAGCGGGCCCTGCCCGGCAGTTCGTACGCCTCGCTCACCGAGGCCCTGCCGATGCTGCGTGCCGTCAAGGACACGGCGGAGCTGGACCTCATGGCGGCCGCGGGAGCCGCCGCCGACGCGACGTTCGAGGAGATCCGGAACATCCCCTTCGCCGGACGCCGGGAAGCCGAGGTCGCCGCGGACCTCGACCGGCTGCTGCGCCGGCACGGACACGAGCAGGTCGACTTCACCATCGTCGCCTCGGGTCCCAACGGCGCCAACCCGCACCACGAGGCGGGTGAGCGCGTCATCGCCCGGGGCGACATGGTCGTCCTCGACTTCGGCGGCCTGCGGGACGGCTACGGCTCCGACACCTCCCGCACGGTCCACGTCGGCGAGCCCACCGACGAGGAGCGCCGTGTGCACGACGTCGTGCGCGAGGCCCAGGAGGCCGGCTTCCGCGCGGTGCGGCCCGGAACGGCCTGCCAGGACGTGGACCGGGCCGCCCGCCGGGTGATCGCCGACGCCGGCTACGGCGAGTACTTCATCCACCGCACCGGACACGGGATCGGCGTCACCACCCACGAGCCGCCCTACATGATCGAGGGCGAGGAGCGGCCCCTCGTGCCCGGCATGTGCTTCTCCGTGGAACCGGGCATCTACCTGCCCGGCCGGTTCGGGGTCCGCATCGAGGACATCGTGACCGTCACCGAGGACGGCGGGCGGCGCCTGAACACCACCCCACGCGAGCTGGCCATAGTGGAGTGAGGCTCCGATGTCCCCAGCACGCCTCCCGAACGGCAACGGCGCGACCATGACCCAGGCACCCACACCCACCGCGGACACCGTCCGCCGGCTGGTCCAGTCCCTCCTCGACGACGCCAAGGAAGGCAAGAACGCCAAGGGCGCCCAAGGCGGCGGGGGCGGCAAGGAGAACCGGCAGGGCGGCAGCGGCCCCGGCCCCGACGTCCGGCCCGCCACCCCCGAAGCCGAACCCGTCACCTGGTGGGTCGGCACCCGCCACGTCCTGCGCCTGGCCGCCGACCGGGAGGCCACCCTGCGCCAGCGCCGCGAACTGCGCCTGCGCGACCTCGTCCGCCCGCACGTCCCGGTGGCGGTGCCGGTCAGCGTCGCGCACGGCGAGTGGGCACCCGGCCTGAGCTACACGCTGGACACCAAGGTGCCCGGCGGCTCGGGGGAGGAGCACGACGTGTCCGCCGTCGGCGAGGCCGACCTCGCCGGGCTCCTCACGGGCCTGCGCGAGGTGCCGGTCCGGCAGGCCGAGACACTCGGCGTGCCGCGCGCCGCGCCGCGCTCCCTGGAGGCGCTGCGCCGGGCCGCCGTGCACGCCGCCGAACGCCTCGCCGGCGCCGACGAGTTCGACCCCGCGCGCCTGAACCAGCTCACCCCGCCCGCCGCGTCCCAGCTCGCCGCCCAGCCCGGCTCGGCGGTCCTCACCCACCACGCCCTCACGGGCGGCCACCTCGTGGTCAGCGCCGACGGCAGGGTGCGCGGCGTGCTCGGCTGGGCGGGCACGGCCGTCGGCGACCCGGCCGAGGACATCGCCGGTCTCGCACTCGCCGTCGGCTCACCCGCCGCCGTTCGCGCCGCCACCCTCGCCGGCTACGGCGCCCGCCCCTGCCTGCGCGGCCTGTGGCTCGCCCGCTGCGACGCCCTGGTCCATCTCGCCGACGATCTCGCCGGCAAGGGCGCCACCGTGCTGCGGACCCGGCTGCGCCGCGCCTGGGAGCCGATCCTGCTGGAACGGGTGACGGACCTGGGTGAGGCGGACGACGCCCTGTAGCAGGCCGGGCGGCGCCGTCGCGCAGGGCTATCCTCCGCTCATGAAGCGCACCAGCGCGGCGGGCGTGTCCCTGCTGACCGTCGCCGCCCTCATGTCCCTGGCCGGCTGCTCCGGCACGGCCACCGCGTCCATGCCCGGCGCCACGGCCCCCCCGAAGCGGCAGCCGACCCCGGTGCAACGCGTCACCGCGCTCCTGGTCGCCCGGGCCGACCTCGGCACCGGCTACTCGGTGCGGGAGTTCGACCCGGCCAAGGGGCCGTCCGTCTTCGCCAGGTCCGCGCAGGAGATCACCGGCGACGGGCCCTGCATACCGCTGGCGGCCATGACACACCAGTTGCCCCTCGGCAGGCCGCAGGCCTACCTGAGCCGCGTCGTCTCGACCGAGGAGGCGCCCGGCACCCGGATCTACGTCACCCTCGCCACGTACGACCAGGGCATGGGGACGACGGCGATGGACACCCTCCTCGAGGATGCCGTGCAGGGCTGCTCCCTCGGTTTCGACGTCAGGGCGAACGGCCACGGCGAGCTGTACTACCCGTTCCAGCCCGAGGAGACCCCCGACGTCGGCGACGAGGCCCTCGCGTACCGCGGCGTGATCACGGAGGAGGGCGGCGGCTCCCGGCCGATCCGCACCACCGTCGTACGCCACGGGGACGCGATCGCCGTCTACACCGCGGTCGGCGGCGCCCGCATCGCGACGCCGGCGCTGCTCACGCCCGTCATCGAGGCGCAGGACGCCAAACTCCGCTGACGCGCCGGGCCTTCACTCCTGCAGCAGCACCACGGCCGACTCCCCGGGCAGCCGCACCGCCCCGTCCTCCCCGGGCCGGTCCACCGGCTCCCACGCGGCCAGCACTCGCGCGTGCGGCACGCCGAGCGGCAAGGTCGCCTCCTCGGAGGCCAGGTTCACCGCCACGAGGACGTCCCCGCGCCGGAATGCGACCCAGCGGCGCTCCTCGTCGTAGGCCACCTTGGTGTCCGCGAGGTCCGGGTCGGTCAGGTCCGGTTGCTCGTGACGCAGGCCGAGGAGCTGCCGGTACCAGGCCAGCATGCGCGCGTGGGGCTCACGGTCCGGCTCGGACCAGTCGAGGCAGGAACGCTCCCGGGTCGCCGGGTCCTGCGGGTCGGGCACGTCCTCCTCCTTCCAGCCGTGTGCGGCGAACTCCCGCCGCCTGCCCCGCCGTACGGCGTCCGCGAGCTCCGGGTCGGTGTGGTCGGTGAAGAACTGCCAGGGCGTGCCCGCCGCCCACTCCTCGCCCATGAAGAGCATCGGAGTGAAGGGCGCCGTCAGGATCAGCGTGGCCGCGCAGGCCAGCAGTCCGGGGGAGAGCAGGGCCGAAAGCCGGTCCCCCTGGGCGCGGTTGCCGATCTGGTCGTGCGTCTGGCCGTAGCCGAGCAGCCGGTGCCCGGCCACCCGGGTGCGGTCCAGCGGGCGCCCGTGGTGCCGCTCGCGGAAACTCGAGTACGACCCGTCGTGGAAGTAGCCGCCGGTGAGGGTCTTGGCGAGCCCGCCGAGCGAGGCGCGCGCGAAGTCGGCGTAGTAGCCCTGCGACTCGCCGGTCAGAGTGGTGTGCAGGGTGTGGTGGAAGTCGTCGTTCCACTGCGCGTGCAACCCGAGGCCGCCCTCGGCGCGGGAGGTGATGAGCCGCGGGTCGTTCAGGTCCGACTCGGCGACCAGGAACAACGGGCGGCCCGTCTCGGCGGCCAGGGCGTCCACGGCCGTCGACAGCTCCTCCAGGAAATGGCACGCGCGCGTGTCCACCAGCGCGTGCACCGCGTCAAGCCGCAGACCGTCGATCCGGTAGTCGCGCAGCCACGCCAGCGCGCTGCCGATCAGGAACGCGCGCACCTCGTCCGAGCCGGGCGCGTCCAGGTTGACCGCGGCGCCCCAGGGAGTGTGGTGGGTGTCCGTGAGATACGGGCCGAAGACGGGCAGGTAGTTGCCGGACGGCCCGAAGTGGTTGTGCACCACGTCGAGCACCACGCCCAGGCCGAGTTCGTGCGCCCGGTCGACGAAGCGTTTCAGTGCCTCGGGCCCGCCGTACGGCTCGTGCACCGCCCACAGCGAGACACCCTCGTAACCCCAGCCGTGCGTGCCGGGAAAGGGGCACAGCGGCATCAGCTGCACATGCGTGACGCCCAGTTCGGCGAGGTGGCCGAGCCGCTCCGCGGCCGCGTCCAGGGTGCCCTCGGGGGTGTAGGTCCCCACATGCAGCTCGTACAGCACCGCGCCGGGCAGGGGCCGCCCCCGCCACTGCGCGCGCCACGGGTACCGCTCGTGGTCGACGACCGCGCTCAGCCCGTCCGGGCCGTCCGGCTGCCGCCGCGAGCGCGGATCGGGCAGCACCGGCCCGTCGTCCAGCGCGAAGCCGTAGCGGGACCCGTCGCGCGCCTCGGCCTCGCCCCACCACCACCCCGCCCGCTCCGGATCGCGCTCCAGTACGCGTGTGACGTCGTCACACCGGAGCGTCACACGACCGGCCTGTGGTGCCCACACCTCGAACTGCACGGACGGTTCCCCTTCGTCTGTTCACCGTGATGTAGCCCGTCCATGGTGCGGCAAAAGAGATCAATCCGCCGGTGCATCCACCCATTTGCGGCGGGTCTCACCACGCACACGCGCGTGGCGGCCGATTTCCCGTTTTCTGGACAGCCCGGCCGCACTGCCCGACAATCACGAGCGTGACGTCGTCCTTCGAGTTCAACACGTCCCCCGCGCGGCTCTCCGACGCGGAGCGCGACCGGGTGCTGAAGGTGCTCCGCGACGGCGTCGCCGTGGGCCGCCTGTCCCACGACACGTTCGTCCACCGCATGGAACTGGCGCTCGCCGCCCGCCGCCCGGACGAACTCGCCGCCCTCACCGCCGACCTGCGCACCGAGAGCCGCCTCTCGCGCCTGGTGTTCGGCACCGTCGAGGCCGTCAGCGGATTCTCCCTGCGGCTGCGCAGGGCCTGGCAGGCCGAGCGGCTGCCCAAGCTGCAGCTGCCCCATCCCTCGCACGGTCATCCGCTGCGCATAGGCCGCGACCCCGCCAGCGGACTGCGCCTCAACCACGAGACGGTCTCCCGCGTGCACGCCGAACTCCGTCACCAGGGCGGCCTGTGGGTCCTGCGCGACCTCGGCTCCACCAACGGCACGACGGTGAACGGCAGGCGCGTCGTCGGCGCCGCCGTCGTCCGCGAGGGCGACCAGGTGGGCTTCGGCCGGCTGACGTTCCGGCTCTCGGCCGGCTGACCCTCCGGCCGGTGGCCTGCTGACCCTCCGGCCGGTGGCCTGCTGACCCTCCGGCCGGTGGCCGGCTGACCGGAAACGGAACCACGCCTCAGCTCCGGCCTGGGCCTTACCGACCGTCGGTCCGGGGACCTTGGCCGAAATCCGGTTGCCGTCCGCGGTGTTGACGCGCTCCCGAAGTCGTGACTCACTGTGCGTACACCATCTACATTTGGTGAACCGACGGCGCCGCATCGGGGAGGTGTGCCCTGCCGCCCCTGCTGCGTTATCCGACCGTCGACGAACTGGGTGCCCGGGCCGCCGCCCTCGTCGCCCGCCACCCCCGTGACGCCCGGCTGCGCCGGGTCGGAACCTCCCGTGCGGGCACCCCACTGTGGCTGCTCTCCGTGGGACACGGCAGCCGTCAGGCACTGGTCGTGGCAGGCCCCCACGCCAACGAACCGGTGGGCGGCGCCACCGTGCTGCGGCTGGCCGAGCGGGCCCTGGCCGACCCGCGGCTCACCGAGGGCGCCGACGCCACCTTCAACCTGCTGCTGTGCCTCGACCCGGACGGGTCACGCCGCAACGAGGGCTGGCTGCCGGGCCCCTACACGCTCGGCCACTACGTCCGGAACTTCTTCCGGCCCGGCTTCCTGGAGCAGCCCGAGTGGCTGCCCGACGGCGCGGCCGGCGCCGCCCTGCCGGAGACCCGGGCCCTGCTCGACCTCCAGGACGAACTGCGCCCGTTCCTGCAGTGCTCCCTGCACGGCGTCGACATCGGAGGCGGCTTCGTCGAGCTGACCCACGACCTGCCGGGCCTCGACCGGCGCCTGGCCCACATCGCCGCCCGGCTCGGCATACCGCGCGAACTCGGCGCGTACGACGCCCTGTACTGGCCCGGCCTCGGGCCCGCCGTCTACCGGATCCCGCCGCCGCGCCGGGCCGGTCTGGTCGCGGCCATCACGGAGGCCGCCGTGGAGTCCACGTGGTTCCACCCGTACCGGCACGGCACCGTCACCGCGGTCGTCGAGGCACCCATGTGGGGCGTGACGGCCGTGGCGGACGGCTCCCCGCCCACGGACCGGGACGCCGTGCTGCGGGCCGTCAGCCGCACCCTGCGCCACGACACGGGCCTCCTGCGGCAGCTCCTGGCCCGGATCCGGCCGCACCTCGCCGGCGTGACCGACGCGGCCCGCCTGCTCGCCCCGGTCGACGACTACCTCCTGGTCTGCCCCGGCCTCGCCGACGCCTGGGACCCCGACACCGGCGACAGCCCGCTCCACCCCCTCCCGCCCCTGAGCACCGCCCACCTGGTCGCCCTGCGCATCTCCGGGCGCCGGCTCGCGCTGCGCACCGCGGGACTGCTGCACCAGCTCGTACGGGCCGCCGGCCGTGACCCGGCCGGGGTGCTGCCGGAGCTGGACCTGCTGATCGACCAGTGGTGCGCCGAGTACCGCGACGGCTGCGGGGCGCGCTGGATCCCGGTGGCCCGCCAGGCGGAGTACCAGGCCCGTATGGTGCTCGCCGCGTTCGAACTGGCCGGGCGGCACGCGCGCGCGTGCCCCGGTCCGGGCGAGCCGGTGCCGATGCAGCGGGACTGAGCCGCTCGCTCGATCGGCTCGATCGGCTCGGTCAGGCCGCGGCAGCCCCCCCAGCGAGTGCCTTTCTCGCGGCCCCGCCCGCCTCGCTCGTCTCCGGACATCCCACCGCGACGCCGACCAGGCGAACCCGAGTGTCAGCCCCTCGCACCACGCGCGATCCGGTACAGCACATTCGGACGCAGTGGCCCTTCGGGCGCGGTGGGGTCGTCGAAATCGTCGGCTGGGTCGCGGGTCATGCCGATCCGGCGCATCACTGCTCGGGAACGGAGGTTGGTGGCAGTCGTCACCGCAAGGATCTCGGGCAGTTCAAGCGTTTCGAAGCCGAAGGCCAGGCCGGCCAGGGCGGCCTCGGTGGCGTACCCCTGGCCCCAGGCCGAGCGAGCGAGCCTCCAACCGATCTCCACCCCCGTGAACGGCATGCCGTCATCCACCTGGTCCAGACCCGCGAAGCCGATGAACTCGCCCGTGGTCCGCAATTGGACCGCCCACCAGCCGTAGCCCCGCTGGTCGAACTCGGCCTGGAACTGCGCCACGGAGGCATCGCTCTGTTCACGGGTGCGCAGGTCGCCCAAGTGCTCCCGAACCTCGGGATCAGCGTTCATCGCCGCCCACGGTTCAAGGTCGGAGTCTTGCCATCGACGGAGCACGAGGCGATCGGTACGCAGTTCGGCCATGCTGCCCAGCCAACGTGAGCGCCGCCCTCAAGGCAATCCATTTTCCTCGGGCTTGCTACCGGCCGCTCAGAAAAGGCGCACGCTGCCCCGTACCAGACGGGTCCCCGGGTGCCCGGGACACCGTCGCCCCGCAGACCCCTACGACGCCCTCTCGCGCGCGTGCAGCGCCGCCGCGACGACCGTGCGGGACTGGTGCTCCACCTGGTGCTCCAGGGGCACCCAGCGGGCGCGGAAGCGTTCCGCGAAAGCGCCGCTCCACGTCGACACCAGCCCCTCGAGCTGCTTCGCCGCCTCGTCGTCGGTCCCACGCAGCACCCGCAACAGCATCGCCGCAGCCCGCAGCGGCACACGGCGCGCGAACGCGTCCACGCTCCCGACGTACGCCCGGGTGAGGTCGGCAGGCGGCGTGTGCAGCAGGTCGGAGGCCAGCCCCGGCACCAGTTCCAGACCCCATTGGGCGGCTCGCAGCAGCGGGCCGTCCAGGTCCGCCAGCCGGGGCAGCGCATGGTCGAGCACGCGCGTGACCTCCAGCGCGTCCCGCTGCAGCCGGCGGGCCAGCCGCCCGATCGCCGCCGCCGGAGCCGGATGCGGAGCCGGGTCGTCCACCAGATCGCTCGCCCACATCGGCACTTCGACCACGGCGGTCAGCCCGCCGTACCGGTGGGCGTGGTACCAGGTGCTGTGCCGCGCGTCGTCCGGCAGGCTCGGGTACGCCGGCCCGATGCCCGGCGCCGGCATGACGTGCACGCCCGGCCCGGACGCGGGCCAGCCGGCGGCGTCGGAGGCGCCGGTCTCCACCGGGATGTGCAGCTCGGCCGCCGACTTGGCGAACGGCTCCGCCAGCCCGGGCACGTCCCTCGTCAGCTGCACCCAGCTGCCGCCCAGGTCCGTGCCGTGCAGGGTGACCTGGAGGTAGGGACGCAGCTCGTCGATGACGCCCGTCAGGGCCCGGGTCTCGGGCGGCAGCCGGTCCGGCGGCAGCAGGGACGGCGCCCACTCGGGCTGCTCCGGACCCGCGGGCCGGAAGAACCCCAGGTGGTAGTCGAAGAGGCTGCGTGGCGCCGGCGTCACATGCAGGCTCGCCCCGTCGGGATCCGCGCACAGCAGGAAGTGCCAGGAGACGCCGTCACGCAACTCCCGCTGCTCCAGGACCCGCCGGGCCACCGCGAGCAGGGTGCAGGAGCCGGTCGGCTCGTTGGCGTGGGCGCCGGCGACCACCAGTACGGCACGGCGGGCGCGGCCCACTGACAGCAGGTGCAGAGGCCTGCCCGCGCGTGAGGAACCCACCTGCCGCAGGGTGCACACGCCGGGGCGCTGAGCGGTCAACGCCCGGGCGAGAGAGACCTGTTCGGTCACCGTCGGGTAGCGCAGCTCCGGCAGGACACTCACCCCCGTCACATCCGCCCGAGTTCGCCATCGCAGTACCCCACGGCCATGGTGCGGTGTCAAGGGCGCGACCGGGTCGTCCCCGGGGGGCGCCCGGAAGCACGGCCCGCGTACTGCTGCACCTCCACGAGTACGCGACCTCCGAGGCGCTGGAGGAGCAGATCCTGCGCGGCACCGTGGATCTCGCCGTCGGCCCGGCGCCGGCCGACCCGCCGGGACCCGTCGTACCGGTCGGCCAGGAGGAGATCGTCCTCGTGGTGCCCTTCGACGACCGCTTCGCCGGCCGGACGAC
Organism: Streptomyces sp. NPDC126510; assembly: GCF_040302345.1. NCBI lineage: Bacteria > Bacillati > Actinomycetota > Actinomycetes > Kitasatosporales > Streptomycetaceae > Streptomyces > Streptomyces sp. NPDC126510. The sequence continues at coordinate 211,585 of NZ_JBEORR010000001.1, read as the reverse complement.
CGTGACGCTGCCGGAACTCGCCGACCGCCCCTGGGTGCGCTGCGCCATGGAGCCCGTCGTCGACGGGCAGCGTTTCCTCGACTGGGCGTGCGGCCGCGCGGGCTTCACCCCGCGCACCGCCGTGTTCACCGAGCACACCTCCACAGCGGTACGGATGGCCGCGGCCGGTGTCGGCGTCTGCGCCGCGCCCGCCCACCTCGTCCGCGACGCGGTCGGCGGGGGCTGCGTGGTCCTCACCCCCGACCCGGCCTGGAGACGCACCCTGACGGTCTTCTCGCGCCTGCCGCCGACCGGTGCGGTGGAGAGGTTCGTCGACCTGCTGCGGACGTCCTGGCCGCGCCCACGAGCCCCGCTACCGGTATATGTGGACTGCCCGCAGGACGGCTCCGCGGTCGCCTGACCTCAGTCGCCCACCCTCTCCAGCAACGCCACCGGCAGCCCCTCGAACAGGTCCGCCACCCGCGCGTGCCCCGAGAAGTCGCGCCCCGGCTCCAGCACGTCCGCCCAGCGGCCCGGCGGCAGCGCCAGCCGCGTGTCCCGCCAGCCGCCGGCCTCCGCGAGCCGCAGGGACAGGCGGGTCACGGCCGTCAGCACCGCGCCGGAGCGTACGAAGGCCAGGCAGTGCGCCGCCGCCGGCCCCTGCGCCGGCAGGGGCATGTACGTCGCCGTGTCACCGAAACACTCGGGCCGCCGGGCCCGCAGCCCCAGCGCCGCCTTCGTCACCGCCGTCTTCTGGGCGGAGGTACCGCCGGACTCCGCGGGCGGGAAGTCCACCGCCCGCCGGTTGTCCGGGTCGACCAGCGCCCGGTACTCGGCCTCCGTGCCCTGGTAGACGTCCGGGACGCCCGGCATCGTCAGCTGCACCAGGGCCGTGCCCAGCACGTTGGCCCGGATGTACGGCGCCAGCGACTCCCGGAACGCGGCGACCCGCTCGCCCGGCGCCCCGCACGGCCCGGCCGCCACGAACCCCTCCACCGCCTCCTCGTACGGCGGCTCCTGTTCGGTCCAGCTCGTGTACAGGCCCGCCTCACGCACGTGCTTCAGCAGCGCTCCCTGCACCCGCTCCCGTGCCCCGGAGGCCGGCCCGAGCCCGAACACGGTCTGCCAGGCCGCCCACGCCAGCTGCGCGTCCGGCACCCCCTCCCCGGTGCGGGTCACCTCCGCGAGCACGTCCGCGAAGCGGTCCGGGCACTCGGTGAGCACGTGCAGCGCCGCCCGGACGTCCGCGCTGCGCTTGGTGTCGTGCGTCGTGGCCACCGTCCCGGTGACCGGCCAGTCGCGCTGCACGCGCGCGCAGTACGCGTGGAACTCCTCCGGCGACAAGGCGGGAGCACCCGGATTCCCGCCCACCTCGGTCGCCGACAGCAGCGGCACGTACCGGTAGAACGCCGTGTCCTCCACGGATTTGGCCCGCAGCGCCGAGGAGGTCTGCGCGAACCGCGTCCGGAACTCCACCTGGGCGGGCTCGTCGCCGTACCGTCCCAGCACCAGGTCCCGCACCACGTCCACCGCACCGGCCTCCTCGGGCACGGCGAAGGCGTGCCGGGCGTCGGCGGCGGCCTCCTCGGTGACCACGGACGCCGCGTCGGAGGACTCGTAGGGCCGGTAGACCTCCATACGGACCAGCAGCTCCTGGAGCGCGGTGCGCAGCGCCCAGGGGGCCCGGTCGCGCAGGGCCGGCTCCGGGGAGGTCGCGCACAGCCGGCTCGCCACCCGGGTGAGCCGGTCGGTCTCGGTGGCCAGCTCGTGCGTGAGCACCTTGTACGCCGCCCTGCGCACCGTCGCCTCCCACTGCCCGCCCCGGTCCGTCTGCGGGGCCGCGAAACGCCGGTACCGCCCCAGCAGGTCCCCGAACCCGGCGGGGTCCGTGAACACCCCGTCCACGTGCCGCAGGGCGTCGTAGCCGGTGGTCCCCGCGACGGGCCAGGACGCCGGCAGCCGCTCGCCGTCGGCGAGGATCTTCTCCACGACCGTCCAGCGGCCCCCGGTCGCCTCGTGCAGGCGCCGGAGGTAGCCGTCGGGGTCGGCGAGCCCGTCGGGGTGGTCGATGCGCAGCCCGTCGATCACCCCCTCGTGCAGCAGCCCGAGGATCTTGCCGTGGGTGGCCTCGAACACCTCCGGGTCCTCCACCCGCACCCCGATGAGCTCCGAGATGCTGAAGAACCGCCGGTAGTTGAGCTCGGTCCGGGCCAGCCGCCACCACACCGGCCGGTACCACTGCGCGTCCAGCAGATGCGGCAGCGGCAGGTCCTCGGTCCCCTCGCGCAGCGGCAGGACGTGGTCGTAGTAGCGCAGCACGTCACCGTCGACGCGCAGTTCGTCGAGCACCTCGCCCAGCGGCCCGCCGAGGACCGGCAGCAGCACCTGGCCGTCCTGCGCCTCCCAGTCGATGTCGAACCAGCGCGCGTACGGCGACTTCGGGCCCTCGCGCAGCACCTCCCACAGGGCGCGGTTGTGGCGCGGGGCCATGGCCATGTGGTTCGGGACGATGTCCACCACCAGGCCGAGACCGTGCTCGCGCGCGGTGCGCGCCAGCGCCCGCAGCCCCTCCTCACCGCCCAGTTCCTCGCGCACGCGCGCGTGGTCGACGACGTCGTAGCCGTGCCCCGAGCCCGGCACCGCCTCCAGGACGGGGGACAGGTGCAGGTGCGAGACGCCGAGCGAGGCCAGGTACGGCACGACGGCCGCGGCTGCTCCGAACGGGAACTCGGGCTGCAGCTGCAGCCGGTACGTGGCCGTGGGCACCACCGGGTCAAGACGCTCAGGTGTCATGGAAACGTACGTACCCGCCCTGCCGCCGTTCGTGTCATCCCCCGCGCCAGGTGCGCCGCGCGTCGCCCGGACGAGTGGCTTTCCGGACGACGCGCGCGCCGGGCGGTCACACGGGCCGCTGGAGCACCGTCATGCTCCGGTCCGTCAGGGTCAGCCGGTCCCCGGCCTGCACCTTGGTACCGGTGTCCGACGGCACACCGTCCGCGAGGGCGGTGTCGACCACGACCTCCCACTGCCGCCCGTGATTGACCGGAACGACGAACTCCAGCGGCTTGGGCGAGGCGTTGAACATCAGCAGGAACGAGTCGTCGGTGATGCGCTCCCCGCGTGCCCCGGGCTCGGAGATCGCGTTGCCGTTGAGGAACACCGTCAGCGCCGACGCCTGTGCCGAGTCCCAGTCCCGCTGGGTCATCTCCCGGCCGTCCGGGGTGAACCAGGCGATGTCGGACAGGTCGTCGTGGGTGCCCTCCACGGGCCGTCCGTGGAAGAAGCGCCGGCGGCGGAAGACCGGGTGGTTGCGCCGCAGCCACACCATCGCCCGGGTGAAGGCCAGCAGCCCGGTGCTCGCACCGCCCTCCGCGTCCTCGTCACCCTCGGGGTTCTCGTCGTTCTCGGGCCACTCGACCCAGGCGATCTCGTTGTCCTGGCAGTAGGCGTTGTTGTTGCCGCCCTGGGTGCGGGCGAACTCGTCGCCGTGGCTGATCATGGGCACGCCCTGGGACAGCATCAGCGTCGCCATGAAGTTCCGCATCTGCCGCTCCCGCAGGCGCAGCACGTCCGGGTCGTCGGTCTCGCCCTCGGCTCCGCAGTTCCAGGAGCGGTTGTGGCTCTCGCCGTCCCGGTTGTCCTCCCCGTTGGCCTCGTTGTGCTTGTCGTTGTAGGCCACCAGGTCGTGCAGGGGGAAGCCGTCGTGGCAGGTCACGAAGTTGATCGAGGCCAGCGGGCGGCGCCCGTCGTCCTGGTACAGGTCGGACGAGCCGGTCAGCCGCGAGGCGAACTCCGCGAGCGTGCGCTGCTCGCCCCGCCACAGGTCGCGCACGGTGTCCCGGTACTTGCCGTTCCACTCGGTCCACAGCGGCGGGAAGTTGCCCACCTGGTAGCCGCCCTCGCCCACGTCCCACGGCTCGGCGATCAGCTTCACCTGCGAGACCACCGGGTCCTGCTGCACCAGGTCGAAGAACGACGAGAGCCGGTCCACCTCGTGGAACTGGCGGGCCAGCGTCGCCGCCAGGTCGAAGCGGAACCCGTCGACGTGCATGTCCGTGACCCAGTACCGCAGCGAGTCCATGATCAGCTGGAGCACGTGCGGGGACCGCATGAGCAGGGAGTTCCCGGTCCCTGTCGTGTCCATGTAGTAGCGGGGGTCGTCCGTCAGCCGGTAGTAGCGCGAGTTGTCCAGGCCCTTGAAGGACAGGGTCGGGCCCAGGTGGTTGCCCTCGGCGGTGTGGTTGTAGACCACGTCGAGGATCACCTCGATCCCGGCCTCGTGCAGCGCCTTGACCGCCGACTTGAACTCCAGCACCTGCTGGCCCCGGTCGCCCCAGGAGGCGTAGGCGTTGTGCGGGGCGAAGAAACCGATGGTGTTGTAGCCCCAGTAGTTGTTCAGGCCCATGTCGACCAGGCGGTGATCGTTCACGAACTGGTGTACGGGCATCAGCTCCAGCGCCGTGACCCCGAGCTCGGTGAGGTGCTCGATGATCGCCGGGTGCGCGAGGGCCGCGTAGGTGCCGCGCAGCTCCTCCGGGAGGCCCGGATGCCGCATGGTGAGGCCCTTGACGTGGGCCTCGTAGATCACCGTGTGGTGGTACTCGGTGCGCGGGCGCCGGTCGTCGCCCCAGTCGAAGTAGGGGTTGACCACGACGGACGTCATCGTGTGCGGCGCCGAGTCGAGATCGTTGCGCCGGCCGGGATCGTCGAAGTGGTAGCCGTAGACCTCCTCGCCCCAGTTGATCGAACCGCTGATCGCACGCGCGTACGGGTCGAGCAGCAGTTTCGCGGAGTTGCAGCGCAGCCCGCGCTCCGGGGCGTACGGGCCGTGCACCCGGAACCCGTACCGCTGCCCCGGCATGATGCCGGGCACGTACGCGTGCCGCACGAAGGCGTCGCTCTCGCGGAGCTCGATCGCCGTCTCCGAGCCGTCGTCGTGCAGCAGACACAGCTCTACTCGGTCCGCGGCCTCCGTGAAGACCGCGAAGTTGGTACCGGCGCCGTCGTACGTGGCACCGAGTGGATACGCCTCGCCAGGCCAGACCTGCATGGATACGACTCTTTCAGGTGTGCGGCGCCGGTGGGGACGCCTTGGTCCCGAGTCTCCCCGAAAGTGAGGGAACCTCCTATGACTTATCTCCCTCTTACCGAGTGACCAGTGCATACGCGGTATGCCAGATCAATGGGGCCAACACATACTCCCGGGGCTTGGGGGAGTAGGGGGAAGACGTGCGCAACATAGTGCACCGCCACCTGGGCAAGATGGTGGCCGGTACCGCCATCGCGGTGGCCGGGACCGCCGTGATGGTGGCGGTGACCCTGCCGGGCACGGCGGGGGCGGACGACAGCGGCACCCCTGCGGGGCGGTCCGCCCCGCAGGCGGCCGGAGCCGCGGGGGCGGGCGCCGCGGGGGGCGGCAAGGCCGTGGCGCCGGGTGTCGTCGAGGCTGCCCCCGCCGAGGGGCAGAAGGGCGAGGGCCGTGATCCGCTGACCGACGACGAGCTGAAGCGGGTCGAGAAGATCGCCCTCAGCCGGCAGCTGTTCCGGAGCAGCGAGAGCGTCGACGGGGAACGCGGTCCCGAGCGCCTCGGCGTCGATCTCGCCGAGCCCGAGGCCGACGAGGCGGGCAGGCCGGACGCGCCCCGGCGCGCCGACGTGACGTTCTACGACTACCGGGACGACACCCTCGTCACCCGGACCGTCGATCTCGGCACCGGCACGGTGGTGCACACCGACACCCAGCACGGCGTCCAGCCGCCGCTGAGCCGCGCCGAGAAGGCCGAGGCGGCCGGCCTCCTGATCGCCGACCCGCTCGGCTCGGGCCTGAAGGCCGACTACAAGGACGCCACCGGCAAGGCGCTCACCTCCCCGGACCAGCTCCAGCTCAGCGGAGCCGTCTACCGGGCCGCGCCGGGCGCCCAGCCCGCCGTGCTCGACAAGTGCGGGGAGCACCGCTGCGTCCGGCTGTTCCCGAAGGTCAAGAACGGTCCGTGGGTCGACGCCAGGTCGCTGGTGATCGACCTGAGCGCCCGCAAGGTCGCCCGGCTCGATCACTGACCAGACCGCCTCACTCACCGTCCACCTCGCTCCTCCTCCTCAGGGAGTCATCTCGTCATGCGCGTGAACACCGACAGCAGGGCCCGCACCCGCGCGGCCGTGGGCCTGACCGTGGCCGTGCTGGCCGCGGGCGCCACGGCCGGCGCGGGACCGGCCACCGCCTAGCCGAAGGCCGCCCCCGCCGCGCCGCCCGCAGCCGACTGCAGCGCCGCCTACCGCGTCGAGCAGAAGCTCTCCTCCGGCACCACCTGGCGGATGTGCTGGCGCTACGACGGCAAGGCCGGCCTCGTCCTGGAGAACATCTCGTACCAGCCCAAGGGCGAACCCAAACAGATCAAGGTCCTCAACAGTGCCCGCCTCGGCCAGATCCACGTCCCCTACGACGACGGCAACGTCGAGTACGACGACCTCACCGGCTTCGACTTCGCCCAGGGGCTGATGAACCTCGCGCCGAGCGAGTGCCCCGGCGGCACCATCAAGACCGTCAAGGTCCCGGACTCCTGGAACGAGGACCCGAACGTCAAGGGCCTGTGCACCACCACCCGCTCCCGCGGCCACGCCTACCGCATGCAGGGCGACACCGCGAACAAGGTCTTCCAGGCCGAGGGCAAGGACCTCCTCGTCTACACGGTGAACCAGGTCGGCTGGTACGAGTACATGACCGAGTGGCGCTTCCAGGACGACGGCACGATCACCATGAACGTCGGCGCCACCGGCAGCCTCTCCTGGGACGACTACGACGCCGGCGACGGCCGCGGCTGGCCGATCGGCAAGGGCGCGAGCGCGGCCAAGGCCACCAGCCACAGCCACAACGCCTTCTGGCGACTCGACTTCGCGCTCGACGGCTCCACGAAGAACACCGTCGAGCAGTACGACTCCACCGTCACCGCGCCCACCCGGGGCCAGCGCGCGCCCACCACCAGGACCACCCGCACCAAGGTCGCCAAGGAACTGGCCGGGGACAGCAAGAGCTACCGCTGGTGGCGCGTGGTCAGCGCGACCGGAAAGAACAAGGACGGACACGCGCGCTCCTACGAGATCGTCCCCGGGCCCACCACCAAGTACCCCGGCCGCAGCTACACCAAGCACGACGTGTACGTCACGCAGTACAACAAGTGCGAACTGTTCGCCAGCAACAACCCCGGCAACTGCGGGGCGGGCGCCGGGAAGTCCGTCGACAAGTGGGTGAACGGACAGGCCCTGACCCACCCGGTGGTCTGGACGAACATCGGCTTCCACCACATAGCCCGGGACGAGGACCAGCAGCCCATGCCCGTCCACTGGCAGGGGTTCTCCATCGTCCCGCGCGACGTCACCGCCATGAATCCGCTCACTCCGGCCGAGCTCGGCTGGCAGAACGGGCACTGGCGGCCCAGGGGTTGAGAATCAGCCTGCCCATCCGGCTGCACCGCCGACCGCTCCCGGAGTACCCTTCCTTGATCGTTGACAAGGGCAGTGTGCGGGGGAGCGGAAGGCGGTGCGCGGGTGGGCTCGGGAGGGCTGGAGCTGCCCCCTGGTGACGAGGGTCACGAGGGGAACTCCACAGACGTCCCGACCGGTGCCGTGTCCCTGGCGCGGCCGATGGACGCGACGGGCTCGATCGGCCCGGAACTGGACTGGGACGCCGACGCCTGGCGCGAGGTGCGCACCCGCGCCCAGCGGGCCGGCCGGGCCTACATCTGGCTGAACCTCGTCGAACAGCGGCTGCGCGCCGTCGTCGCCGCCGTGCTGCGGCCCGTCTACGAACCCGTCCACGGCGAGGACTGGGTGGTGGCCGCCGCCGGACCGGCCGGCCAGGAATGGGTGCAGCGCGCGGTGGCCGTGCGCGAGGTCAGCCGCCGCAAGGGCTATCTGCTCGACCCGGCCGACGACAACGTCCTCTCCTTCCTCACCCTGCCCCAGCTGCGCGAGCTGATGGTGCAGCACTGGCCGTGCTTCGAGCCGTACTTCGACGACCGCCGGGACGTCGAACTCGCCCTGGACGAGCTGGAGGTCACCCGCAACGTCGTCTCCCGCAACCGGGCCCTGTCCGAGGCGGTGCTCAACCAGGCCGAGCGGGCCTCGGCACGGCTGCTGGAGATGCTCGGCGCGGGCGGTGACGTGCCCTCGGCGCGCCGGCTGCCGATCGACGCCGTCGAGGACCTGGTCGGCGACCGGTACGCCGATGTCGTCGCCGTCCACCCGGACCGGGTGCGGCTGATGCGGCAGTTCCCGGCCGAGGACATCTTCGGCGGGGCCCGCCGCCTCGACGCCATCGGTATCGGCCTCAACCTGCTCGTGCAGAACTTCTCCGGCCGGCGTCTGGTGCGGCTGGCCGAGTCCGGCTGCCGGGTCAGGCTGCTGTTCCTCAACCCGGCCTCCAGTGCGGTCAAGCGCCGCGAGCGCGAACTGGGCATCAAGCGCGGCGAACTCAGCCGGGCCGTCGAGATGAACATCCTGCACATGCGCCGGGTGCGCGCCCGGCTGCGCGATCCCGGAGCCTTCGAGATCCAGGTGTTCGACGAGACGCCCCGCTTCACGGCGTACCTGGTGGACGGCGACGGCGCGGACGGCGTCGCGGTCGTGCAGAGCTATCTGCGCCGCACCCGGGGCATGGAGGCACCGGTGTTCGTGCTGCGCAACGGCAGCAAGGTGGTCAAGTCGGGCGAGATGGACGAAAGTGGCCTCTTCCCCACCTATCGCGAGGAGTTCGAGGTGATGTGGGCGGATTCGCGGCCGGTGTCATGAACTGCGCCCCGGTGCGGGGTGGTTCTCCGGCCCGCCGCCGGGCATGAGCCGAACGCGATCCTCTGATTGTCAGTGGTGCGTGCGAAGGTGGGAACCACTGGGGGAACGCACCACAAGAAGGGGGACCACCCATGGGCTGGCACCGGGAGCTGCTGGTCGGCTTCGACCTGGAGACGACGGGTACGGATCCGCGCGAGGCGCGGATCGTCACGGGGGCCGTGATCGAGGTCAGGGGCGCGGAGCCGATCGGGCGCCGCGAGTGGCTGGCCGACCCGGGAGTGCCGATCCCCGAGGACGCGGTGGCGGTGCACGGCATCAGCAACGAGCGGGCGGCGGCCGAGGGCAGACCCGCCGACCAGGTGGCGGACGCCCTCGCCGACGTCCTCACCTCCTACTGGAGGACGGGCGTGCCGGTCGTCGCCTACAACGCGGCCTTCGACCTCACCCTGCTCTCCGCGGAGTTGCGCCGTCACGGGCTGCCGTCCCTGCGGGACCGCCTGGGCGGCGTGCACCCGGCCCCGGTCATCGACCCGTACACCATCGACCGCTGGGTCGACCGCTACCGCCGCGGCAAACGCAATCTCGAAGCGGTCTGCGCCGAGTACGGCGTCGTCCTCGACACCGCCCACGACGCCATGGCCGATGCCCTGGCGGCGGCCCGCCTGGCCGGGGCGATAGCCGACCGCCACCCCAAGATCGCCGGCCTCGGCCCGGCGGCTCTGCACCACCACCAGATCGAGTGGTACGCCGAGTGGGCGGCGGACTTCCAGAGCTTCCTGCGCGGCAAGGGCGACCCCACCGCCTCGGTCGACGGGACGTGGCCGCTGCGCGAGTTGGCGGACGAGCCGGTCTGAGGCGGCGGGCAGGCGGGAGGGGGTCAGGCGCCGGGGGCCGGGTGCCGGACGGTCAGAACGGATACCACCGCACCGTCTCGTCCCCGTCCCTGAGAGACCTCACCCGCCGCTCGAACTCGGCCAGCGCCTTGGGGTTGCTCGGCGCATGCTGGGCGACCCACGCACAACTGGCCGTCTCCCGGGCCCCGCGCAGCACACCACAGCCCTCCCAGCCGCGGACGTCCCAGCCGTAGGCCTCCGTGAACGACGCGTACGCCTCGTCCGGCAGCCCGTACCGGTCGTGGGACAGCGCCATCACCACGAGGTCGTGCTCCCGCAGGTCCGCGGACACCGTCTCCAGATCCACCAGCACGGGCCCGTCCGGTCCGACGTGCACATTGCGCGGCAGCGCGTCCCCGTGGATCGGCCCCGGCGGCAGATGCGGTGTGAGCGCGGCGGCCCGATCGGCGAACCCGTCGCGCCGCTCGCGCAGATACGCCGCGTCCGCCGGATCGATGGCATCCCCGGCGAGCCGCAGCCACCGCTCCACACCGCCCAGCAGATCGCGGGGCGGGAGTGCGAAGGGAGGAAGGGACACGGCGTGCACGAGCCGGAGCAGTTCGGCCAAGTCCCGCGGCTCGGCAGGCCGCACCGCGTCCGGCAGCCGGTGCCACACCGTCACCGGATGCCCGTCGACCAGCAGCGCCTTCGGCTCGGCCGCCCGCACGGCCGGCACACCCGCCTCGGCGAGCCACACCGCGACGTCCAGCTCGCGGCGCGCCCGGTCGAGGAGTTCGGCGTCCCGGCCGACCTTGACGACCAGGTCTCCGGCGGCGAACACCGCGTTCTCACCGAGAGCGAGCAGCCGCGCCGCCCCGGCCGCACCGGGCAGCACCCCAGCCGCGTCCAGTACGTCCCGCGCCCGTGCCTCGTCCATCGTCCCGCCTCCGTCGTCCACGCCTCGACCGTCGGGTTCCGGCCATCCACCGGTCAGTGTCGCATCGGCACAGGTCGGACGGCGTACGCGGTGCCTTGACGAGGCATATGGCTACCACGAGCATGACCAGGCCGGCCGAGCCGCGCGAAGGGGCTGATTCCGTGACACGGGTGTCCGAGGCAGCATCCCCTTCGCCCCCTCCGCCGCCCTCGCCGCGTACGTCACCGAGATGGCGGGCCGGCCGCGGGCCGGGCGCAGACCGGCCCGGGCACGTCGTCGACCACGGCGCCTGGTTCCTGGTGCTGCCGGCCCTGATCCCGATCCTCGTCCTCAGCGCCGGCCCGCTGCTGTACGGCATCCTGCTGGCCTTCACCGACGCCCAGTCGGGCCGCGTTCAGCCCACCCGCTGGATCGGCGTCCTCAACTTCCGGGACCTGTGGCACGACACGCTGTTCTGGGAGTCGTTCCGGGTCGGGCTGGTGTGGGCGGTCGGGGTGACCGTGCCGCAGTTCCTGCTGGCGCTGGGCCTCGCCCTGCTGCTCAACCAGGACCTGCGGCTGCGCTGGCTGGCCCGGGCCCTGGCGATCATCCCCTGGGCCATGCCCGAGGTCGTCGTCGGCATCATGTGGCGGCTCGTCTACAACCCGGACGCGGGCATCCTCAACGAGACCCTGCGCGACCTCGGGCTGGGCGGCGGCCGGGACTGGCTCAGCGGACTGGCGACCGCGCTGCCCGCCGTGATCGTCGTCGGCGTCTGGGCGGGCATGCCCCAGACCACGGTCGCGCTGCTCGCCGGGCTGCAGAACACCCCGCGCGAACTGCACGAGGCGGCGGCGGTCGACGGCGCGGGCGCCTGGCGCCGCTTCCGCACGGTCACCTGGCCCGCCCTCAAGCCCATCGCCCTCGCCATCACCGCCCTCAACCTCATCTGGAACTTCAACTCCTTCGCCCTGGTCTACGTGCTGACCAGCGGCGGACCCGGCGGCAGAACCCGGCTGCCCATGCTCTTCGCCTACGAAGAGGCCTTCCGCTACGGCCAGTTCGGCTACGCGGCGGCGATGGGCTGCGTGATGGTGGCCGTGATCTCGATCGCCCTGGCCGTCTTCCTCGCCGGCCGCCTCAAGGGAGGTGACGACGCGTGAAGACCGGTCGCCCGGCCCGCGTCGGCCAGTACGCCGCGCTGCTCGCCTACCTCGTCTTCCTCGCCTTCCCGTTCCTCTGGCTGGTCTCCACCGCGTTCAAGCCACCGCGCGAGCTGGGCAGTCTGCACCCGACGTGGATCCCGCAGGACCCCACGTTCGACAACTTCCGGCAGGCCTTCGACGAGCAACCGCTGCTGCACGCCGCCCTCAACTCCCTGCTCGCCGCGCTCGCGGCGGCCGTCGTCGCCGTGCTCGTCGCGACTCCGATGGCCTACGTCGTCGCCCGGCGCCGCACCCGGCTCGCGAAGGCGGTGACGGGCTGGGTGGTGGTCAGCCAGGCGTTCCCGTTCGTCCTGCTGATCATCCCGCTGTTCCTGGTGCTGAAGAACCTCCGTCTGATCAACTCGCTGCCGGGGCTGGTGCTGGTGTACGTGGTCTGGGCGCTGCCCTTCGCCCTGTGGATGCTCGCCGGGTACGTACGGGCCGTGCCGCCCGAGCTGGAGGAGGCCGCGGCGGTCGACGGGGCGGGCCGGGTACGGACGCTGGTGTCGGTGACCGCGCCGCTGCTCGCGCCGGGCATCGTGGCGACCGGACTGTTCGCGTTCATCACCGCGTGGAACGAGTTCTTCTTCGCGCTCGTGCTCCTCAAGACCCCGGAGAAACAGACCCTGCCCGTGGTCCTCACCCACTTCATCGGCGCCGAGGGCGTCGCCGACCTCGGCCCGCTCGCGGCCGCCGCGTTCCTCGCGACCCTGCCCTCCCTGGTCGTCTTCGCCCTCATCCAGCGGCGGATCACGGGCGGCATGCTCACCGGGGCGGTGAAGAGCTGATGCGCGCACGCCTGCCGGCCCTGGTCCTGGCCCTTCTGCTGCTCCTCGCCGGCTGTTCCTCCGGCGGCACCCGCGACGACGGACGGATCACCCTGCGCTTCCAGTCCCTGGCCTGGCAGGAGGAGTCCGTCGAGGCCAACAAGCAGCTGGTGAGGGAGTGGAACGCCACCCACCCGAACGTCCGGGTCGAGTACGTCCAGGGCACCTGGGACAGCGTCCACGACCAGCTCCTCACCGCTTTCGAGGGCGGCGAGGCACCCGACATCATCCACGACGCCTCCGACGACCTCGCGGACTTCGCCTACGGCGGCAACCTCGCCGATCTCACCGGTCTGCTGCCCGAGAGGTTGAAGTCGGACATCCCGCAACGCAGTTGGGAGACGACGACCTTCGGGCACGGCGTCTACGGAGTGCCGTTTCTTCAGGAACCGCGCGTGCTGATCGCCAACGCCGCCTGGCTCAGGAAGTCCGGCGTGCGGATCCCGACGGCACGGGAGCCGTGGAGCTGGGCCGAGTTCCGCCGGATCACCGAACGCCTCAGCGGCCGGGGGAAGTACGGCGTCGCCTGGCCGTTGAAGGAACCCGTCTCCGCCACGCTCAACCTCTCGCTGTCGGCAGGTGGGCGGCTGTTCCACCGCGGGCCGGACGGCAAGGTGACGGTGCGGTTCGGGGCGGCCGACCAGGTGGTGCCGCGCACGGTTCACGCCCAGGCGAACGCCGACCGCAGCGCCTCTCCGACGACCCTGGGCAGCGGCGGCTCCGACACGCTGCCCGGCTTCTTCGCGGGCCGGTACGCGATGGTCCCGCTCGGTTTCTCCTACCGCCAGCAGATCGCCCAGCAGGCCCCGAAGGGCTTCGACTGGCAGGTGCTGCCCGCTCCGGCGGGGGCCGGCGGCCTCACCCAGGGCGTCAGCCCGCAGACGCTCTCCATCGCCGAGGACTGCCCGCACAAGAAGGAGGCCGCGGAGTTCCTCGACTTCTTCCTCAGGCCACCGAACATGGTCCGTCTCGCCCTCGGCGACTGGATGCTGCCCACCGGCAGGCAGGCCCTGCGGGACCCCGCCCTGCGCCGGACGAAGGACGGCTGGGACACCGGCACAGCCCTCGCCGAGCACCTGAGACCGGCACCGGCCCAGTCCGTCCGCGGCTACCCGGAGTGGAAGGACAAGGTCGCCACGCCCGCGTTCCAGGAGTACTACAGCGGGGCGATCGGCCTGCGTGAGCTGCGCGTTCGCCTGGAGGAGGACGGCAACCTGGTGCTGGCGCGCTACCAGCGCTGAGCACGGGTCCCGTCACCGCCGCCATCGAAGCGTAGACAGTGTCTACGCCCTCCTGGTAGGCACTGTCACATGGATGCCGAGGGGACGCTGCGGGAGCGGCTGGTCGATGCCGGGGTGGAGCTGGTGCTGTCCGAGGGCAGCGGCTCGGTCGGGCTGCGGGAGATCGCCCGCCGGGCGGGTGTGTCGCACGGCGCGCCCCGGCGGTACTTCCCGACGCACCGGGCGCTGCTGTCGGCCATCGCCCGCCGGGGTTTCGAGGAACTGGGCGCGCGGTCCGTCGCGGCGACGAGTGACATCACCCAGCCGCGTGGGCAGCTGGCGGCACTCGCGCGGGTGTACGTCGCCTTTGCGCGGGAGCGGCGTGGCATGTTCGAGTTGATGTTCCGTCATGACCTCCTCGACAGCGACGGACAGGGCGAGGCTCCGGCCGAAGAGGCCGGGCCCCGGCTGCGGGAGGCGACGCTGCCGATGTTCGAGCGGGTCGTCGCGCTCGTCGCCCGGTGCCGGGGTGGGGCCTCGGAGGCCTCGGCGGCCGTCACCGCGGCCGCCCTCTGGTCGAATCTGCACGGTATCGCCGAACTGTGGTCCTGGGGCAGTCTGCAACTCGCCCTCGGCGGCGGCCCGGGCGAGGAGCCCGCCGACAGCCCCGACCGGATCGTCGAGGCGGCGCTGGACGCCCATCTCGGCCCGGCCGCCTCATGACCGCGCGGCTGCGACACTCCGCCCCGCTGCTCGTCAGCGCGGCCGGGGCGATGATCGTCGCGCTGGACGGCACCGTCCTGCTGGTGGCGCAGCCCGGCCTGCAGCGCGCACTCGCCGCCGACCCCGCACAGGTCCAGTGGACCAGCACCGGTTACCTCGTCGCCGTGGCCGCCCTGCTCGTCCTCGCGGGCCGGCTGGGGGACCGGTACGGGCACCTGCGGCTGCTGCGTATCGGTCTGCTCGGGTTCGGCGCCGCCTCCGCCGGGATCGCCCTCGCGCCCTCGGTCGGCTGGGTGATCGCCCTGCGAGTGGTCCAGGGCCTGTTCGGCGCCCTGCTCCAGCCGGCGACACTCGCGGTGCTGCGGTCGGCCTACCCGGAGCGGGAGCTCCGCCGGGCCGTCGCCGTGCGGACCGGAGCGATCGCGGTGGCCGCCGGGAGCGGCCCGGTGCTCGGGGGAGTCCTCGTGGCGCACTTCGGATGGCGGGCCGTGTTCTGGCTCAACGTCCCGGTCGTGCTCGCCGCGGTGCTGCTCGCTCTCGCGGTCCGCCTTCCCGCCCCCGAGCGACCGGCCCCGCAGCCGCTCGACCTCACCGGCGCGGTGCTGCTGGCGGGCACCCTCGCGCTCCTCGTCCACGCCCTGGCGGGCGTCCCGGCGCACGGCTGGGCCACCGCGCCCACGCTGCTCGAACTGTCCGCCGTGGCGGCCCTGGCGGCCGCGCTCGCCGTGAGCCGGCGCCGGGCCGCCCATCCGATCGTGCCGTCGGCCGTGACACGGTCGGTTGCGGTGACAGCCTCCATGACGCTGCTCCTGCTCACCACCGCGGGTCTGTTCGGCAGCCTGTTCACCGCCACCTTCCTCCTCCAGGGCGTCCTGGGCCTGGACCCTCTCGCCACCGGGCTCCGGGTCCTGCCGCTCACGCTGCTGATGGTGCTCGGGTCGCCACTGGCGAGCGTCGCCCTGGGCCGTTGGGGTCCGCGACCGACCGCCGTCACCGGAACGCTCCTGGTCGTGCTCGGTGTCGTGGGCCTCGCGTGGTTGTCCGCGAGTGACGCGGTGGGGCCGTCGGGGGCTTTCTTCGCTCTGCTCGGTGCCGGGTTCGCCGCCGTCATGGTCACCGCCACCGGCACGGTCGTCGCAGATGCGCCACCCGAGTACGCCGGAGCCGTCGGCGGGCTCAAACAGACGGCGACGAACATCGGCCCGACCCTCGGCATCGCCGTCGCGACGAGCGCGGGCGCCGCCGCCTCCGCCGGCCCCACCCTGCTCGTCCTGGCCGCGATCACGGCCCTCGGCCTGCTCCCCGCGGCGCTGCTGCCCGGGAACCGAAAGGCGGGCACGCCGGAACGACCGTCCGGACGCGAGGGAGAGGTCCTTACGCGCCGATAACCCCAAGGGCCCCCTAGGGCTGTCGGCCCGTGCCCTCACCCGTCGAGTCGTCGTCACACCGCGACGGCCTGACGGGTGAGGGTCAGCCGGGCGTTGTCGAGCGTGGCGTCCATGCGTGCCGCCTGGCCCTTGGTGAACATGAACATCGCGGCGTCGTCGGTGTAGTCCATGTAGTTCATGAACATGTCGCCGTCCGGTCCGTTGCCGCACGTCACGTGGGGGAAGGTGGGGGAACCGGCGTTCGCCCCGGCCTGGTTGGGGGTGTCCGACACGAAGTCGCTGCCGCTGCAGCCCTCGTCGTCGTCGCCCCAGATGTGCCGCAGGTTCAGCCAGTGCCCGATCTCGTGCACGGCCGTGCGGCCGCCGTCGAAGGGGGCCGTCGCGGTGCCGGTGGTACCGAGGGCGGTGTGGGTGATGACCACGCCGTCCGTGGAGGCGGCGCCGCCCGGGAACTGGGCGTAGCCCAGCAGCCCACGCCGGAGCTGACAGACCCAGAGGTTCAGATAGATGTCCGCGGGCCAGGCGTCCTGGCCCCCGCTCAGGCTGAACTTGACCAGGTCGTCGGTGCCCCAGTCGCCGACCGCGCTCTCGGTGCGGGTGATGCCGTCCGTGGGGCGGCCCAGCGGGTCGGTCCGGGCGAGGTGGAACTGCAGGCGGGCGTCGGCCACCAGGTCCTGCCAGACCGCGGGCACCTTGCTCACGTCCGGATTGCTCGCCCGGAAGTCCTGGTTGAGCACGTCGATCTGACTGTGGATCTGGGCATCGCTCACGTTCTGCTCGGGGTGGCTGTGCACGACGTGCACGACGACGGGGATGTCGATCATGCCCTGCCGCGCGGTGACCTGATCCATCGACTCGTAGGCGAACGCGGTGTTCTCGATCAGGGCCCGGTTCTCGGCGTACTCCGGGTTCAGGGTGAGGAGTCTGCGGTGCACCTCCATGACGCCGCACCAGCGGCTGTAGTCGGGCGAGGTGGCGCGAAGGAATGCCTGCGCATCGGACATGGCGTGCCCTTCGAGGGGAGCGGTGGTGCGCCGCGCACGCGGCTGCGGAACTGCGCGTCTGAAACGCGTCGCGAGGGCCGGGCGACGTCGGGCGGAGCGGTCGGTTGCCCGTTCCCTCCGAACCCATACACTGATAATTCTAGTCACTTTGGCCTAAGAGCGACAATGTTGACGGTGTCGGACGAGTGAGGTGGCCGGGTCATGCGAGAGCCCCCGCCGGGTCTGTTCCGCTCGTGGCTCCACTCCTACGAGGAGGACCACGAGGACGTGCGGGTCTACCGGCCGGACGACTTCCCCTTCCCGCCCGCCCGCGGCCGCCGCGGCATGGAGTTCGCCTCCGACGGCACCCTCGTCGACCACCCGCTGGGCCGCGGTGACGCCCCCGGCGCCGTGCCCGGCCGCTGGCGGCTCGTGTCGGACCGACACCTCGCGCTCACCTTCGGGGGTGCCCGCCCGGACCGGGAACTGGAGATCGTGCGCTGCGACGAGCGGGTGCTCCAGGTGCGGCGGCTGGTGTAGTGCCCGATCGCGCACCTGAGCCATCTCAAGTTGAACGAGAAACCTTACGGTTGAGCCGTCAATTTCATCCCGCGGCGGGTGACTTGCCACCCTGCTCTGAGCAGCGGAAACTGTAAATGATGACGTAGAGCCCACCGACACTCCGACTCTGCGCCGCCCCGACGGACGAACACCACGGGGGTGACCCGGTGGAGAACGAACTGCACATCCTCCTCACCGAAGAGGACGCGGAAGCCGAACGCGTCGCGGAACTGACCGGCTATCTGCGCGAGGAGCTGCTCGATCTCGACGTGGACGACGTCACCACGCTCCCCGGCGGTCAGGCCCCGCCCGGAACGCGGGCCGTGGACGTCACGCAGATCGGTGCCCTGCTGGTGACCCTGGGCAGCTCGGCGACCGCCCTGAACCAGGTGGTGACCGTGATCCGGT
The DNA here is from genome assembly GCF_040302345.1 of Streptomyces sp. NPDC126510. Classification (NCBI taxonomy): domain Bacteria; kingdom Bacillati; phylum Actinomycetota; class Actinomycetes; order Kitasatosporales; family Streptomycetaceae; genus Streptomyces; species Streptomyces sp. NPDC126510. The sequence continues at coordinate 193,758 of NZ_JBEORR010000001.1, read as the reverse complement.
CGTGGGTGGGCCGTCGCCATGACACCCGCCAGACCGTGCGCCTGAAGATGGGGGACGACGTCCTGGAGGTGTCCGAGGCGACCGACGATCAGGTCGCCGAGGCGTTCGGGACATTCCTCGCGCGCCATTCCCCGGCTGGAGCCGAGCCATGACGGATTCCAGGCACGCGCTGATCATCGCCAACGACCGGTACGCCGACCAAGGGCTCAAGAAGCTCAGGGCGCCCGCCCAGGACGCCGCGGCTCTCGAGCGGGTGCTGCACGACCCGCAGATCGGCGACTTCGAGGTGGAGGTCGTGCACAACGCAACGGCCGACGTCATGCGCCGGAGCATTCAGGGCTTCTTCAACGAGCGCCGCCGCAGCGACACCCTCCTGCTGCACTTCTCCTGCCACGGCATCAAGAGCGAGTCCGGCGAGCTGTACTTCGCCGCGAGCGACACCGAGCCCCCGCTGCTGGCCGCCACGGCTGTCGCCTCCCAGTTCGTCCGCGCTTGCATGTCCGACACCCGGGCGGGCCGCAGCGTCCTGTTCCTCGACTGCTGCTACGGCGGGGCCTTCTCCCGGGGCTCGGCCTCCGTGCGCGCTTCGGGAGAGGTCAACGTCCTCGAGTCGTTCGCGAAGGACGAGCCGGCCAGCGGGCGGGGCTGGGCCGTCATCACCGCCTCCGACTCCATGGAGTACGCCTTCGAGGACCGCCAACTCACCGAGAACTCCGCTCCGCGTCCTTCACTGTTCACGCACGCGGTGGTCGAAGGCCTGGAGACCGGTGAGGCCGACCTCGACGCGGACGGGAAGGTCTCCCTCGACGACCTGTACGAGTACGTCTACCAACACGTGCGGGAGCAGAACCCCCATCAGACACCGAAGAAGGCGGCGGAGCTGCAAGGGGAGCTGCATCTGGCACACAGCCGGCGCGGCGGCATCAAGATCGGTGCCATTCCCTCGCCGCCGCCCTTGCGGGCGGCCATGAACAGCGACGAGTTCCTCACCCGGCGGGGCGCTGTCGCGGAGTTGTGCACTCGACTGCAGCGCCCTGAACTGGCCGTGGCGGAAGGGGCGCGTCAGCACCTGGCGGAGGTCGCCCAGAATGAAGTCCAGCCCCTCGCCGATCAGGCGGCCGCCGCCTTGAGCGAGATCCGCCTGGCACCGTCCCCGGATCACCTGGACTTCGGCCGTGTAGCGAGCGGCTCGCACCCTCCCGGGCGGTCCGTGACCATGCACGGCCCACCGCTGGCACGTCATTGCGTGGTTCAGCCCAAACAGCCATGGCTGCGGGTCGATCCGACCCGCAGTGGCCTGGAGGTCCACATCGACACGGCTGCCACGGGGCACCTCGCCGGCGACCTCGTGCTGAAGGGCGTGGCCGACGAGTCGGTGATCCACGTCGAGGCGGAGGTGACCCCGGCGGGGGAGGACGATCCCCCGAAGCCCGGACCGGACGTCCCGAACGACTCCCCGACGCCGAAGCACCGAGCGGAAGACAAGCGGCCCACGGTGGTCATCGAGCCCCCGCGCATACCGCCCGAGCCCAAGGAGCCGCTCAAACCCAAGGAGCCGCTCAAACCCAAGGAGCCGCCCAAGCCCAAGGAGCCACCCAGGACCACTCAGGAGCAGGAGCGAACGGACCGCCCGTCCCGGCGCGCTCCCGCCCTCGCCGGTGCCGCCCTCGCCCTCGCCGTCACTGCGCTCGCCATGCTCTTCATGACCCTTCAGAGGGGGGCGGTGGCCGTTGTGGAGCGGGCCGACGCAGGGGTGTACGGCAATGTCGAGGACAACATCCGTGAGCAGGGAGCACTCACGCCGCTCATCGTGTGTCTGATCACCGGCGGGGCGGCGCTGGCCGTCGGCGCGTTCGCCCGGCACGATCTGGACGCACGGAGGGATCACTACACGAGGCAGGCGGAGAGCGGCACGCACACGCTGACCTCGGTGGCGAAGGGCCTTGCGGTCCCCGCCCTGATCCTGGCCGTCCTCGCGGGCATCGCCTACCTGGTGGGCAGCGGCGAGTGGTGACCGCCTGCCGGAAACAGCGCCGGTTCGGCGTTTCGGATCACCTGCTCGTCGGAAGGCGTGGTGGGGCCCGTCGGTTCCCCGGCAACCGACGGGCTCCTCCACGCCACCGCGGCGATCAGACCTTGACCGGTTCGCCCTCGCCGTCCCGGGCCGCCGGCCCGGCGACCGCCCGCGGCGCCTCGTCGTGCGTGAGGTCCGGCAGTCGGTGCAGCCACCTGGGCAGATACCAGTTGCGTTCGCCGAGCAGCGCCATGACGGCCGGCAGCAGCACGCCCCGGATGATCGTCGCGTCGATCAGCACCGCGGCCGCGAGGCCGACGCCCATCTGCTTCATGGACTGCATGGACAGCGTCCCGAAGATCCCGAACACGGCGACCATGATGACCGCGGCACTGGTGACCACCCCGGCCGTGGTGACCACGCCGTGCCGGATCGCGTCCTTCGTCGCCAGACCCCGCAGCCGCGCCTCACGGATCCGGGAGACCACGAACACGTGGTAGTCCATCGACAGGCCGAACAGGATCACGAAGAGGAACAGCGGCAGCCAGGTGATGATCGCGCCGACGCCCTCCGCGCCCACCAGGGACGCACCCCAGCCGTGCTGGAAGACGGCGACGAGAATGCCGTACGCGGCGCCCACCGACAGCAGGTTCAGCACGATGGACGTGACCGCGATGGTCAGCGAGCGGAACGACAGCAGCATCAGCGCGAAGGCGAACACCACGACGAACGCGAACACCGGGACGACAGCGCCCGCCAGCTGGGCGTTGAAGTCCTTCGAGCCGGCCACCTGACCGGTGATGGGCGCCTGGACCCCGTCGACCTTGCCGAGCGTGGCAGGACGTACCTCGTCGCGCAGCTTGTCCAGGCTCGCGCCCGCCTTGTCCAGGTCGGATCCGCCGACGAGCGGGACGTAGACGAACGCGACGTTCCGCGCGTCGTGCAGCTTGATCTCCACCGGCCCCCGCGAGGCGCCCGAACTGATCGCCCGGTCACGGAAGTCGGCGAGCGCGGACTTCACCTCCGGCGCGTTGATGTCGCGCGCCTTGACGATCACCTCGGCCGGCTCGGAACCGCCCGGAAAGGCGTCGTTGAGCCGGTTGTACGTCTGCACGATGGGCAGCGAGTCGCCGAACTCCTGGTCCAGGGTGAGCTGTTGCGTCTTCATGCCGAGCGCGGGAGCCGTGATGGCCAGCAGCGCACCGGCCGCCACGACGGCGGCGATCACCGGCTTGGCGAGGACGCGCCGCAGCACGGCCGTCCAGAACCGGCTGTCCTGACTGCCACCCTCGCTGCCGCCCCGCGTGCGCCGCCTGAGGAACGGGATGCGGCCCTTCTCGACGCGCCCGCCCAGCAGCGACAGCAGCGCGGGCAGCACGGTCACGGACCCCACCATTGCCACGGCCACCACCATCAGCGAGGCCAGGCCCATCGCCTCGAACTCGGCGAGTCCCGTGAACAGCATGCCCGCCATGGCCACGCACACCGTGACGCCCGAGACGACGATCGCGCGGCCACTGGTCGCGGCGGCGATCCTCAGGGCCGTCTGCGCGTCCCGGCCGGCCTCGCGCTCCTCGCGCTCCCGGCGCAGGTAGAACAGGCAGTAGTCGACACCGACCGCCATACCGACCAGCAGCATCACGGAGTTGGCGGTCTCGCTCATCGGCATGACGTGGCTGACGACGCCCATCAGGCCCATCGTCGCCATGATCGCGGTGATCGCCAGTACCACCGGCAGCAGCGCGGCGACCAGCGCGCCGAACGCGATCAGCAGGATGCCGAACGCCACCGGCACCGCGGAGTACTCGGCCCTCTTGAAGTCCTCGCCGTACGCGTCGCCGAACGTCTTCATCATGCTGGCGCCGCCGATCTCCTCGATCCGCAGCGACTCGTGGTCCTGCTGGACGCCCTCGACGGCCTTCAGCACCGGTTCGATCCGCTCGCCGGCGGTGTCCGCCTCGCCGCGCACGTCGAACTGCACCAGCGCGCTGCGGCCGTCCTTCGAGATCGTCTTCGTCTCGTACGGCGAGGTCACCTCGGTGACCCGGCCGGTCCCCTCGACAGCCCGCACGACGGCGTCGACGGCCTTGCGGAACTCGCCGTCCGTCGCCTTCGGTTCACCGCCCTTGGCCTGGATCAGCACCGTCTCACCGGCCGGCTCCTCGATCCCGGCGTCCTCGATGATCCGGGCGGCGGTGTGTGTCTCGCCCTTCAGCTGGTCGCTGTCCTTGACGTCGACCCGGCCCGCCGCCGAACCGAGCCCCATCGCCAGGACGACGAACAGCACCCAGATACCGACGGCGGCCCATCGGTGCCGGGCGCTCCAGCCGCCGGCCCGGGCGGCGAAGCCCCGCACCCGCATGTCTCCGTTCCCCATGACCGGCTTGCCCCCTCGTGATGCGGCGGCGGCCCCCTGCCGCCCCCTTTCGTTTCGAAGGTATGGGCCGGATAAAGCCATCTCGTCGTGCTGCCCGGTGAAGTGACGGGGCCGGAACTCATCCCCATGGCGTGAGCCTCTCCCCACTGGGGAGGACCTGCGCAGACTGTGGTCCCTTACACCTATCGCCAGACAAATCGGGCTCCTCGGGTGTGTGGATCCTGAGCAGACGGTTGTGCCCCGCGAAGACCGATGAGTAATTTACGGGGCCGGGCAGCTGCCCGCCGCGGCCGTCGTGCCCACCCCCACGGGGCACGACGGCCGCTCTATCGTGAGCGGATGACGACGACATACGCGGCCCTGCTGCGGGGCATCAACGTGGGCGGCAGCAAGAAGGTCCCCATGGCCGACCTGCGCACCCTCCTGACGGACCTCGGCCACGGCGACGTCCGCACCTACCTGCAGAGCGGCCAGGCCGTGTTCTCCTCCGGGCACGGCGACGAGGAGTCGCTGGCCGCCGGGATCGCGCAGGCCATCGAGAAGCGCTTCGGATTCGGCGTCGACGTGATCGTGCGCGACCACGCCTACCTCGAGGCGATCGCCGGCGCCTGCCCGTTCCCGGCCGCCGACCTGGAGCCCAAGCAGCTCCACGTCACCTACTTCTCCACGCCCGTCACCCCCGACCGCTTCGCGGAGATCGACCAGGACGCCTACCTCCCCGAGGAGTTCCGCCTCGGCGACCGGGCCCTGTACCTGTACGCCCCGAACGGCCTGGGCCGCTCCAAGCTGGCCGAGCACCTGTCGAAGCCGCGCATCAACAAGGGCGTGATCGCCACGACCCGCAACTGGAACACCGTCGTCAAGCTGGTGGAGATGACCGGTGCCTGAGCACAATCCCGCCGTCGAGTCCGCGATGGAGGGCGAACTCGCCCTGCTCACCCCGAAGGTCCGCCGCTCGCCGGAACGGGTCGGGGCGCTGCTCCACCCCGACTTCCACGAGTTCGGCGCCTCCGGTCGGCACTGGAGCCGGTCCGCCATCATGGCCTCACTGGCGGCGACCACCGAGCCGGGAGCCCGCCCCGTCGCCGTCAGCGCCCTCCGAGGTGTCCAGCTCGCACCGGACCTGGTCCACCTCACGTACGACACGGAGTACGACGGCAGCCGCGCACACCGCAGCTCGCTGTGGCGGCGCACGGAGGGCCGCTGGCTGCTCTATTTCCACCAGGCGACCCCGTTCAGCGAACGGGCAACGTGACACGGCGCTCTCCGAGGTAGGGCGCGTACGACGTGATCGCGGCCGGCACGGTCAGCCTGGGGTCCGCGAAGAGCCGCGGCCAGTCGTCCTCGGAGCGGGCCGCGGCGACCGCGTCGGCCGCCGCGAGATCGTCCTCGGTGAGCGGCGCGCCCTTGCGGAGCCCCGGCTCCCAGCCGTCCCAGGGCAGCAGCTCCACACCGTTCAGCGCCGCCAGGTCGCGCAGGACGTTGCCCCGTACGAACCACAGGCCGCGCAGCCCTTCGGCAGAGCCGAAGCCGCACGTCTGCGGGTCCACCCGACCCTCGCGGCAGGCCCGCCAGACGTCACCGGCCACCAAAAAGGCGTCCCGCGGCACGTCCATCGGGTCGAACGGGACGTCGTACCCGCTGTGGACTTGCGCGTCGGCCAGCCGCAGGCCGCCGTCCGGCGCGCGGTACTCGGTGACCCAGTGGTCCTCGTACCAGCCGTCGCCGAAGTAGGTGGCGAACCCGCAACGCAGACGCGCCGGCGTCCCCGTGGCCCGCAGCAGCGAGCACAGCAGGAGCGAGAAGTCCCGGCAGGTTCCCACGAACCTCCCGCCGGGCTCCCGGTGTTCGGTGAGGGGAGTGCTCCCGCGCTCCCGCAGGATCCGCAGGATTTCCGTGACGTACCGGGACTCGGCGTCGTGGCGCAGCCGCTCCCCGGGCACGTCGTACCCGAACCGCCCGCCCTCGCACCGGTGGATGATCAGGCCCCTGACCAGCGCGGCCAGCCGGCGCGGCTCGCGGGGCAGGCCGCTCGTGTCCCAGCCCCCGGGATCGCTGTACGGCGTCTGCCGCGAGAAGAAGTCCTCGTTCATGCCGGGACCCTCGGCCCTGCCCCTGGGGCAAGGTCAACCCGCCGGCCGTTCACCTGAACACCGCCGCCGCCCCCTGCGTACCTAGGGACGGACGGCACGAGAACGGAGTCTCGCGAGAGGAATCGCACGGCCACCGACAGGAGCCCGCAGTCATGAGCGACACGAACCTCGTCTACGCCTACGCGGTCCTGCGCCGCACCCCCGAGGCCGCGGCGGCCACGCCCCATCTGCGCGGTGTCGCCGGTGAACCGATCCACCTGATCACCCCGGCGGTCACCGGCCCCCAGCTCGCCTTCGCCATCGGCCACGTCCCGCCCGCCGACTACGACGACACCCCCCTCCAGGCCCACCTCCACGACGTGGACTGGCTGGAGTCCACGGTCCGCTCCCACCACGCCGTGGTGGCCGCCCTGGTCGCCTCCGGTGCCGCCGTACTGCCCCTGCGCCTCGCCACCGTCTACCGCGACGAGGACCGCGCCCGCCAGGCACTGGACACCCGGCGTGGTTACTTCCTGTCCCTGCTCGACCGCCTCACGGGCCATGTCGAACTCGGCGTCAAGACCTACGCCGCCCCGGACATCACCCCACCCGGAGCCGGCACCGAGTCCGCACCGGACCCGGTCACGGCCCTCGGTGTCGGCCGCGCCTACCAGGTCATCCGCCGCCGCAGACAACGCCGGAACGACGAGGCATGGCGTACGGTCACGGAGGCCGCCGCCCGCCTCACCGACACGGCCGCCGCCCTCGCGGCCGGCCGCGTTGCCCACACCCCCGAACGCGGCAGCCTGGCGGGCTCGGCCCCCGGCACCAACATCGGCAACGACGCCTACCTCGTCCCGGCCGACCGCGTCCACGCCTTCCGCACCGGCATCCTCGCCACCGCCGAGGGCGTCCCCGGCCTCCGCGTGGAGATCAGCGGGCCCTGGGCCCCGTACTCCTTCGCCCTGCAACCGGAACCGTACGAGGAACCGGCGGCGTGAGCGTGGTGCCGCGGCCCGGCCGAGGTCAGGCGCTCGCCGCCGCGGGCAGCGGCATCCGGGCCGCCTCGTACCGTTCCAGCACCACCCGTGCCACCTCCGGCGCCGGGCCCAGGACGTCCGCCAGGACATCCGCCTCGGCCGCGCCCCGGGCGATGCGGTCCGGGAGGAAGCCGGGGGCCAGGACGTAGGGGGCGACGGCCACGCGGGCACAGCCGAGGGCGCGGAGTTCGCGGACGGCGTCCTCCGTGCGCGGAAGGGATGCGGAGGCGAACGCAGGCCGCACGGCGCACCAGCCGGTGTGCCGCCACTCCCGCGCGATGTCTGCGATCACTGCGATCGCCTCCGGGTCGGTGGACCCCGCCGAGGCCAGGACGACCCCGGTCGAGGACTTGTCGGCGGGCGTCAGGCCCGCCTCGTACAGGCGCCGCTCCAGTGCCGCCAGCAGCAGGGGAGAGGGGCCGAGGACGTCCGCCTGGTGGATGCGCAGCTGCGGGGGCGCGTCCGCGAGGACCGCGGGAATGTCCGCCTTCGCGTGGAACGCCCGGGTGAGCAGGAGGGGCAGGGCGACGACGTCGCGTACACCCTGCACCGCCAGGGACTCCAGGACCCCCTGTACCGAGGGGACGTTGAAGTCCAGGAAGCCCGTCTCCACCCGTACGTCGGGGCGCGTCGCGCGCACCCGGCGGACCAGGGCGTGCACCGTCGCGGCATGCCGCGGGTCGCGGCTGCCGTGGGCGATGACGAGGAGGACGGGCTTGTTCGTCATGGACTTCAGTTCTTCACCAGCAGGCCGCGGCTGCGCAGCACCCACCGCTCCAGCGGGCTGAAGATCAGCAGGTCGATGGCGATGCCGACGATCAGGATGAGCAGGATCGCCTCGAACACCATGGCCATGTCGCTGGCGTTGCGGCCGTTCTCCAGCAGCTGGCCGAGGCCGACGCCGAGGTCGGGGAAGGACGCGATGATCTCGGCGGCCATCAGGGAGCGCCAGGAGAAGGCCCAGCCCTGCTTCAGGCCCGCCACATAGCCGGGCAGGGCCGCGGGCAGGACGATGTGCCAGGTGCCCTTGAGGCCCGTGGCGCCGAGCGTGCGGCCCGCGCGCAGGAACAGCGGCGGCACCTGGTCGACGCCGGAGACCAGACCGTTGGCGATCGAGGGGACCGCGCCGAGCAGGATCACCGCGTACATCATCGAGTTGTTCAGGCCCAGCCAGATCACCGCCGGCGGCACCCAGGCGACCGACGGCAGGGACTGCAGGCCCGACAGGATCGGGCCGATCGCCGCGCGGATGAACCTCACCCGGGCCACGATCAGGCCCAGCGGCGTGCCGATCACCAGCGCGAAGAGGAAGCCGAGCAGACCGCGCGAGACGCTGGTCCAGATGTAGCCGAGCAGCTCGCCCTGAAGCCACGCCGTCTGGACGACGTCCCACACCGCGGACGGCGCGGGCAGCTTGGTCGGATCGGCGACGACCTTGAACGAGACGAGGGCCTGCCACACCGCCAGCACCAGTGCCACGGCGAGGACGGGCGGCAGGATCTTCTGGGTGAAGGTCTGCCGGAACGGGACCCGGCTCGTCTGCCGCGTCTCCAGCGCGTCGAGGCCCGCCTCCAGCCCGGCGAGATCGTTGCCGTCCTTGGCGACGGTCGTCGAATCAGTGCTGGCCATGACGGCGGATCTCCCCACGCAGTTCTTCGGTGATCTCGACGGACAGCTCCGCCACGGCGGTGTCCTCGATGCGGCGCGGATGCGGGATGCCGACCGTCCACTCCCGCGCGATCCGCCCGGGGCGGGACGACAGCAGCACCACCCGCTGCGCGAGCCGCACCGCCTCGCGCACGTTGTGCGTGACGAACAGGACGGACACCTGCGTCTCGCGCCAGATGCGGGTCAGCTCGTCGTGCAGCACGTCCCGCGTGATGGCGTCCAGCGCCGCGAACGGCTCGTCCATCAGCAGCAGCTTGCTCTCCTGCGCGAGCGCACGCGCCAGCGCGACCCGCTGGCGCATACCGCCCGACAGCTCGTGTACCCGCTTGCCGTGCGCGCCCTTCAGCCGGACGAGTTCGAGCAGTTCCTCGGCCCGCTCGCGGCGCTCGGCCTTCGGCACGCCCCGCAGCTTCAGGGCGAGTTCGATGTTCTTGCCCGCGGTCAGCCACGGGAACAGCGCGTGCTCCTGGAACATCAGCGCCGGGCGGCCGTCCGTGGCGATCTCGCCGGCGCTGGGGCGGTCCAGGCCCGCCACCAGGTTGAGCAGGGTGGACTTGCCGCAGCCCGAGGCCCCCAGGAGGGTGACGAACTCTCCGGGCGCGACATCGAGGGTGATGTCGTCCAGGACGAGCTGCTGTCCGGCGGGGCCCGGATACGACTTCGACACGTGCTCGATCCGGGCGGCGTGCGTGGCCGACTCGGTGCCGTCGGCGGCCTTGGTGAGGGTCGTGGCCATGGTCGTCACCTCCTGGGAACTCTTCATGCGGCTTCGGGATGCGGGCTTACTTCGCGCCGAGACCGGCGTCGTCGACCGCGGGCTCGCCCTCGGCCTTCAGGACCTTGTTCAGCGGCGCGAGGTCGTAGATGCCCTTCAGGTCCGGCTTCTCCAGCAGCCCCGCCTTCACGGCGTGCTCCGCCTCGGTGTTGAGGGTGGAGGCCAGCGGGTCGTCGGTGAACCGGATCGACTTCCACGCCGGGTCCAGCACGTCGGCCGGCAGCGCCTTGCCGGTCTCGGCCTCCAGCAGCTTGTTCGCCGCTTCCTTCGCCGCGTCCGAGTTGGCGTTGATCCACTTGTTGGTCTCGACGGAACCCTTGAGCACGGCCTCGACGACCTTCGGGTGCTTCTTGAGGAAGTCCTGCCGCACGATGATGTTCGTGATCACGAACTTCTTGTCCGGCCACAGCGTCGACTCGTCCAGCAGCACCTTGCCGCCCTCGGCGACCAGCTTCGACGCGGTCGGCTCCGGCACCCAGGCGCCGTCGATCGACCCGGCCTTGAAGGCGTCCGGGGTGACCTTGTTGTCGCTGCGGACGACCGTGACGTCGCCCTTGCCGCTCTGCGGGTCGACCTTCCAGCCCTGGTCCGCGGCCCAGTTGAGGAACGCCACGTCCTGCGTGTTGCCGAGCTGCGGGGTGGCGATCCGCTTGCCCTTGACGTCCTTCAGCGACTTGATCTTGTCCGGGTTGACGACCAGCTTCACACCGCCGGACGCCGAACCGCCGATGATGCGCAGGTTCTTGCCCGCGGACTTGGTGTAGCCGTTGATCGCGGGGGAGGGGCCGATCCAGCCGATGTCGATGGAACCGGAGTTGAGCGCCTCGATCTCCGAGGGACCGGCGTTGAAGACGGCCGGCTCGACCTTGGTGGCGCCGAGGGCCTTCTGGAAGAAGCCCTTCTGCATGCCCACCAGAGCGGTGCCGTGGGTGAGGTTGCCGAAGTAGCCGATCTTGACGGTGTCGAGACCGTCGATCTTCTTGGCCCCGGCGGCGACCTTGGCGGCCCCGTCGTCCTTGGCCTCGGAGCCGTAGCCGCAGGCGGCCAGAGTGAGCAGTGGGAGTGCGGCGATGACCGCGAAACCGCGGCGCAGAGCGGATGAAGCAGGCACGGGAGGTGGTCCTCTCGGAGGCCCGGCGGTCACGGTCTCTCAGGTCGTGGCCGGGAGGTCGGCAGGTTTTCGTCTACGGCGGTGGGGGGTGAGGGCGCGCAGGCAGTGCGCGTACGTCAGCGCACACATCGCGCCACTCCGCCCTGCCCGCTGCCGAGAGCACCGCTGCCGACGCGGCCGCCCTCCTTCGCGAACGTGGAGTAGAAGTCGGGGGATGTCATGTCAGAAGTCCCACCCGTCGTTCTCGGACTCGTCCTTGACCGGCTCCGGGGCCGCGAAGGACTCGCCGACCATGCCGGCGGTGAGGGTCTGGCCGTCGTTCGGGTCGATCAGGATGAACGAGCCGGTGCGGCGCGAGTCGGCGTAGGAGTCGACCGGCAGCGGCTCGGCGGTGCGGATCTTCACCCGGCCGATGTCGTTGGCGACGAGCTGCCCCGGGTGCGGGTGCAGGGACAGGTCGTCGAGCGTGAGACGGGACGGGATGTCCTTGACGATCGCCTTGACGGTGCGGGTGCCGTGCTTGAGGAGCACCCGGTGCCCGACCGTCAGCGGGGCGTCGGCGACGTGGCAGACGGTCGCCTCGATGTCCTGCGTGGTCGCGGGCGCGTCCTTGCTCGGCACGATCAGGTCGCCGCGCGAGATGTCGATGTCGTCCTCCAGCAGGAGGGTCACCGACTGCGTCGTCCACGCCACGTCCACCGGCTCGCCCAGCAGGTCGATGCCGGAGATCTTCGAGGCGCGGCCCGAGGGCAGCACCGTGACGGACTCGCCCACGTGGAAGGAACCGGCCGCGATCTGACCGGCGTAGCCCCGGTAGTCGGGGTGGTCCGCGCCCTGGGGACGGATCACGTACTGCACGGGCAGCCGGGCGTGGCAGTGGCTCAGGTCGTGGCTGACCGGCACCGTCTCCAGGTGCTCCAGCACGGTCGGGCCGCCGTACCAGTCCATGTTCGCGGAAGGCTCCACCACGTTGTCGCCGACGAGCGCCGAGATCGGGATCGCGGTGACCTCGGGGACGCCCAGCTCGGTCGCGTACGCCGTGAACTCCTCGGCGATGGCGGCGAACACCTTCTCCTCGTAGCCGACGAGGTCCATCTTGTTGACGGCGAGGACCACGTGCGGCACGCGCAGCAGGGCGGCGATGGCCGCGTGCCGGCGGGTCTGCTCGACCACGCCGTTGCGGGCGTCGACCAGGATCACCGTCAGCTCGGCGGTGGAGGCGCCGGTGACCATGTTGCGCGTGTACTGCACATGGCCGGGGGTGTCGGCGAGGATGAACCGCCGCAGGGGCGTGGCGAAGTAGCGGTACGCCACGTCGATGGTGATGCCCTGCTCCCGCTCGGCCCGCAGGCCGTCCGTCAGCAGCGCGAGGTCCGGTGCCTCCTGGCCCCGGCTCGCGGAGACGCGCTCCACGGCCTCCAGCTGGTCGGTGAGCACCGACTTGGAGTCGTGCAGCAGCCGCCCGACCAGGGTGGACTTGCCGTCGTCGACGGAGCCCGCGGTGGCGAACCGCAGCAGGGTGGTCTCCGCGAGTTCCTCGGTGGTGATCGTGCTCATCTCTAGAAGTACCCCTCGCGCTTGCGGTCTTCCATCGCGGCCTCGGACATCTTGTCGTCGGCGCGGGTGGCGCCGCGCTCGGTGAGCCGGGAGGCGGCGATCTCCACGATCACCTTCTCGATGGTGTCGGCGTCGGAGTCCACCGCGCCGGTGCAGGACATGTCACCCACGGTCCGATAGCGCACGAGCCGCTTCTCGACGGTCTCGCCGTCCTTCGGTCCGCCCCACTCGCCGGCGGTCAGCCACATGCCGCTGCGGGAGAACACCTCGCGCTCGTGGGCGTAGTAGATCTGCGGCAGCTCGATGCCCTCGCGGGCGATGTACTGCCACACGTCCAGCTCGGTCCAGTTGGACAGCGGGAAGACACGGACGTGCTCGCCGGGCGCATGCCGGCCGTTGTACAGGTTCCACAGCTCCGGGCGCTGCCGGCGCGGGTCCCACTGGGAGAACTCGTCACGCAGGGAGAACACCCGCTCCTTGGCCCGGGCCTTCTCCTCGTCGCGGCGGCCGCCGCCGAAGACGGCGTCGAACTTCTCCGCCTGGATCTTCTCGGTCAGCGGCAGCGTCTGCAGCGGGTTGCGGGTGCCGTCCGGGCGCTCCTTGAGGACACCGCGGTCGATGTACTCCTGGACGGAGGCGACGTGCAGCCGCAGCCCGTGCTGCTCGACCGTGCGGTCGCGGTACTCGAGGACCTCGGGGAAGTTGTGCCCGGTGTCCACGTGCAGCAGCGAGAACGGCACCGACGCCGGCCGGAACGCCTTCAGCGCCAGGTGCAGCATGACGATGGAGTCCTTGCCGCCGGAGAAGAGGATCACCGGCCGTTCGAACTCGCCCGCCACCTCGCGGAAGATGTGCACCGCCTCGGACTCGAGGGCGTCGAGGTGGGAGAGCGCGTACGGGCTTTCGGTCCCCTCGGAAACGGTGGCGACGGTCGTCGTCATGCCAGTCCCCTTTCGCTGAGCAGGGCGTACACGGACGCCGCGGACTCCTGCACGGTCTGGTTCTGCGACTCGATGCGCAGGTCGGGCGACTCGGGCGCCTCGTACGGGTCGTCGACCCCGGTGAGCCCCGTGAGCTCGCCCGCGGCCTGCTTGGCGTACAGGCCCTTCACGTCCCGCTCGCTGCACACCTCGACGGGCGTCGCGACATGCACCTCGACATAGCCGGTGCCGTTCGCCTGGTGACGCTTGCGCACCGCGTCCCGGCTGTCCTGGTACGGCGCGATGACCGGGACGAGGGCGAGCACGCCGTTGCGGGCGAGCAGCTCGGCGACGAAGCCGATGCGCTGCACGTTGGTGTGCCGGTCCTCGCGGCTGAAGCCGAGGCCCGCCGAGATGAACTCGCGGATCTCGTCGCCGTCGAGCACCTCGACCCGGTGGCCCTCCTCGCGCAGGCGGCCGGCCAGTTCGTAGGCGATCGTGGTCTTGCCGGCGCTCGGCAGACCCGTGAGCCAGACGGTGGCTCCGGTCGTCACGTCACTCTCCTGAATCGTCGTCGTCATCCGTGCAGCCCGCACTCGGTCTTGCTGCGGCCCGCCCAGCGGCCGGCCCGTGCGTCCTCGCCCTCCAGGACCCGGCGGGTGCAGGGGGCGCAGCCGACGGAGGCGTAGCCGTCCATCAGCAGCGGGTTGGTGAGCACGCCGTGCTCGGTGACGTAGGCGTCCACGTCGTCCTGGGTCCAGCGGGCGATCGGGGAGATCTTGACCTTCTGCCGCTTCTCGTCCCAGCCGACCACCGGCGTGTTCGCCCGGGTCGGGGACTCGTCGCGGCGCAGGCCGGTCGCCCAGGCCTGGTAGTCCTTCAGGCCCTCTTCCAGCGGCTGCACCTTGCGCAGCTTGCAGCACAGGTCGGGGTTGCGGTCGTGCAGCTTCGGGCCGTACTCCGCGTCCTGCTCGGCGACCGTCTGGCGCGGGGTGAGCGTGATGAGGTTGACGTCCATCACGGCCTCGACCGCGTCGCGGGTGCCGATGGTCTCCTCGAAGTGGTAGCCCGTGTCGAGGAAGACCACGTCGACGCCGGGCATCGCGCGCGCCGCGAGGTGGGCCACCACCGCGTCCTCCATCGAGGAGGTCACGCAGAAGCGCTTGCCGAAGGTCTCGGCCGCCCACTGGAGGATCTCCAGCGCGGAGGCGTCCTCCAGGTCGCGGCCCGCCTGCTCGGCGAGCTTCTTCAGGTCCTCGGCGGTGCGCTCTTCCTGAATGGTCGTCATATCTGTGCCCCTCCGGAATCGGATCGCTTCAGCCCCTGGGCCAGCAGCCCGAGGAACTTCAGCGAGAAGGCCCGGTTGCACGCCGCGCATTCCCATGCGCCGTGCCGGCCGTCGGCGGCCTCGCTCGGACGCAGGTCCTCGTCACCGCAGTAGGGGCAGTAGAACGGGGCGGCTCGCTCGCTCACGACAGGGCCTCCTCGCCGGCCCGCGCCGCCCAGGTGGCGAACCGCTCGCCGTCCTCACGCTCGGCCTGGAACCGCTTCAGGACCCGCTCGATGTAGTCGGGCAGTTCGTCGGAGGTGACCTTCAGACCGCGCACCTTGCGGCCGAAGCCGGCCTCCAGACCCAGCGCCCCGCCCAGGTGCACCTGGTAGCCCTCGACCTGCTCGCCCTGGTCGTTCAGCATGAGCTGGCCCTTGAGACCGATGTCCGCGACCTGGATACGGGCGCAGGCGTTCGGGCAGCCGTTGAGGTTGATGGTGAGCGGCTCGTCGAAGTCCGGCAGACGGCGCTCCAGCTCGTCGATCAGCTGCGCACCGCGCTGCTTGGTCTCGACGATGGCGAGCTTGCAGAACTCGATGCCGGTGCAGGCCATGGTGCCGCGCCGGAACGTGGAGGGCCGGGCGGTCAGATCGAGCGCCTCCAGGGCCTCCACGAGTGACTCGACCTTGTTCTCCTCGACGTCGAGGACGATCATCTTCTGCTCGACGGTGGTCCGCACCCGGCCCGAGCCATGGGCCTCGGCGAGGTCGGCGATCTTCGTGATGGTCGCGCCGTCGACGCGTCCCACGCGCGGGGCGAAGCCGACGTAGAACCGGCCGTCCTTCTGCCGGTGCACACCGATGTGGTCGCGCCACTGCTGCGAGGGCTGGTCGGGGGCCGGCCCGTCCACCAGCTTGCGCTTCAGGTACTCGTCCTCCAGGACCTGCCGGAACTTCTCCGGGCCCCAGTCGGCGACGAGGAACTTCAGGCGAGCGCGGGTGCGCAGCCGGCGGTAGCCGTAGTCGCGGAAGATCGAGATGACACCCTCGTAGACGTCCGGCACGTCGTCGATCGAGACCCAGGTGCCAAGGCGCACGCCCAGCTTGGGGTTGGTGGACAGGCCGCCGCCGACCCAGACGTCGAAGCCGGGGCCGTGCTCGGGGTGCCGGACGCCGACGAACGCGACGTCGTTGATCTCGTGCACCACGTCCAGCAGCGGCGAACCCGAGATGGCCGTCTTGAACTTCCGGGGGAGGTTCGAGTACGCCGGGTTGTTCAGGACACGGCGCTTCATCTCCTCCAGCGCCGGGGTGGCGTCGATGATCTCGTCCTCGGCGATCCCCGCCACCGGCGAGCCGATCATCACACGCGGGGTGTCACCGCAGGCGGTGACCGTCGACAGGCCCACGCCCTCCAGCCGGTTCCAGATCTCGGGCACGTCCTCGATCCGGATCCAGTGGTACTGGACGTTCTGCCGGTCCGTGATGTCGGCGGTACCGCGCGCGAACTCCTGCGAGATCTCGCCGATGACCCGCAGCTGACGCGTGGTCAGCGCACCGCCGTCGATCCGGACGCGCAGCATGAAGTACTCGTCGTCCAGCTCCTCCGGCTCCAGGACGGCCGTCTTGCCGCCGTCGATGCCGGGCCTGCGCTGGGTGTACAGACCCCACCAGCGCATCCGGCCGCGCAGGTCGTTGGGGTCGATCGAGTCGAAGCCCCGCTTGGAGTAGATCGTCTCAATGCGTGTCCGCACATTGAGACCGTCGTCGTCCTTCTTGAACTGCTCGTTGCCGTTCAGCGGGGTGTGGTGCCCCACGGCCCACTGACCCTCACCGCGGTGACGGCTCACCTTGCGGCGGGGAGTCGCGGCGGCAGGCTTCTGCGGGGTGGCGGCCATGGTTGATACGTCCTTCGGGACAGGCGAAAATGCGGCTCTGACCTGCGCATGCGTGCGCATGGGCATAGGGCGCGTCATTGCGCAGGAGTGAGGCTGGAAAGAAAGATGTCGGGCGCGGGCTGAGTACGCTCAGTGCGCCGGACAGATGGCGCTGGACATGCGGCCGAGGTCGACGTGCCGCCGACTCACCAAGGCAATTCCAGTTCCAGACATGACGGAAGCGTGTCACGGCGATCTGGACACAGTCCAGCTTCGTCCAAGATGCGGACACCCTTGTCTCGCAGGGCAAGACAAGGGTGGTGTGGGTCACATCGGACGCTCCCGAGGTGTCCGTCCAGGTCAGACGGGGAACGCCCCAGGCCACGGTCCCGGAGCGGCGACCTCCGTTTCCTCCTCGACCTTGGTGTCGAACAGCTTGAAGCCCCGCCGCCGGTAGTTGTCCATCGCGTGCTCGCCGTCCTTGCTGCAGGTGTGCAGCCAGACCCGCTTGGTCGGCGTCAGTCCCGCCCAGCGGTCCGCGAGGTCCCAGGCCCGGGCCGCGCCGTACGACAGCAGGTGCCCGCCGATGCGCCGGCCGCGGAAGGCGGGGAGCAGCCCGAAGTAAACGATCTCCACGACCGCGTCGTCCTGCGCCTCCAGCTCCACGAACCCCGCGGGCGTGCCCCGGTCGTACGCCACCCACGTCTCCACGCCGGGCCGCTCCAGATGCTCCACCCACCGCGCGTACGGCCAGCCGAGCCGGTCCGTCCAGAGGATGTCGCCGCCCACCGACGCGTACAGGAACCGGCTGAACTCGGGCGAGGGCACCTCGGAGCGGACGACCCGGACGTCCCCGTCCGGCGCGACGGTCGGCAGCAGGTCGGTCGGGGCGGTCTGCTCCAGGGACCAGGTGGTCACGGCGATGGTGGTCATACGGGTCAGAAAATCATCTGACCCACTCGTCTGTCGATCGGTCCCGTGCTCCGCGGGGGACGCCGGTCAGTCCAGCGCCCGGTCGACCGACCTCAGCGGCAGCGCGAACAGCATCCGCCCCGACTGGGACCAGACCTCGCCGGTCTCCTCCCAGTAGGACAGGGAGCCCGACCCGCCGCTCCAGCAGTTCCGCGTCTCGTCCGTGCCGCACTCCGCCGCCCGGGCGCCCTCGGTGTCCTGGCGCCACAGCGTCCCGTGCCCGCCCGGGCTGCCCGCCGCGCGGTCCAGGTACCAGCCCGAGCGGTACGCCAGCACACCCCGCACCTCGGCCGTCTTCGTCTCGTACGCCTCGGTGGGGGCCGCCCGCCCCGAGGAGTCGGTGGTGAGCGGGCCGGAACGGTCCGGATCCCGGCTCAGCGCGTAGCGCCACAGCCGGGTGCGCCGGTCGCCGTCCGCGGGCACCCACTCGCTCGCGACCAGACTGTCGGGAGAGGTGCTGCGGTCCAGGGAGACGGTGGCCGGGCGGGGTGCGTCGCCCCCGCCGGGCAGGGTGTACGAGCCGACGGCCGGCAGCACGAACCGGTAGCCGTGCGCCGCCCAGCCGCCCCGGACCCGGCCGACCGCGTCGGACTCGACGGTGGCGCGCTGGATGCGGTCCATGTCGTACACGTACAGGGCGTCCCGGCCGCCCTCGCGGGTCGTCACCAGCAGCTTGTCCTGGTACCAGACCATGCCGGACAGGGGGGAGAGAAGCCCCCGGTAGTCCCGCCCGCCGTCCACCGGGACGGCCAGCAGGGCCCAGGTGTAGCGCAGCGCGCCGGGGTCGTTCGCGTCGACGAAGGCGACCTTGGCCAGGCCCTGCCCGGGGGCCGGGCCGTCCATGGAGCCGCCCGCGGCGCTCCGGGTCCAGCCGGAGAGGATCACGCGGTTGCCGCCCCAGCGGCCGTCGTCGTCCGCGTCGCCCGAGGTCGTGACCGCGCCGGCCCGCCAGCCCCGGGTGTCGGAGCCGCCGAAGCAGTACGCGCGGGTGGCCGCCGGTTCCACCGGCAGGCTGCGCTTCTCCGCGGCCGAACAGCCGGCCGCGTCCCGCAGTGGGAGGTCCGCGCTCTCCAGTACCGTGCCGACGCCGACGGGCCGGCCCATCTTCGACGCGAGCCGGTCCAGCCACCGCTCCGGCACCCGATGCTCGGCCAGGGACGGCTGCCCGGCCCCGTCGGACGCGGCGACCGGCTTGAGAGCCCCGGGAGCGTCGGCGACGGTGGCCTGCGAGGCGCTGATCAGGGTGGCGGCCGCGGTGAGCGCGAGGGCCGTCCCGGCCAGGGTCGCCCGTAGCGCCCTGCCCCGCCTGCGCCGCCGGTGTCTGCCGCGATGCTTCATAACGTCCTCCCGAGACGGACCAACTGCGCCTGATGATCCGCACGTTGACGGAGGAGCAGGTGGGGTGGTCCGTAGAGGGATGCTACGGCAGGTGAGCGGTGCCGCGGACGAAGACCCCGCAAATATGCGAAAGATGCACCCCCGGGGGCGGCCTGTACGGCACGCGCAGTGAACCTCAGGGCGCCGCCGCGGCCCCGCGTCGCCTGCTCACCGCCGGTGCGATCGAGTGCGGCAGCAGATCCCGGGGGTCGGCGGGAAGCAGCACCTCGACCTCGGCCTCCTCGGCGAACCGGTACGGGCGGTGTTCCAGGAACGCCCCCAGATACCGCCGTACCCGCGACATCTCGGCCCGCACCGTCACCGTGCGGGCCGGGTCCCCGAACATGTCCCCGGCCAGCCCCGAGGCGCTGCGGCCGGAGCGGTGGACGGCGAGGAGATACAGCAACTCCGCGTGCCGGGGACTCACTTCCCGGACCCAGGAGCCGGCCTCGCCGCGCACCTCCACCGACCAGCGCCGCGCCCGGCTGAGGTCCAGCACGATCCGGGCCGGACCGTGCGGCACCGGCTCGCCGGTGGCCGCCCGCACCAGCCAGCCCCCGGCCAGCGGCTCCACCGAGCACGGCCCGAGCGCCGGCAGCCGTATCGGGCCCGCCGACAGCGACTTCGGCAGGGCCACGCGCCGCACGTACGGCATCCCGCTGACCGCGGCGGTCCAGCCGTCCGGGTCGACGACCAGGGCACGGCCACCGAGCCGGGCCAGCACCGGCGCCGCCACCGCGCGCAGCCGCTCCAGCGACTCCGTGTGCATCTCCCGCAGCCGGGCCTCGGCCAGTCCGGCCACCGAACCGACCCAGGCGAGCGTGGCCGGGTGCATCGTCTCCAGCGGCCCGCTCACATCCACCACGCCGAGCAGCCGGCCGTCCCGCGGATCCGTCAGCGGAGCGCCCGCGCAGGTCCAGCCGGCCTGGGAGCGCACGAAGTGCTCCGAGGCGAAGACCTGCACGGGCCGGCGCACCACGGCCGGGGTGCCCACGCCGTTCGTGCCGACGACGTCCTCACGCCAGTCCGCACCCAGTTCGAAGCCGAGCCCGTCCGCCCTGCGCAGCACCTGCGGGCTGCCCTCACGCCACAGCACCCGGCCGTCCTCGTCGGCCACCACCATGATGTGGTGGGCGACGTCCGCGGCAGCCAGCAGGCCCTCCCGCAGCACCGGCAGCACATGGCGCAATACCGACGTCTCGCGCCGCCGCTGCACCTCCTCGCGGGACAGCGGGTCCGCCCGTACGTCGTGGTCCGGGTCGACGCCGCCGCGCAGCATCCGCTCCCAGGACCGCTCGATCACGGGCCGCGGTGACACCGGGGCGGGCTGCCCGGCCAGTCGCGCGGCGCGGACCTCGCTGAGGACCCGGGCCGCGCGTGTGCTGTCGACGGCGGCCAAGTGCGTGACGTCCATGCGCGTGCGCCCCCCGGAGTCGCTTCTGACTGTCCGTCTCATAGTGCCGCCTGCCCCGGGCGGGCGCGCACGGTCCGGACACAGTCAGCAGCAAGTTGCAACCCCCTGCAACCCTGGTGGACGGCCCGGCCGTGTCCGAAACTTGATCCGCGCCGTCCCGAGCGGCGTTCAGCGGCTCGAACGGGCCAGTGCGGCGGGGGTGGTGCCGTGTCGGCGCAGCACCACCCTCGCTCTTCGCGGACGAGGCACCTTCCCGTACGGATCAGCGGGCCGGATCAGGACACCGGCCGGGCCCGCTCCACCACCGACGCGAGATCCAGCGTGTGCGGCAGCGTCCCGAAGGCCGCGCCCCCGTCACCGCCGAGCCGCCCCGCGCAGAACGCGTCGGCGACCTGCGGTGGCGCGAAACGGACCAGCAGCGAACCCTGGAGCACCAGCGCGAGCCGCTCCGCCAGCCGCCGCGCCCGCCCCTCCACGCCCTCCAGATCGGCGAGTTCGGTCAGCAGGTTCTTGATCGCCGCGTCCAGGCGGTGATCGGCGCCGCGCGCCTGCCCGACCTCCCGCAGATACGCGTCCAGCGCCCCCGGCTCCCGCTGCAACGCCCGCAGCACGTCCAGCGCCTGAACGTTGCCCGCGCCCTCCCAGACCGAGTTCAGCGGCGACTCGCGCACCAGCCGCGGCATTCCGGACTCCTCGACGTAGCCATTGCCGCCCAGGCACTCCGCCGCCTCCACGGCGACGGGCGGGCACCGCTTGGTCACCCAGTACTTGGCGGCCGGCACCGCGATCCGCAGCAGCGCCCGCTCCTGCTCGCCGCCGTCGTCGTAGGCGGCCGCGAGCCGCAGCGCCAGGGTCGTCGCCGCTTCCGACTCCAGCGCCAGATCGGCGAGGACGTTGCGCATCAGCGGCTTGTCGACGAGCTTCCCGCCGAACGCCTCGCGGTACGTGCAGTGGTGCACCGCCTGCGCCACGGCCTGCCGCATCAGCCCCGCCGAGCCGAGCACGCAGTCGAGCCGGGTCGCCGCGACCATCTCGATGATGGTGCGCACCCCGCGCCCCTCCTCGCCGACCCGGCGCGCCCAGGTCCCGTCGAACTCGACCTCGGCGGAGGCGTTCGACCGGTTGCCCAGCTTGTCCTTGAGCCGCTGGATCCGGAACACGTTGCGTGAG
Organism: Streptomyces sp. NPDC126510; assembly: GCF_040302345.1. Classification (NCBI taxonomy): domain Bacteria; kingdom Bacillati; phylum Actinomycetota; class Actinomycetes; order Kitasatosporales; family Streptomycetaceae; genus Streptomyces; species Streptomyces sp. NPDC126510. The sequence goes on along the minus strand of NZ_JBEORR010000001.1, from coordinate 172,145 downwards.
CCGTCCCGCAGCACCCGCGGCACCAGGAAGCAGGTCAGCCCGTCCGGAGCCTGCGCCAGCACCAGGAAGGCGTCGGACATGGGCGCCGAGCAGAACCACTTGTGCCCGGTCAGCTCATAGGTCCCGTCCTCGGCGAGGGGCCGTGCCGCCGTGGTGTTCGCCCGGACGTCGCTGCCGCCCTGCTTCTCCGTCATGCCCATCCCGAACAGCGCCCCGGCCTTGAGGTGGGCGGGCCGCAGCTCACGGTCGTAGACCATGGACGTCAGCCGGGGCTCCCACTCGGCGGCCAGGTCGGGGTCGGCGCGCAGGGCGGGCACCGCCGCGTGCGTCATCGACAGCGGGCAGCCGTTGCCCGCCTCGACCTGCGTCCACACCAGGAAGGCGGCGGCCCGCCGCAGATGCCCGGCCGGCCGGTCCCAGGCGGCCGTCAGACCGGCCGAGACGCCCTTGCCGAGCAGCCGGTGCCACGAGGGGTGGAACTCGACCTCGTCGACCCGATGGCCGTACCGGTCGTGCGTGAGCAGCCGCGGCGGGTTCTCGTTGGCCAGCCGCCCCCATTCCTGCACCTGGGCCGAGCCCGACGTCCGGCCGAGCGCGGCCAGCTCGCCGAGGACCTCCTCGCGCAGGTCCGGATCGGCGTGCCGGTCGACCGCCTCGGCCAGGGCCCGGTCGGCGGAGAAGACGTCGTACCCGGCCAGGGGCGGGACCTGGTTCGTCACGGTGTGGGTGCTGCCTGCCATGCTGCGAACGTACCCCGCGGTAGCACCTTGGCACCCGGTGGACCCGGACCGGTCCGCGAAGACCCGGCCTGTGGGTGAGTGGGGCCGGGCACGGCGGATACCGTTAGGGGGTGCAGCCAGCAAGTGAAACCCCCGACACGCCCACCGGGCGCCTCCACCGGGCGCGGGCCCTCTACCGGAACGTCTCCAAACGCAGGACCGCCTGGCTGTTGGTCAAGGACACCGTCAACTCCTGCGTCGAATACCGCATCCTGGGCCTCGCGGCGGAGGCCGCGTTCTTCACTCTGCTGTCGGTGCCGCCGCTGCTGCTGAGCATGATCGGACTGCTCGGTTACGTCGACGCCTGGACCGGCGCCGACACCATCCAGAGCCTCCAGACCAACCTCCTGGAGGCCTCCCGCACGGTCCTGTCCGACCAGGGCGTCCGCGAGATCGCCCAGCCGATCCTGCACGACGTGATGAAGGGTGGCCGGCCGGACGTCATCTCCATCGGCTTCCTGTTCGCGCTGTGGTCGGGCTCCCGCGCGGTGAACGTCTTCATAGACACCATCACCGTGATGTACGGCCTCGACGGCGTCCGGGGCATCGTCAAGACCCGGCTGATGGCCTTCCTGCTGTTCATCGTGGCCCTGCTCATCGGCTCGGTGGCGCTGCCGCTCATGGTGGCCGGGCCGGACGCGGTGGTGCGGATCGTGCCCTGGTCGACGACGGTCGTGCAGGTCCTGTACTGGCCGGTGGTGATCCTGCTGTCGATCGCCTTCCTGACGACGCTGTACCACGTGTCCGTCCCGGTCCGTTCCCCGTGGATCGAGGACGTGCCCGGCGCGCTGGTCGCCCTCGGCATGTGGGTGCTCGGCAGTTTCCTGCTGCGGATCTACCTGACCAGCACGGTCGAGGGCCCCACGATCTACGGCTCGCTCGCCGCGCCCGTCGCCGTGCTGCTGTGGATCGGTGTCTCCGCCTTCGCCGTGCTCGTCGGGGCCGCCGTCAACGCCGCCATCGACCGGGTCTGGCCGGCCGCCGCGACGGCCGCCGCCCGCGAGGCCAACGAGCGGCTGCGGCAGGCCCAGGTCGCCGAGTACGTCGCCCGCGCCACCGCCACGGGCGAGGCCGACCCCGACATGCCCTCCGAGTTCCCGGAACGCTGGTCCCGCTTCCTGCCCCCCGAGGACGTGTCGGCCCGCCTGCGCACCCATGTGAAGAGCACGCACGTGAAGAACGCTCACGTCAAGAACGCTCACGTCAAGAACACCCAGGTCAATGGCGAGGGGCAGCCGCCCGAGGACACCTGAGAGGACACCTGACGGGCGAGACCCTCAGGCCTTCCAGGTCCCCGCCGCGGCCTCCTCGCGCACGAAGTCGCCGAAGTCCCGGGGCGCACGGCCCAGCACCTCCCGCACCCCGTCCGAGACATGCGCGTTGCGGCCGTCGAGGAGGGTGTCGAAGATCTCCGTCATCCCCGCCACTTCCCGCGGCGGCACACCGAAACCCATCAGCGCCTCTCCGTAGTCCCGCGTCGAGACCGCCCGGTACGTCAGCGGGCGCCCCGTCGCCCCGGCGATCTCCGCGACGGCCTCCCCGAAGGTCGGCAGCCGCGCCCCGGAGAGCGTGAGAGTCCGCCCCGCGTAGCGGCCGCCGGACGTCAGCGCGGTCACCACCACGTCCGCGATGTCCCGCACGTCGAGGAACGGCTCGGCCACCTCGCCGGCCGGGAACACCAGCTCCCCGTGCTCCCGCAGCTCCGCCACCAGCGGCCCCTCACTGAAGTTCTGCGCGAACCAGGCGGCCCGCACGACCGTCCAGTCCGCCCCCGACGCGTGCAGCGCCTCCTCCGTCGGCAGTGCCTGGTCCTCGCCCCGCGCGGACAGCAGCACCAGCCGCCGCACCCCGAGCCCGACCGCCTCGCGCCCGAGCGCGCCGACCGCCTCCGCGGCGCCCGGAGCGCCGACGTCCGACGGGAGGGCGAGGTAGGCCGCGTCCGCGCCGCGCAGGGTGTCCGCCCAGGTCGAGCCGTCCCACCAGTCGAAGCCCGTCGCACGCGACGCGGCCCGCACGGTCAGCCCGGCCGCCTCCGCGGCCCGCGCCACCCGGCTCCCGGTACGCCCCGAGGCGCCCGTCACCACCACCGTCATGCCCCGCGGGTCCCGAGCGGTGTTCTCCGCCGTGTTCTCTGCCGCGTTTCCCGCCGTGTCCTGCGCCGTGTTCGTCATGCCGTCGAGTCAACTGCCGTGCGCCGCACGGAACCATCGTTGAACGGCTCGTTCCCATACGGCCGCGTCTACGCTGGCCGCATGGACGCTCTCGCAGGCCTGCTGGAAGGTCCCCGCGCGAGGGGCGCGTTCATGATCAGGGCCTGCTTCGTCCCGCCCTGGGCGGTGCGGGTGGAGGACCGGGCCCCGCTCACGGTGATGCTCGTCGTCCGCGGCGAGGCCTGGATCGTCCCCGACGGGGGCGAGAGCACACGGCTGCGGGCCGGGGACCTGGCCATCGCCCGCGGCCCGGACCCCTACACCTGCGCGGACGCGCCCGGCACGGCCCCGCAGGCGGTGATCCTGCCGCACCAGGAGTGCCGCTACCCCGACGGACAGCCCCTCAACGGTTCCATGGACCTGGGCGTCCGCACCTGGGGCGACCGGCTCGACGGGGAGACCGTGCTGCTGATCGGCACCTACCCGATGCGGGGCGAGGTCGGCGGGCGGTTGCTGGACGCCCTGCCTGCGCTGCTCACCCTCACGTCCGACGTGTGGGACTGCCCCCTCACGCCGTACCTCACCGAGGAGATCGTCCGGGACGAGCCGGGGCAGGAGGTCGTCCTGGACCGGCTGCTGGACCTGCTGGTCATCGCCGCCCTGCGGGCCTGGTTCGCCCGCCCCGAGGCGGAGGCGCCGGCCTGGTACCGGGCCCTGGCCGATCCGGTCGTCGGCGGCGTTCTGCGTCTCCTCCAGGACGACCCGGCCCACCCCTGGACCGTCGCCGCGCTCGCCGCGAAGGCCGGGGTGTCCCGCGCCGCGCTGGCCCGCCGCTTCACCGGCCTGGTGGGCGAACCCCCGATGACCTACCTGACCGGCTGGCGCCTCGCCCTCGCCGCCGACCGCCTGCGCGACTCCACCGACACCCTCGACGCCGTGGCCCGCAAGGTGGGCTACGGCAGCGCGTTCGCCCTGTCGACGGCGTTCAAGCGGGTGTACGGGGTGAATCCGGTGGAGTACCGGGGGAGGGCGGCGTAGGGCAGCGGGCCCGGTCGGCGGGCCGGTGCGGGTGGCGTCGAGTGGCTTGGGGCGCGGACCTGCTGGTGTGCCCTCGGACACCGGAGCCGGTGACATCGAGCGGACGCGGGCGCGGGCTCACCCCCGGGCCGCGGCGTAGCGTGACTCCCATGTATGTGGAGCGGGCTTCGCGGCTGCCCGGGGCGGTCGTGTGGACCAACACCCCGTCCGGGGCCGGGGCGGGCCGGGTGCTGCCCGACGGGTGCATGGATCTGCTGTGGCACGACGGGCGGCTGATGGTCGCCGGGCCCGACACCCGCGCCCACCTCCCGGGCGGTGGGACCGGCCCCTGGGCCGGAGTCCGCTTCTACCCGGGCACCGCCCCGGGGCTCCTGGGCGTGCCGGCCCACGAGCTGCGCGACCAACGGGTCGACCTCGCCGACCTGTGGCCGGCCCCGCGGGTGCGGCGTCTGGCCGGCGGTGTGAACGCCGCCGCGGACCCGGCGAGCGGCCTGGAGGAGCTGGCGTTGCGGCAGGCGGCCGGTTCCGAACCCCCTGACCCGCTGCTCCGGCAGGTTGTCGCCGCCCTCGACGCGGGCCGCCCCGTCGCCGCGACCGCCGTCGAACTCGGGCTCGGAGCACGCCAGTTGCACCGGCGCTCCCTGTCCGCCTTCGGCTACGGCCCCAAGACTCTGGCCCGCATCCTGCGGCTGCACCGGGCCCTGGCACTGGCCCGGGCCGGTGTGCCGTTCGCGGCGACGGCCGTCCGGGCCGGTTACGCCGATCAGGCCCATCTGGCCCGTGATGTGCGGGAGTTGTCGGGCCTGCCGTTGGGTGAGCTACTCGGCGGCTAGCGGGGCGAACAGGTCCACCCCGTTGCCGTCCGGGTCGAGCACGACGGCGTACCGCTGCCCCCAGAAGGCGTCCCACGGCTTGAGCTCGCCGTGGTGCCCGGAGCCGGTCAGCTCGTCGTACAGCGCGTCCACCTCCTCCGGTCCGTCGCAGCGCAGGGCGAGCGAGGCCCGGCCCCCACCCGTGGGCGGCCGCCACCCGGGCAGGAAGGACCGGACCGTCTCCTCGGTGTCCAGCATCAGTCGCAGCCCGCCGGGCAGCCCGGCCTCGGCGTGCGGCTGGTCCTCGGCGCCGTCCGGGAAGGCGAACCCGACCCGGCGGTAGAACGCGACGGAGGCGGCCATGTCGGAGACGACCAGGCCGATGGCATCGAATCGTGCAGTCATGAAGCCACCGTAGGCAGGCACAGGAGACCCGGTCTTGAAGAAAACGGACGCCTCGCTCCGGGCCCCGCGCCGAAGCCCCGGCCCTCACACCGGCCCTCACTCGGAGCCACCCGGCCCTCTACCGGAGCCCCTAGCCCTCACACCGGAACCCCAGCCCTTACCCGGAGCCCGGAGCCCGGGAATCTCGGTCGCCGCAGCAGCCTCCCCGGACGCCCCCGATCTTCCAGGTTCCCCTCCGGTCCGCCGACCCGGGCGGGCCCCCGGCGGCCCGTCCCCGGCGTGGGAAACCCGACGCCTCGTGGGTGGGCCGTCCCTGGGCGGCCCGGGGACGCCGCCGGGGCTCGCCGTGGGTGCCGCGGGACCGTGAGGCTGTGCCGTGCCAGACGAGACGAGCCGCCCCAGGGGAAACCCGCCGGGGGACGGCGGTTCGGAAAGGACAACCGCATGAGCATGCGCAAACGGGCCGTGGCGATGATGACGGCCGTGGTGCTGGGCGCCGGGGGGACCGGCATCGCCCTGGCGCCGGCGGCCCACGCCGCGCCCGCCTACTTCGGCATCGACGGCAAGGGTGCCGTGGCCAACGACTGGGAGGACGAGGAGAACCTCGGCGTCGACTTCTACTCCAGGGGCAACGCCATCGCCCTGTGGGAGACCGTCCTGTGGGCGGACGGCGCCCAGTGGGAGGACGACGAGGGCGAGTGGCAGCCCTTCCGGAAGAGCCGGATCGACGGCTCGTTCGGACCGGAGACCGAGTCGGCCACGCAGTGGTGGCAGAGCCGGCACAACCTCCCCGAGACCGACGGCACCGTCGTCAGCGAGAGCTGGGACTTCGCCCAGACCCGGCTGCAGAGCCAGCCCGGCAACATCGTCCAGTACAAGGGCCTCGTGCGGAACGTCAACTTCAAGCGCGTGGGCGGAAAGTACCAGGTGAAGCTGAAGAACGTCGGACCGTGGAAGCACGCCCACTACCGCACGCTCGGCTGAGCGACACCGTCGCCGGGGAGCGGCCGGCCGTGACGGTCACCCGCTCCCCGTCGGCAGCACCCACAACAGCCCGGCCAGCAGTACGACGATGACCGCGAACGACACCAGGGCCGCCGCCCGCCAGCGCCGGTACTCGGCACCGGCCGGCGGCACGTCCGCCGCCGGCTCCGCGGGCCCGGCCGGCACTGCCGTCCCGGCCGTCACCGACATCCCGGCCGACCCCGCCCTTCCGTGCGGCCACGCCCGGTCGGCCAGATCCCACAGCGCCAGCAGGCGTGCCTGCTCCGCCCCCGCAACGCGGCACAGCGCCTGCACCGCTCCCCGCGGCGGTTGCTTGGCCCCGCTGAGATAGCGCTGCCACGACGACTTGCTGTAAGCGGTCCGCCGGGCCAGCTCCGCGAGGCTCAGACCGGTGCGGTCCTTCAGGACCCGCAACCGTTCGACCAGGTGGCGCGCCTCCCACGGCAGTGCGTCCGGAAGCGGCCGCCAGCGTGTCATGGTCGTCCCCCCACTGCTCGCCGCCGCCCCGCCCCGGACACCGGCCTTTCCCCACCGCATCGTTCGACGCCGGGCCGTCCCGGCCAGTTCCCCCGGGTGGCGGGCGCGCGACGCGCACGAGGGGTGTGCGGCGGGCCCCCGCGCGCCCCGACGGGGGCCCGCCCCTCAGGCCGCCCCGTCCGGCCCCGCCGGCCGTACCGCGACGGCGTCGACCTCGAACAGCATCCCGGGCAGTGCCAGCGAGGCCACCCCGCTGAGCGTCTGAGCCGGGAGGCGCTCCCCGAAGCGGGTGTGCAGGGCCTTGCCCAGGATCTCCAGCTTCCCCAGGTCGTGGTCCACGATGAACGTGCCCAGCCGCACGACGTGCTCGTAGCCCAGACCGGCCCCCTCCAAGGCCGAGCGCAGCCGGTCGAAGGCCAGCTCCACCTGCGCGGCGAAGTCGCCCGGCACCGGGGTGCCGGCGGAGTCCGAGGCGTACTGGCCGCCGATGAAGACGGTTTCACCGGGCGCCGACACGGCGTGGCTGTAGCCGAAGGGCGTGGGGTCGTGGAGCGTGGCCGGGTTGGTGATGGTGCGCGGGTCGCGCGTCATGGGAGGCAGCCCCTTCGCTGAGGACGTCCGCCGCCACACCGACGGCGGACCTGGCACATTCGCCAACTCCCCGTACTCATGCGCGCATTCCCATCCGGCGCGCCGACGCCTGCCCGTCGCGCACGCGCACGACGCGCTCCCGGCGGCGCACGACGCGCTCCCGGCGGCGCACGACGCGCTCCCGGCGGCGCACGTCGTGCCTACGCGCGCGGCCCCGCCGTGCTCGCCCGTTCCACCAGCCGCGTCGACAACTCCGTGCGCGTGCTCTCCGGACGATGGCCGTCCATCATGCGCAGCAGCGATCGCAGGGCCGTGGCGGCCATCTCGGACAGCGGCTGGCGCACGGTGGTCAGGGCGGGGGAGGCCCAGCGCGCCTCGGGCAGATCGTCGAAGCCGACCACGCTGATGTCGTCCGGGACGCTCAACCCCCGTTCGGTCAGGGCCTCGTAGACGCCCAGCGCCATCCGGTCCGAGCAGACGAAGACGGCGGTCGGCGGCTCGGGCAGGTCGAGCAGTTCCAGCATGCGGCGGTGGGCGACGCTCTCGTCGAAAGCGGCGTGCCGGACGTACTCGGCGCGGTGCCGGATCCCTGCCGACGTGAGCGCCGAACGGTATCCGGCGACCCGGGCGCTGCTGCACATCGTGCGCCGGGGACCGGCGATGACGGCGACCCGCTCGTGGCCCAGGGACAGCAGGTGCTCCGTCGCCGTCAGGCCGCCCTGCCAGTTCGCCGCCCCCACCGAGACAACGCCCTCCGGCGGCTCCTGCACCGGGTCGATCATCACGAACGGGATGCGGTGCTGCTCCAGCCACGCGTACTGCGAGTCGCTCAGCTCGGCCAGGTTGAACAGCACGCCGGAAGAGCCCCGGGCGACCAGTTTGTCCAGCCAGCCGCGCTCCGGGCGGCCGACCCGGGAGCGGATCAGCGCCGCCGACACCACGACCTCCAGGCCCGCGTCGTGCGCCGCCTCCTCCACGCCATGCAGCACCGCGCCCGACCAGGAACTCTCCAGCGAGTGCACGACCAGGTCGACCAGCCGAGGCGCTTTCGCCGCGTCGAAGCGGGGTCTGCGCACGTACCCGAGCCGGTCGAGTGCCTCGGTCACGCGGCGGCGGGTCTCGGGTGCCACGTCCTCGCGGCCGTTGACCACCTTCGACGCGGTCGGCACCGACACCCCCGCCTCGCGCGCCACGACCGCCAGCGTCGGACCGGCCGTCGCGCTCGCACTCGCCGTACGGACCATCGGGAACCCACCTCTCCGGCCCGCCCGAGGGCCGTGGAAAGTTTCGACCAGCGCTGCACACGGCGGTCACGGGGTCCGGCCGGGCAGAAAGCGCTTCCTATCGTAGGTGGGGCGCAGGACGGCGGGAAGACAAGTGGATTCACTGCTTCGCGCCGGTCAAAACTTTCGAAACCCCGAACAGCGCCTCAATCGGGTGTGCAGGTCAGTCGAAACCCGGTGAAGTCCGCCGTGAACGCCGCGTCCACCAGGTCCCGGGCGTGGATCCCCGCCATCGAGCCGGTGAACCGCAGCCGGGAGCCGTGGTCGTCGGACAGCCGGCCGAAGTCCAGCGCCGGCCCGACCGCCGTGCGCACCTCGTCGCGGACGTACCAGAAACGGGCGCCGGCCCCCTCGACCGTCACTCCCAGCGTCACCGGCCCCCTGCCCACCCGCCCGTCCACCGACCCGTCCCCGCCTCCGTCAACCGGCGCGTCGACGACGGCGACCTGCCGCAGGCCGTCCTCGTCACGCTCGACGAGACTGAGCACCGTACGGCCACGGCCCCGTGTTCCGTTCCACTGCTGTCCGCGCTGCGGTTCGCCCTCCGGCTCCGCCCATGTCAGGTCCAGGGCGAGATACGCCTCGGGGTTGTACCAGAGCACCAGCCCGGCCGCCTGCGTGAAGGTCACCGGCCGTGCCTCCACGGTGACTTCGGCCTCGGCGAGGTGCTCGGTGACACGCTGGGCCAGCAGGGAGGCCGCCCACCGGGACTCCGGACCGTGCCGGCCGCGGAGCCGGACCCACCCGGGGCGGGCCGTCGTGTCGGCCCAGGACGGGTCCGGCGGCTCGCGCAGGGTGCTCCACGGCCAGGACAGGTCCGCAGGCGGTGCGGTCGGTGGCAGCGGGTGCGGTCGCGTCGGCACGTCGACCTCGGCCGCCGGATGCCAGCCGCCCTGCCGCAGCCGGGGCCAGCCCTCCGCGTCCCAGGTCACCGCCTGGATCGCGGTCTCCCGGCCGAGGGTGCAGCGGCGGCCCTGCGGGGTGTGCAGCGGACGGGCCGTCAGATGGCTGAGCAGCCAGTGCCCGTCCGCAGTCTCGACCAGCTCGCCGTGCCCGGCCTTCTGCAAGGGCACCCGCGGATCGTCCCGGGTCGTCAGCAACGGCCGTTCGTCGAGCTCGTACGGCCCCGTCAGCTCCTTGGCGCGAGCCACCCGCACCCCGTGCTCCCAGCCCGTGCCGCCCTCGGCGAGCACCAGGTAGTACCAGCCGTCGCGCCGCAGCAGTTTCGGCCCCTCGATCAACCGGTCGTGCTGGAGCAGCAGATGCGTGCGGCCGAGGGGTTCCAGCGTGTCCCGGTCCAGCTCCGTAGCGACGATCCCCGCGAACCGCTCGCCCCCGGGCCGGTGGTCGTTCTGCAGGTTCAGCAGCCACAGCCGGCCGTCCTCGTGGAACAGCGCCGGGTCGAAACCGTGGCTGGCGACCCGGCGCGGGGCGCTCCACTCGCCGCCGATGCGGGAGGCCGTCGAGATGTAGGTGTCGAGGTCGAAGTAGGGGGTGCCGACCGAGCGCACGACGGTGTACGTCACCCAGAACCGTTCCCCGTCCCAGCTCAGCGACGGGGCCCAGGCGCCGCCCGAGTCGGGCACCCCGGCCAGCGAGTCGCCGGGGACCGCCCCCCGCACGTGGCCCGCGTACTCCCAGTGGGCCAGGTCCCGGGAGCGGTGCAGCGGGATCGTCGGGAACCACTCGAAGGAACTGGTCGCCACGTAGTACCAGTCGCCGACCCGCACCAGCGACGGATCGGGGGCGAAGCCGCGGAGGACGGGGTTGTGCAGCACGGTCACGTGAGGGCTCCCGGAGCGTCGGTCGCCCTGGAGGCCGCAGGGAGTCAGGTTCACCTGCGGCCCCCAGGAGTCGGGGGGTACGGCGAAGGGGGATCACTTGAGGGCGCCGAGCGTCACACCGCTCCGCCAGTAGCGGCGCATGGCGACCATCATGATCGCCATCGGGACGATGGACAGCAGCGCGCCGGTCAGGACCAGGCCGGTCAGGTCGATGCCGGACTCCAGGCGGGTGCCGGACCAGTTGTAGAGGCCGAGGTTGAGCGTCCAGTTCTCCTTGCCGCGCAGCACGGTCAGGGGCAGGAAGAAGGCGTTCCAGGTGTTCACGAAGGCCAGCAGGAACACCGTCGCGCCGCCCGTCGTCATCATCCGCAGCACGATGCTGAAGAAGATCCGCAGCTCGCCGGCGCCGTCGATCCGGGCCGCCTCGAGCAGCTCGTAGGGAATCGTCGCCTCGGTGTACACCTTGGCCAGGTACACACTGAACGGGTTGATCAGGCAGGGGATCAGCATCGCCCACGGCGTGTCCACCATGCCGATCGCGGAGAACAGCAGATACAGCGGCAGCGTCAGCAGCGCGATCGGGATCAGGAACGAGCCCACGACGCACGCGAAGATCGCGTTACGCCCGGGGAAGTCGAAGCGGGCCAGTCCGTAACCGGTTGCGAGCGCGATCAACGTGCCGCCGAGTGAGCCGACGCCCGCGTACAGGAACGAGTTGGCCGTCCACCGCAGGAAGATCCCGTCCTGGTAGGTGAACACCTGATGCAGGTTGTCCCACAGGTGCCAGCCCGAGAACCACAGGCCGTTGCTCTGGTACAGCGCCGTGCGGTCCTTGGTCGCCGCGACGATCAGCCACCACACCGGGAACAGGCTGTAGACACTGGCCAGCACCAGCCCGACGAGGAGGAAGCGCTGGCCGCCCCGCCCGCGGGAGGCCGGGTCGGGCTCGGACAGCCGCCGCACGCCACGCACTTCCGGCCGCTCGGTCGTCCGCTCGGTCAGCGTCATCAGTCGGCCTCCTTCGAGGTGAGCCGGTAGAAGAGGAAGGAGGCGACGCCCAGGATCAGGGCCAGCAGCACCGACAGGGCGGCCGCGTAGTTGTAGTTGCCCGCATTGAACGCCTGGTTGTAGATGATCATGATCGGGGTGAAGCTGTCGCTGACCGTCTGCGGGGTGATGTTCCGGAACAGCGCCGGTTCGTTGAAGATCTGCAGCATCTGGATGATCGACAGCAGACCCGTCAGGACCAGCGCCCCGCGCACGAACGGGATCTTGATGCTGCGCGCGATCCGCAGCTCGGAGGCGCCGTCCAGCCGGGCCGCCTCGAACAGCTCCCGGGGCACGCCCTGTAGCGCCGAGTAGATGATCACCATGTTGTAGCCGATGCCGTGCCAGGTCAGCAGATTGCCGATGGACGGCCACACCATCGACGGTGCGAAGAAGTTCCAGTCGAGGCCGAGGGACCTGCCGATCGCGGTGAGCGGGCCGACGTCCGGGCTGTAGAGGTTGACCCACACGATGGCCGCGACGACGCCCGGGATCATGTACGGCACCAGCAGCACGATCCGGAACCTGCTCGCCACCCTGGACGTCAGCGCGTCCAGGAACAGCGCCAGCAGCAGGCTGATCAACAGCATCGACGGGATCTGGACACAGGCGAAGAGCACCACCCGCAGGATGGAGTTCATGAACGCCGAGTCGGTCAGCCCCTGGGTGTAGTTGTCGAGCCCGACGAACTCGGTCGTCGCACCGCCGAGGCCGAGACCGGACTGCTTCTGTGTGAACAGCGACTCGTAGACCGCGTAGCCGATCGGAAGCAGATACAGAAACAGGAAGCCGAGCTGGAAAGGCACCGTGAAGGCGGCGCCTTTCCAGCGCATGGAGCGAATCATCGAATGCCTCAGCCCTTGACGCTGATACCGCGGGACTTCAGGTCCTTCACCGTCCACTCCTGCATGTGCGCGAGCAGGTCGGTGACCTTCTCCTGCTTGTTGACGACCTTGGCCCAGCCCGCCTGGAGCTCGGTGAACATCGCCGTCCAGTTCGGCCCGAAGGTCCAGTCGGTGGTGACCGTTCCCAGGCTGTCCGTCACGACCTTCTGCGCCGGCTGGTAGTTCTTGCCGAGCAGCTTCCGCGAGATCGACTCGCCGACGTAGGAATCGCTGTCCTTCAGCGCGGGCATCACGCCGTTGCCGGTCTCCGGGCTCGCCATCGTCTTGACGGCGTCCTGGTTCGTCGACATCCACAGGGCCGCCTCGGCCGCCTGCTTCTGGTCCTTGCACTGCTTGGTCACCAGGGTCACGCTGCCGGTCAGGTTCGTGCCGGCCGGTGTCTTCGCCGCCTCGCCCTGATACGTGGGCCAGGGCGCGAGCGCCCAGTCGCCGAAGGACTTGGTGAAGTTCTGCACCATGCCGGCCATCTGCCAGGTGGAGATCTGCCGGGTCGCGGTGGCACCGCTGTCGTAACTGCGCTGCACGGCCGCGTAGTCGGCGAAGGACAGCTTGGCGTTCAGGTCGTTGTCGATGATCTCCTGGATCACCTTCGCGGCTTTCAGGGTGCCCTCGTCCTGGAAGTCCACCTTCCAGGCGTTGCCGTCGATCGCGTACCAGTGCGCCCCGGCCTGCATCGCGAGCACCTCGAGGGTGCTGGGGTCCTCACCGGCGTAGTTGGTGATCTTGATGTTGTGCTTCTTCAGGACCTTGCCGGCGGCGATGACGTCGTCCCAGGTCGCCGGAGGCTTGAGCCCGTACTTCTTGAAGATGTCCGTGCGGTAGATCGTGAACTGGGGCGCCGAGCTGGTGGGAACGCCGTAGAGCTTGCCCTGCACCTGCGCGCTCGCCCAGGCGCCGGTGTTGAACTTGTCCTTCTCGCCCTCGACGTACTGCGTGATGTCCGCGAGCGCGCCCTGCGAGACCCAGCTGGTCACGTACTCGGCGGTGTTCTGCACCAGACAGGGAGCGTTGCCGGCCTTCACCGCGTTGGTCAGCTGCTTCTGCATGGTCAGCTGGTCGGTGACCTTCGTGTACTTCAGCCGGACGTCCTTGTGCGTGGCGTTGAACGCCTTGACGACCGCCTCCTGGCCGTTGGCCCAGCCCCAGAAGGGGAGGGTGACCGGGCCGGACTTCGACGCCGCGCCGTCACCCGAGTCGGAACCGCCGCAGGCGGAGAGCAGACCTGTCAGCGCGATACCCGCGACAGCGGCGGAGGCGAACCTTCTCCGGGGGCTGGTGAAGTTCATCTGACCGTGATCCTTCGGAATAGGGCGTTCTCGGAACGAGAGGACGGCGGCGGCTCGGGGTACCGAGCGGGAACGGCGGCCGGAAAAGCGTCGGCGCGCGGTCGTGGGGGGTTCGGCCAAGCAGAAGCTGTAGTAAGCGGTTGCTGGGACGTTAGGCGGATGTAACCGCTCATAGCAAGAGGTGCGCGGCAACTTGTTACCGCGGGAGATCCGGGCGGCCTGGCCGGCACGCGGGAGGCATCTCAGGTGCGCCGGATGTATGCGCAGGTCAACGCCGTGTGGCGAGAGACGTGCCGATGCGTGGCGGGCAGGGCGCAGAGGCTCGGGACGGGTCTCCCATTCGGGGAAACCGGTTACGTAACACGATCTGCCGGGGGTGAACACGCACCGGTTTGTCCCAGGGGCCGGGCGCTACCCGCGGGGAGGGGGCGGCTGGACGGAGTTGCGGACCACGACATGGGTGCCCAGGATCAGGTGGTCGCCGTCGGCGCCCTTGCGGCGGCCCGCGCCGCCCTCACGCCGGTCGGCCACCGCCCGCAGCGCGACCCGGCCCATCTCCTCGTACGGCACGTGCACGGTCGTCAGCTGGGGTGTGAGCTGCGAGGCCAGCGGGATGTCGTCGTAGCCGACGATCGAGACGTCCTCGGGCACCCGCAGTCCCGCCGCGCGCAGGGCCTGCATGGCACCCGCTGCGACCACGTCCGTCCCGGCGAGCACCGCCGTGAAGTCCGGCGTCTCGTGCAGGGCCGCCTCGACGGCCTCGTACCCGTGGTCGTAGTCGTACCGGCCGTGCCGGACCAGCCCCGGGTCGAACGGCACCCCGTAGGCCTCGAAGGCCCGCTGGGCACCCCGCAACCGGGCCTGGGCGGTGGTCAGTTCGGCGTGCCCCGGCAGGACGAGGACGCGGCGGTGGCCGGCCGAGAGCAGGTGGCTGGCCATCGCGTAGGCGCCGCCCTCGTTGTCGTAGTCGACGGTCGTCGCCGGGACGTCGCCCTCCAGCGGGGGCCGGCCCACCAGCACCAGGTGCGAGCCGGCCGCGTCCAGGGAACGGGCGAAGCGGGCCATGCGCAGCTGGTACTCGTCGTAGTCGTAGGCACCACCGAGCAGGATCACCGCGGCGACGCCCTGCTGGCGCATGAGGTTCACCAGCGCGAGCTCCCGCTCGGGGTCGTCCCCGGTCGTGCCGACCAGGGAGAGCCAGCCGCGCAGGGTGGCGGCGCCCTCGACGCCCTTCGCCACGTGGGCGAAGGCGGCGCCGGTGATGTTGTTGATGAGGATCGCCACCGTCGGTGTGCCGCCGCCGGCGAGCGAACGGGCATGGGCGTTGGTGACGTAGTCCAGGTCCCTGACCACCTTCATCACCCGGCGGCGCAGCTCCTCCGACACCGGGTAGTTGCCGGACAGCACCCGCGAGACGCTGGCCACGGAGACGCCCGCGCGCTCCGCGACATCACGGATGGTCGCCCGGCCGGCGTCGCTCGTCGCCTTGCGCTGACTCACCCTTGCGGCTCCTTCACGGTAGTGATCCGGTCCGTCGTGGTCCGGTTGTCGCGGTCCGGCCGGTGGCGGACCGGTTCGGTGCGGCCGCTGTGCCGCGGCCGCAGGTCGGGGCCGTGGCGCCCCCGGTCCTGGTGCGCCGGGCCATGGTGCCCCGGCCGCCGTGCCTCGGCCCGCCGTTCACCGACCCACCTTGCCCGGGTCCGCCGGCCGTGGAGCCGGTTGTGACGGCCCGGTCGTCCGGTGCGGAAACCGTATCCCATCATTACTCCAGGCCGGAGAGCCCGTGGACAACCGGCGCCGTGGTCCGCCGCCGTGCTGTCCCACCCCTCCGCCGCGTCCGCCTCACGCCACCCGCGCCAGATCCGCGCGCCGCACCTCGTGGACCGGCGGCATGCCGGCGGCCAGGCGCTCGAGTTCCTCGACGACGATGCGTCCGAGCCGCTCCAGCTCGTTGCCGAGGGAACCGGCGATGTGCGGGGTGAGGAACACGTTGGGCAGCTGGTACAGCGGCGATCCGGCGGGCAGCGGCTCCGGGTCGGTGACGTCCAGCACCGCGTGCAGCCGGCCGGAGACCAGCTCGTCGGTGAGCGCCTCGTGGTCGACCAGCGCGCCGCGGGCGGTGTTGACGAGGACACCGCCGTCCCGCACCAGGGCGAGCCGGTCGCGGTCGAGCATGTGGTGGGTCGCGGGGATGTCGGGGGCGTGCAGGCTCACGATGTCGCTGCGCCGGAGCAGATCCTCCAGCGACAGCGACTCGGCGCCGAGGGCGGCGGCCTCGGCGGGGCTCACGTACGGGTCGTGCAGCGACACGGTGAGGTCGAACGGCCGCAGCAGCTCCAGCAGCCGGCGGCCCACGCGCGAGGCGCCGATGACGCCGACCCTGCGGCCGAGGTTGCCGGTCGCCGTCGTCTCGGCGGGGCCCGGGTAGGTGTGGGTCCGGCGGAAGCGCTCGCGGTGGTCGAAGGCGTTCTTGCCCAGCAGCAGGATCATCGCGAGCGTGTACTCCGCGACCGGCAGGGCGTTGCCCGTCACCGCGCTGGACACCGTGACCCCGCGTTCCCACAGGGCCTCGCCGACCAGGGAGCGGACCGAGCCGGCCGCGTGCAGCACGGCGCCGAGCCGCGGAGCCGCCGTGAGGACGCCGGTGTCCAGGTGCGGGCAGCCCCAGCCGGTGATCAGTACCTCGGCGGAGGCGAGGGCGGCGGCACCGGCCGGATCGGCGAAGTCCCGCACCACCAGCCCGGGATCGATGTCGGCCGTGCGCCTCAGCCGCTCCATCAGCGGCGGAGGGAAGAGCAGCGGGAGATGAACCGGGTCCATCGCGAACACGGCCCGCGGCAGCTGAGGGCTGGGCATGACTCTCCTGGAGCAGGGGATAGAAACAGTTTCAGAAAGCGCCTTCTACCGTAGATCTGTCAGGAAGCGGGGGTCAATCGCCCGTCGGGGGCGACCTTGGGGAGGTGTGGCCTCGGGGCGGGACCGATGCCGTGACTCCGCCGGTGCGGGCTGATGGAAATCGATTACTACGTTTTCGGTGGCGGGGGGTCAGACCCGACGGGGTCGCAGGCGGCGCCGAGCAGCGACGGAGGGCCTCGACCCAACCGGTTCCCCTGTCCAGTGTTTTCGAAAAACCGCTCAGGCTCTTGACGTGCCACCCCGCCCGCAAGAAGCTCTGCCCAGCGCCGTAGCAACCGGTTGTCATCACGAGGGGCCCGGTCAGCGTTCCGAGCGTCGTGACATGGGACTGGCATGTCGAACAGCAAGAGCAGGAGGTGGTGCGTCCCCGCACCCACGTGCCGGTGCGTCCTGAGCCGCCGCCTGTCGGCCGGCCCTTCGCCTGACTGACCGGCTCTCTCTTGCCTTTGGCGCTCCTGTCCACCTACGTCACCTCGGCCGGCACCCCGGTGGCCAACCTCCAGGCCGCGGACTCCCTGATGTACGTCGCGCCGATCCTGCCGATCTTCCTGATCGCCCAGCGCGGATTCGTCGCCGGGATGTCCACCGCGGTCTCAAGCAGTGCCGCCCTCGCCCCTGTTCATGGTTCGCAAGGAGTCGCAGATGTCCCCGTCCCCGTCCCGCCGCAACGCCCTCCAGGCGGCCGGCGCCACCGTTCTCGCCGCCGGGTTCACCCACCTGTCGGCGACCGCAGCCCGGGCGGACGAGGCCGCCGTCGTCGCACCGAAGCTGGTGACCTATCCCCGTCCGTCCGCCATGCCGACGAACACCGGCTTCAAGGTGCGGGTGCGCACCGTCCCCGACGGCGAGTGGCAGACGCTGGACATCTGGCGCCCCCAGCTGGGGGAGATCAACCCGACCACCGGGTCCAGTAAGACCTACAACTCGTCGCTGGCGTACTTCGACTTCCAGGGATCCGTCGAGGTCGAGGTCACCTATCTCAAGGGCGGCACCACCAAGGTGCGCGTGAGACCGGACTCCTACGGCATCAAGCCCGAAGTGGGGGGCGACACCCTGCGCTTCACGCTCGACCAGCCGCGCAACGTCGTCGTGCAGATCAACGACGACATCTTCGACTGTCTCCATCTGTTCGCCCGCGCGGTCGAGAAGAAGAAGCCCGCGCAGGACGACCCGGACGTCCTCTACTACGGGCCCGGCGTCCACACCACCGCCGACGGAACCCTGCTCGTCCCCTCCGGCAAGACCGTGTACCTGGACGGCGGGGCCGTGCTCAAGGCGACCGTGATCTTCCGGAACGTGGAACACGCCGGGATCGCCGGCCGGGGCGTGCTCGCCGGAACGGCCGGCGGCGGCGCCCTCGTGGAGAACTCGCGGAACATCTCCATCGGGGCCGTCACCGTCCTCAACCCCAACGGCTATGCCGTCCAGCTCGGCGAGGCCACCGGCGTCACCATCAAGGGCCTGGGCTCCTTCAGTTCCAAGGGCTGGGGTGACGGTATCGACGTCTTCTGCTCAAGCAACGTCGTCATCGACGGCGTCTTCATGCGCAACTCCGACGACTGCATCGCCATCTACACCCACCGCTGGGACTACTACGGCGACACGAGCAACGTCACCGTCCGCAACTCCACCCTGTGGGCGGACGTCGCCCACCCCGTCAACGTCGGCACGCACGGCAACTCCGACAACCCCGAGGTCCTGAAGAACCTCACCTTCAGGAATCTCGACATCCTGGACCACCGCGAACCGCAGATGGGCTACCAGGGCTGCATCGCCCTCAACCCCGGCGACAGCAACCTCATCAAGAACGTCAAGGTCGACGGAGTACGCGTCGAGGACTTCCGCTGGGGCCAGCTCATCCACATGCGGGTCATGTACAACACGAAGTACAACACCTCGGTCGGCCGCGGCATCCAGGACGTCTACGTCAAGGACCTCTCCTACACGGGCAAGCCGCTCGCCACCTGTCTGCTGCTCGGTTACGACGCCAAGCACGCCATCAAGGACGTCACGTTCGAGAACCTCGTGGTCAACGGCACGGTCATCGCCGACTCGATGAAGAAGCCGACCTGGTACCTCACCACCGACACCGTCCCGATGCACGCCAACGAGCACGTGCTGAACCTGAGGTTCCTCACCACCGCCGAGGCGGCCGCCGCGTCATGAGCACCGACCCCGTGAACACCGGCCCCATGAGCACAGACGCCATGAGCACCGGCCCCACGACCGACACCCACCCGGCATCCGTCGCACCCAGCCGCCGGGCCTTCCTCGGCGGTGCGGCCGCCCTGCTGCTGGCGGCGGGTGCGAGCGGACTGCTCGTCCCCGGCACGGCCCGGGCCGCCGGCCGGGACGGCACCGCACCGCGCACCTTCACCCACCCCGGCCTGCTGCACAGCGCCGACGACCTGGCCCGGATGAAGGCCGCGGTCGCCGCCAAGGAAACCCCGATCTACGACGGTTACCTCGCCTTCGCCGCCCACGCGCGCTCGAAGTCGACGTACTCCGTCCAGAACACCGGCCAGATCACCACCTGGGGCCGCGGCCCGACCAACTTCCAGAACCAGGCCGTCGCCGACTCCGCAGCGGCCTACCAGACCGCGCTGATGTGGTGCATCACCGGCGAGCGCGCCTACGCCGACAAGTCCCGGGACGTCCTCAACGCCTGGTCGGCGTCGCTCACCGCCGTCACCGGCGCGGACGGGCCGCTGGGCGCGGGGCTCCAGGTCTTCAAGTTCGTCAACGCCGCCGAGCTGCTGCGCCACACCGGTTACGACGGCTGGGCCGAGGAGGACGTCGAACGCTGCAAGGAATCGTTCCTGCGCGTCTGGTATCCCGCCATCTCCGGCTACATGCTCTACGCCAACGGCAACTGGGACCTGACGTCCGTCCAGTCGATCCTGGCCATCGGCGTGTTCTGCGAGGAGCCCACCCTCTTCGAGGACGCGCTCAGGTTCGCCGCCGCCGGGGCGGGCAACGGCAGTGTCCCGCACCGCATCGTCACGGCCGCCGGACAGGGCCAGGAGTCCGGGCGCGACCAGGGGCACGAGCAACTCGCCGTCGGCCTGCTGGCGGACGCCGCGCAGGTCGCCTGGAACCAGGGCGTCGACCTGTACGCCTTCGACGGAAACCGGCTGCTGAAGAACGTCGAGTACGCCGCCCGCTACAACCTCGGCGGCGACGTGCCCTTCGTCCCCGACCTGGACCGCACCGGCAAGTACATCAAGACGTTCGTCTCGGCGACGGGGCGCGGCACCCTGCCCCCGATCTACGAGATGGCGTACGCGCACTACGCGGGCGTGCGCGGCCTCGACACGCCCTTCACCGAAGCGGCCGTCTTCCGCGGCAGCGGCGGTGCCCGCGTCGTCGAGGGGAGCAACGACGACCTGCCCGGCTGGGGCACCCTCACCTTCGCCGGCACGAAGGCCCCGTCGCCGTCCGCGCCCACGGCTCCGGCCGGTGTGACGGCGGTCGGCGGCGACGGCTCCGTCACGCTCGCCTGGCTGCCGTCGGCGTGGACCGAGTCGTACACCGTCCTGCGCGCGGCCGCAGCAGACGGGCCGTACGAGAAGATCGCGACCGGGCTCACGGAGCCGACCCACACCGACCGCCGGGCCCGCCCGGGGCGCACCTCGTACTACCGGGTTGTCGCGGGCAACCCCCGTGGTGAGAGCGACCGTTCAGCCTGGGCGGCAGCGGTCCCCGGGCTCCCCGCTCCCTGGAGGACCCGTGACGTCGGAGACGTCAGGATCCCCGGGTCGGCGCTGTTCGACGGGGAGCGGTTCGTGCTGGAGGCGTCGGGCACCGCCGACACCCACCGCCTGGCGTACCTGCCGCTGCGCGGCGACGGCGAGGTCACGGCCCGGATCGTGTGGCCGCTCAGCTCCCAGTACTCCAAGATCGGTGTCACCGTGCGGGCCGCCCTGGACGCGGACGCGGCCCACGCCGCCATGCTGATCCAGGGTCTGCCGCTGCACACCTGGAGCGGCGTGTGGAGCGTACGGGCGAAGGCCGGGGGAGCGGTCCGGGGCACCGGCAGCACCCCCGTGCCCCCCTCGCAGCAGCCGGCCATCACCACCGGCGCCGCCTTCCCGATCTCCTCCCTGGGCGACCTCCCCGAATCGGCGACACCGCTCCGGGCCCCGTACGTCGAGGGCGCCGGCGACGGCTACCGGCTGCGCATGCCCTACTGGGTGCGGGTGACCCGCCGGGGCGGCCGCTGCGCCGGGGCCATCTCCCCGGACGGTGTCCACTGGACCGAAGTCGGCACCAGCGACGTGGAGTTGGGCAGAACGGCTTACGTCGGTCTCACCCTCACCTCCTGCCTGGGCGTCGACGAGGACTACGCCGAGACCGGCACCGGCGCCTTCGACAACGTCGGCGTCACCTCCCGCACGGGCGGTGACATCTTCTCCGTGCCACGCCCCACCCGGACCGCGGGCGACCTGCGGGCCGCGGCGGGCGCCGACGCCGTCGAACTGGCCTGGACCGACCCGGACCTCTCCGCCCGCTACACGGTGCTGCGCTCCACCTCCGCCGGCGGCCCGTTCGAGACCCTCGCGAGCGGCATCGGCCCCGTGGGCTTCGGCACCCGCATCCGCCACGCCGACGCGACCGGCACACCCGGTACGACGTACCACTACGCGGTGACGAAGACGAACCGCGCCGGACGCGGCCCGCTCTCGGCTCCGGCGAAGGCGACCATGCCGACACCCGCCACCCCCCGGCTCACCTCGCCCCAAGTGGCGTTCGCGAACCGGGGTGCGTTCTTCCAGCACCTCCTGCGCGCCACGCACGAGCCCACCCGCTTCACCGCGAAGGGACTGCCCGACGGGCTGCGACTCGACCGGCGCACCGGCCTGATCTCCGGAACCCCCACCCGGAGCGGCCAGTTCACCGTCACCACCACCGCCGGCAACGCGGCCGGAGAAGCCGCCGGCACGCTCACGCTCACCGTCGGCACCCCGCCGCCCGCGCCCTGGACCCATGGCGACCTGGGCGACGTCATCCTCGACGACCGCGCCTACGGCACCCTCGGCGTGGTCGCCGTCCAGACCCCCGGCAGCACCTCGCACGAGGACGGCACCTTCGTGGTGCGGGGCGCCGGAACCGACCTCACGGTCAACAACCAGGGCATGACGGGCCAGTTCGTTCGACGGACCGTCAGCGGTGACTGCGAGGTCACCGTCCGCCTGGTCTCCCGCGCCGGAGCCGCCGGCGACCGGGTCGGCCTGCTGATGGCCAAGTCCCTGTCGCCGTTCGACCTGGCGGCCGGGGCGATCGTCACCGGCGGCACGAGCGCCCAGCTGATGCTGCGCCCGACCGTCGCCGGAAAGTCCGCCTTCACGGGCAACGCGGCGGTCACCACCCCCTGCCTGCTGCGGCTGAAGCGCACCGGGACGCACTTCACCGCATCCGCCTCGACCGACGACGGCGCCACCTTCACCCCCCTCGCCGAGGGAGACATCCCCGGCTTCGGTGACGCCCCCTACCACGTGGGCCTCGTGGTCTGCTCCCGAGACCCCCTGGCCCGCAGCACCACCGAGTTCGACGAGGTGAGCATCACCCCCATGTAGTACTCCACGGATCGGAGAGCCCCACATGAGCCGCACGTCCCCCCACACGCACCACGAGGGCGGCCCGGTGAGCCGCCGCGGTCTGCTCAAGACCGCCGGCGGCCTCACCGCGGCCCTCGCCCTCGGCACCACGGCCACCGCCACCACGGCCGGCGCCGCGCCCGCCGCCTTCGCCCACCCCGGCATGCTGCACAACGCCGGCGACATCAACCGTGCCAAGGTCAGGGTCGCCGCGGGCGACGACCCCTGGCTGACCGGCTGGAACAAGCTGACCGCCAACTCCCACTCCCAGTCCACCTGGACGAACCGGGCCACGGCGACGATCATCCGCGGCGGCACCGGAGAGAACTACCCGCAGCTCTACAACGACATCGCGGCCGCCTACCAGAACGCGCTGCGCTGGAAGGTCGGCGGCACCGAGGCCAACGCCCAGTGCGCCGCCACCATCCTCAACGCCTGGTCACACACCCTGACCACGGTCACCGGCAACGCCGACCGGTTCCTCGCCGCCGGCATCTACGGCTGGCAGTTCGCCAACGCCTGCGAACTGATGCGGGACCACCCGGCGTTCGACCTCGCCGCCGCGCAGGAGATGCTGGTCAGAGTGTTCTACCCGCTCAACAACCAGTTCCTGACCGGCCACAACGATGCCTGCGTCACCAACTACTGGGCCAACTGGGACCTGTGCAACATGGCCTCCGTCATGGCCATCGGGATCCTCACCGACAACGCCGCCAAGTACGACCAGGCGGTCGCCTACTTCAAGTCCGGCGCCGGAAACGGTTCCGTCCAGCACGCCGTCCCCTTCCTGTACGGCGACGTCGGGGGCTACGACCTCGGCCAGTGGCAGGAGTCCGGCCGCGACCAGGGCCACACCCTCATGGGCATGGGGCAGATGGGCGCGCTCTGCGAGATGGCCTGGAACCAGGGCGACGACCTCTACTCGTACGACGGCCGCCGTTTCATGAAGGCCGCCCAGTACGTCGCCAAGTACAACCTGAACATGGACGTGCCGTTCACCACCTACACCTGGGGCACCGGTCAGACCTGCGCCCAGCAGTCACAGACGGTGATCAGCTCGGTCTCCCGGGGCCAGGTCCGCCCGGTCTGGGCGATGCTCCACTACCACTACGGGCGGCGCCTGCTCCTCGACGACAAGTACATCGCCCAGATGTGCTTCTCCGTCGCCCCCGAGGGCGGGGGAGGCGACTACGGCACCACCAGCGGCGGGTTCGACCAGCTCGGCTTCGGCACGCTGATGTACGCCAAGTAACCCGAACAGCCCCCACACCCGCTCGTGCACCGGAATACCGGGCCACAATGAGGTGCTCTGATCTTCACGGTGCACGAGCGCGGTGAGGAGGCTGGTGGACGGATGACGGCAGACCGGACGGACCCGCAGGCGGACCCCGTGGTGAGGACGCCCTTCGGCGCCCTGCGGGGCCGGTACGAGCGCGGTGTCGCGGTCTTCCGTGGCATCCCGTACGCGGCCCCTCCCTTCGGCCCCCGCCGGTTCCGCCCGCCCGTGCCGCTTCCGCCCTGGGACGGCGTCCGCGACGCCGGTGCCTTCGGCCCCACCGCGCCGAAACCGCCGTACTCCGACGCCTTCGCCCACTATCTGTCCGACCCGGTCGTGCCCGGCGACGACTGCCTCAACCTCAACGTCTGGACCCCGCAGCCCGACCCGAAAGCCCGCCTCCCCGTCCTCGTCTGGCTGCACGGCGGGGCCCTGACCAGGGGATCTTCTGCCGTACCCGTGTACGACGGGCATGCCTTCGCCCGCGACGGCGTGGTCTGCGTATCCATCAACTACCGGCTGGGCGTCGAGGGCTACGGACTGTTCCCGGACAGGCCCCCGAATCCCGGCCTGCGCGACCAGATCGCCGCCCTGACCTGGGTGCACGAGGCCATCGGGGCCTTCGGCGGTGACCCCGGCCGCGTCACCCTCTTCGGCCAGTCCGCCGGGGCGATCAGCGTCGGCGCCCTCCTCGCCGCCCCGCAGACCCAGGGGCTGGTCCGGCGGGCCGTCCTGCAGAGCGGGCCGCCCGAGGCGTCCGAGCGGGCCAAGGTCCGGCGGATGGTCCGCCGGATGGCCTCCCGCCTGAAGATCCCCGCCACCGCCGAGGCCTTCGCCGCCGTCGACCGCGATCTGCTGCTGCGCGCCCAGGCCGAGGTGGGCAGGCTGAGCAGCCCGGTGGTCGGCGGGCCCGCCTTCGGTCTCGTCATCGACGACGACGTCGTCCCGCGCGATCCCCTGCAGGCCCTCACGGACGGCGGCGCGGCCCGCGGGGTCGAGCTGCTGCTGGGCTGGACCCGCGACGAACACAGACTGTGGCTGGTGCCGGGCGGCCTCCTGGAGCGCGTCGACCGCCTCGGCGCCGTCGCCCTCGCGGGCGCCATGGCCCGCTGCCACTGCGGCAGCGAGGTCCCGCGCGGCTACCGCACACTGCACCCCGACGCCGGCACCGCGGAGACCGTCGGCCAGCTGGTCACCGACCATCTGCTGCGCATACCCCTGCACCACCTGGCCGACGCCCGCACGGAACCGTCGTACGTCTACGAGTTCGCCTGGCCCTCCGACCTGCCCGGCCTCGGCGCCTGTCACGCGCTGGAGCTGGGCTTCGTCTTCGACACCGGGGACGTCCCCGAGTCGCGGAAACTCGCCGGGGAGGGCGCCCCGCAGGAACTGGCCGACGCGATGCACGGGGCGTGGGTCCGCTTCGCCACGGACGGCGACCCCGGCTGGGAGCGCTGGGACACGACCCACCCGGTGCGCGTCTTCGGGGACCGGGCGCCGGACGCCGAGGACGGACTGGCGTACACGGCGTACGGCCCCCGGGACCGTGAACTCGCCCTCTGGAAGGCCGACGCCCTCAGGCCGGCGGAACCCACGCCGGTAGCCGTCCCCGCCGCCGACCCGCCCGGCCGCGGCACGGAACTGCGGTCAGCCGTACGGCGCTTGCGCCGCTCGGGTGCTCTCCGGCGCCACTGACGGCGCCGCCACCGCCGGGCGCTCGTTCGGTAATGTGTTCGCCCGGGAGGGCCCGAACGGCTGCTGCCAGGAGGCCATGGCAGCTCCAGCCGAGAACCACGTCCCATGACCACGGACGTCGGCGCGGCCTCCGGCCCCTGCCCGCAGGACGGACCACGAGACGGACGGGGGAACACCGATGACGACCGACCACGCCTTGTCCAGGGTGGGGAGCAGCCCGCCGCCGGAGAGCGACACGGTCATCGACGTACGGGATCTGCGGATGCGCTACCGCAGCCAGGACGTGTTGAAGGGGGTCGCCTTCACGGCCCGGCGAGGCGAAGTCGTCCTGCTGCTCGGCCCGAACGGCGCAGGCAAGACCACCACGATCGAGGTCCTGGAAGGCTTCCGGATGCGCTCGGCCGGGCACGTGACCGTCCTCGGCACCGACCCGGCCGACGGCGACGAGCGGTGGCGTGCGCGCCTGGGCATCGTGCTGCAGTCCTGGCGTGACCACGGCAAGTGGCGGGTGCGGGAACTGCTGGCGCATCTCGGCTCCTACTACGTGCCGTACTCGACCGCTCTGGTGCGGCGCCCCTGGGACGTCGACGAGCTCCTCGCCGCAGTGGGGCTGACCGAGCAGGCGGACCAGCGGGTCGGGACGCTGTCCGGCGGGCAGCGCAGGCGTTTCGACGTGGCCGTCGGCATCGTGGGCAGACCCGAGGTGCTGTTCCTGGACGAGCCGACGGCCGGTCTGGATCCGGAGGCGAGGAACGAGTTCCACGGCCTGGTGCGCGGGCTCGCGGACGAGAACACCACCGTTCTGCTGACCACACACGACCTCGCCGAGGCGGAGAAGCTCGCCGACCGGATCCTGATTCTGGCCGGCGGCCGGATCGTGGCCGACGGCTCGGCCGCGGAGCTGTCACGGCAGGCGTCGGCCGAGGCCACCGTGCGCTGGACGCGGAACGGGCAGCCGTTCGAGGAGGCCACGGCCGAGCCCACCCGCTTCGTGCGCCGGCTGTTCGAGGAGCACGGTGAGGCGATCGGCGGGCTGGAGGTACGCCGGGCGAGCCTGGAGGACACCTACCTGACGATGGTGCGGGAGCTCGAGGCGGGCAGCGTTCCCGACGAGCGGGCGGGGCAGGCTTTCGGGGAGGGATCGCGATGAGTCCGGTGTGGCATGCGGCGCTGGTGGGGGTACGGCGCGGCTGGACGGAACTCCGGCAGACTTTCACCACCGGCCAGGACGTGTTCGGGTACGTGCTCTGGACCGTTCTGCTCATCGTGCCGCTGTACTTGGTCAGGGACGATCCGCTGAAGGGCGCCGGCATCTCGACCGGCGCGTTCATGCTGCCGAGCATGCTCGGGATGACGCTGGCGTTCACCGGCATGATGACCACGGCGCAGCTGCTCGCGACCGAGCGCGAGGACGGCACCCTGCTGCGGGCCAAGGCCATGCCGCACGGCATGGTCGGCCACTTGGTCGGCAAGATCGTCATGGTGTCGGGTACGGCCCTCGCCTCCATGGCGCTCCCCTTCGCCGTCGGCGTGTTCCTGGTCGACGGGGTGGCTCGGCAGGGCGGCGGAGCGTTGCTGACGCTGGTGTGGGTGGTGCCCCTGGGTCTCCTGGCCACCCTGCCGATGGGCGCGGTCGTCGGCTCACTTGTCAGCAGTCCGCGCACCGTCGGGTTGCTGATGCTTCCGGTGATGGGACTCGTCGTGATCTCCGGCGTCTACTTCCCCCTGTCGGAGCTGCCCGAGTGGCTGCGGACCGTCGGGCAGGTCTTCCCCGTGTACTGGCTCGGACTGGGTCTCCGCTCGGCGCTGCTGCCGGCCGACGCGGTCGCCGCCGAGATCGGCGCATCCTGGCGACACCTGGAGACAGCGGGAGCGCTGGGTGCCTGGGCGGTCGCCGGGCTGCTCCTCGCACCCTCCGTCCTGCGCAGGATGGCCCGCCGGGAGTCCGGGGCCACGATGGCGGAACGGCACCGGAAGGCGATGCAGCGGGTCGGTTAGAGAGGTGCCGTCACAGCGCAGGGACCCACCGAGTCCCGTACCACCACGTGCGTGCCCAGCAGCAGGTGTTCGTCCGGGGCGCCCGGGGTGTGCTCCAGGGCCGTCCGGACGGCGAGACGGCCCAGTTCCTCGTAGGGGACGTGGACCGTCGTCAGGGCCGGGTGCAGATCGCGGGCGAACGGGATGTCGTCGTAACCGGCGAGGGAGACGTCGTCCGGCACTCTCAGGCCCGCTTCGTGCAGTGCGGTGAGGGCACCCGCCGCGACCATGTCCGTGGCCGCCACCACCGCGCTGAACTCCAGCCCGTCCGCGAGAGCTTGCCGCATCAGACGGTGGCCTGCGTCCCGCGTGAAGTCACCGTGCAGGACGAGGGACGGATCGGGGGTGAGGCCGCGGGCCCGGTGCGCGGCGAGGTAGCCGCGTTCGCGGCCCAGGGCCGTGGTGTGGTCCGCCCGGCCGCCGAGGAACAGCACCCGGCGGTGGCCTCGCGCGAGCACGTGGGCGACCAGGGTGTGGGCGCCGCCCTCGTTGTCGTACTCGATGACCGTCACCGGGGCGCCCGGGGCCAGCGGCGGCCGGCCGCACAGGACCAGGCGGGAACCGGCCGAGGCGAGCGAGTCCGCCATGCGGCGGGTGCGTTCGCGGTACGCGGGGGTGTCGGCCGTACCGCCGACCAGGATCACGGCGGCGGCCCGCTGGGCGCGCATCATCTCGACGAACTCCAGCTCCTGCCGGACGTCGCCCTCCGTGCTGCACACCAGGCAGAGATGGCCGAGCCGGGTCGCCTCGCGTTCCACGCCGTGGGCCATGTGCGCGAACGACGGGCCGGTGATGTCCTCCAGCACGAAGGCGAGGGTGGGCGTGCCGGCGCCGGCGATCGCCTTCGCCCGCGCGTCGGCCACGTAGTCCAGCTCGCGGACCGCCCGCATCACGCTCCCGCGCGTCGCCGCGCTCACCGGATACGCCCCGCCCAGCACCCGGGACACCGTCGACGCGGAGACCCCCGCGCGCGCCGCCACGTCCCGGATGGTGCTACGGCTCGCGTCCCCGCTCTTCCTCGTCATGCCCTGCCTCGTCTCTCCCGGGCGCCGGTCGGCACCCACCCCCTGGGGAACTGCGGCAACGCTGTAGCAACCGGTTCCCACGACGGAGGCTAGCAGCGCGGGGTGAGGCGGAGGAGGGCCCTGCGCGCACGGCCGGCAGCGGGGCGCTGTGCCCGGAGAGCGGACGCCGGGACGGGACCGCGGGGCCGCCGGCCGCGGGAGACAGCGGGGCGCCGGGCCGGGGCCGCGGGGCGCTGCCACGCCGGGACCGCGTGGCGCTACGCCGCCCTCGGCGATGGGGAGATGGAGTCCGCGTGACGCTCGCCGCCCTCAGTGCCTCGGCGATGGGGAGATGGTGTCCGCGTGACGCTCGCCGCCCTCAGTGCCTCGGCGATGGGGAGATGGAGTCCGCGTGACGCTACGCCGCCCTCAGTGCCTCGGCGATGCCCGAGACGGCCTCCGGCCCCACCCGGCAGCAGCCGCCGATCAGCCGTGCTCCCCGCTGCCGCCAGCCCTTCACCTGGTCGGCGGTGAAGCTGGAGCGGCCGGTCCAGGCACGCGCCTCGGCGTCCCAGGTCTCCCCGCTGTTGGGATAGACGACGACGGGCTTGCCGGTGACCCGCGCCGCCGTAGCCACCGCGGCGTCCACGTCCTGCGGGGCGCAGCAGTTCACCCCGACCGCGATCACCTCGTCCGCCTCGGCGGCCGGGGCGAAGGCCTCCTCCAGCGGCTGTCCGGCACGGGTGCGGTGACCGGCGACGGAGTACGTCAGCCAGGCCGGCACCCCGAGCCCGCGCACCGCCCGCAGCAGGGCCGTGGCCTCGTCGGCGTCCGGGACCGTCTCCAGGGCGAGGACGTCGGGCCGGGCCGCGGCCAGCACCTCCAGGCGCGGCCGGTGGAAACGCTCCAGCTCGTCCACGCTCAGTCCGTAGCGCCCCCGGTACTCCGAGCCGTCCGCGAGCATCGCCCCGTACGGACCGGCCGAGGCCGCCACCCACAGGGGCCGGGACACCCGCGCCCGCCGGGCCGCCTCCCGGGCCGACTCCACGCTCAGCGCCATGAGTTCGGCCGCCCGGTCGTGGTCGATCCCGCGTTTGGCGAAGCCCTCGAACGTGGCCTGGTAGCTGGCCGTGATCGCCACGTCCGCCCCCGCCCGGAAGTAGGCGAGGTGCGCCTCGGTCACCGCCTCCGGCTGTTCGGCGAGCAGCCGGGCCGACCACAGCTCGTCGCTCAGGTCGTGCCCGGCCGATTCGAGCTGGTTGGACATGCCTCCGTCGAGGACGACCGTCCCGGTGGCGAGGGCTTCTGCGAGGGAGGGGGTGCTGGTCATGCCGACGACGGTAGTCGACGTTCCGCGGCGGAACCCAGCCGCTTGTGTCCGCCAGATGAACAGGTCGACCAGCATGTGGGATCGCGGTTACGATCAGGACCCTCTCCCTCCGCTTGTACAGGAACCCTCATGACCGTCCCCAGCCCCACCGAGGCCGCAGAACCCGCCGACCCGGCCGCGGCCGGAACCGCCCCGGCGCCCGCTCCCCGCCGCACCTTCGGCCTCGCGGCCGCCACGGCCCTCGTCATGGGCAACATCATCGGCGGCGGCATCTTCGCCCTGCCCGCCACCGTCGCCCCGTACGGCACGGTCAGCCTGCTCGCGTTCCTCGTGCTCTCGGTCGGAGCCGTGCTGCTCGCGCTGCTCTTCGGCAGGCTGGCGCGGCGCAGCCCGGTCACCGGCGGTCTGTACATCTACCCCCGGGACGCCTTCGGCGAGTTCGCCGGGTTCCTGTCGGCCTGGTCGTACTGGACGATGTGCTGGGTCAGCATCGCCGCCCTGGCCGTCGCGGTCGTCGGCTACGTCGAGGTCCTCATACCCCTGCACGGCAACCACGCCCTCCAGGCCCTCGTCGCCCTGGCCGCCCTCTGGCTGCCGGCCGCGGCGAACTTCGCGGGCACGCGCTGGGTCGGCGCGGTGCAGGTGGTCTCCACGGTCCTGAAGTTCGTACCGCTGCTCCTGCTGGCCACGATCGGCCTGTTCTTCGTCGACGCGGACAACTTCGGCCCGTTCAACGCCTCCGGGCAGAGTGTTTCCGGCGCGCTGGCCGCCTCCGCCGCGCTGCTGCTGTACAGCTTCCTCGGGGTCGAGTCCGCCGCCGTCAGCGCGGGCGAGGTCCGCGACCCCGAGCGCACGGTCGGCCGGGCGAGCGTCCTCGGCACCCTGGCCTCCGCCCTCGTCTACGTGCTCGGCACCATCGCCGTCTTCGGCCTGGTCCCGCACGACCGGCTCGTCGACTCGGGCGCCCCCTTCGCCGACGCCGTCAACGCCCTCACCGGCAGCTCCTGGGGCGGTACCGCCATCGCGCTGGTCGCCGTCGCCTCGATCACCGGCTGCCTCAACGGCTGGATCCTCATGGCCGCGCAGATGCCGTACGCCGCCGCCCGCGACGGCCTCTTCCCCGCGCCCTTCGCCCGCCTCGGCAAGGGTGGTGTCCCCGGCTTCGGGGTGTGGGCCTGCGCGGTCCTCGGCAGCCTCCTCATCGCCCTCAACTACACGGCCGGCCCGGACACCACGTTCCGCGTCCTCGTCCTGATCACCACCTTCACCGGCTGCGTGCCGTATCTGCTGTCGGCGGCGGCCCAGCTGTACTGGCTGGCCCGCGGTACCCGCGATCGGGTCCGCCCCGCCGGCCTCGCCCGGGACCTGACCGTCGCCGTCCTGTCCTTCGGCTTCTCGTTCTGGCTGATCGCCGGCGCCGGGTACGCGGCCGTCTACCAGGGCGTGCTGTTCCTCTTCGCCGGGATCCCGGTGTACGTGTGGCTGCGGGGACGCAAGGACAGGGCCGGGGCGGAGGCATAGCATCGGGGGATGCCCGAGGTCGCCGCAGCGCATGCCGAAGTACGTGAGGTCCTGCAAGTCCCCGCGGACGAGGCGGTGTTCGAGCCGCTCACGCACAACCCGTCCAACGGTGTCACGGCCGGGGTGTGGCGGGTCACCGGTGGCGACCGCTCGGCCGTCCTGAAGGTGCTGACGCGCACGAAGGAGACCGCCGTCGCGTGGTCGGCGTCCAACGACCCGCGCCACTGGAACTTCTGGCGCCGCGAGGCGTACGTCTACCGGTCCGGGATCGCCCGGGTCTGGCAACCGCACGGCATCCGTGCCCCCCGGCTGCTGGAGTGCGTCGAGCGCCCGGACGGTGACGTGGCGCTGTGGCTGGAGGACGTGCCGGGCGAGCCCGCGACCGTCTGGTCCCTCACCCGCCACGTCGAGCACGCCCACCGGCTGGGCGCCGCGCAGGGTGCGGTCGGCGCGGGGGAGGACACCCCGTGGCTGTCGCAGCGCTTCCTGCGGGACTACACGTCGGCGCAGACGACGGGCCGGGCCCTGCTCGACGACGACGAGGCGTGGCGGCACCCCCTGGTCCGGCTGCACTTCCCGCCCGGCCTGCGTGAGGACATGGTCCGCCTCCACCACGACCGCGAGTGGTTCCTCACGGTCATGGAGTCGCTGCCCCGCGCCCTCTGCCACCTCGACCAGTGGCCGGCGAACGTCGTGTCCGACCGCTCGGGCACCGGCGTCCTGTTCGACTGGGCGTTCACCGGCGACGGTGCCCTCGGTGAGGACCTCGGCAACTACCTCCCGGACTGCGTCCTCGACGTGTTCGTCCCGGCCGCGGACCTGCCGGGCCTGGCCAAGGCGGCCTACGACGCCTACCTGCACGGACTGCGCGAGAGCGGCTGGCGGGGCGACGAACGCCTCGTCCGGCTCGGTGTGTGCGCGTCCGCGGTGAAGTACGACTGGCTCACCGCGCTGATGCTGGCGCGGGCGGACACGGAGCAGGTCGCCTACGGCGGCGAGGGTACGGTCCCGGCCGGACTCCGTTACCGGGAAAGGGGCCTGACCCTGGCGTTCCTGGCCGAGTGGGCGGCCGAGGCGCGACTGCTGGCACCCCTGCTCGGGTTTCCCGAAGCCCCCAGCGGCCGCTGAACTGCGGAACGGAACGAGAGGTCATGGCACGAGTCGTCGAGCTGTCGTACTACCCCGTCAAGGGCTGCGCCGGGACGACGGTGCGCGACGCGTTGCTGACCCCGGCCGGTCTGGCGCACGACCGCAGCTTCATGGTCGTCAGCGAGGAGGGCGTGTACCGGACGCAGCGCCGGGATCCGCGGCTGGCCGTCATCCGCCCCCGCATCACGCCCGACGGCGACCGTCTCACGCTCGCCGCACCCGGAACAGAGCCTCTGCACCTCCGGGTGGACACGTCCGGCACCCGGCGGAACGTGGACCTGTTCGGAACCGCTTACCAGGGCATCGACCAGGGGGACGAGGCAGCGGACTGGCTCTCGGACCTGCTCGGTGCCCCGAGCCGGCTGGTACGGGTCCCGCCGGAACACGACCGGGTGACCGACGGCCTGACACCCGGCACCTCCGGCTACGCCGACAGCTGTGCCCTGCACGTCATCTCCCGCTCCACCCTGGACCTCCTCGACTCGAAGATGACCGACCGCGGCGTGCGCCCGCTCCCCGCCGAACGGTTCCGCCCCAACCTCGTCATCGACGGGTGGGACGACCCTCACACGGAGGACCGGGCCCACCGCCTGCGCATCGGCGAGACGGAACTGGGCTACGCCAAACTCGCCATCCGCTGCGCGGTCACCCTCGTCGACCAGCACACCGGCACCCGAGCGGGCCCGGAACCGCTGCGCACCCTCGCCACCTACCGCCGCGCCACCCGGGGCGGCATCGCCTTCGGTACGAAGTACGCGGTGCTCCGGCCCGGCACGGTGGCGGTCGGGGACGAGGTCGAGGTCGTGGTGTGGGAAGACTCCGAGCTGTGAGGCCGACCGGCCATCGCAGCGGACGATTTCATCTTCCCGCGTCCCGCCGGCCCCCTCGTTGCCCCCGGCCCCGCCCCCTCGGCGGTACCGGTATCGCGAGGCTGATGATCAGGGCGAAGCCCAGGGCATAGGGCCACCAGCCGAAGCCGACGTCCGTGGAGGCGCCCGCGCTGCCGGGGGTCGCGGCCGCCGCCGGGGGAGCGATGAGCAGGGAGACGACCGCCGCGAGGACGCCTGCGGCCGCTGCTGTGGTGAGGGAGAGGCTGCGCACGTCGTGGGGACGGGCCCGACTCGTGCCGATAACAGAAAATCGGTGAACGACTCGCCCCGTCAGACCCGTTGACCTCCTCGTGGCACACCCTTACCTTTTCGGCGTTCGTAATGACAGATGACGTTCGAAATATCGGACGGCGTGGTGTGTTCCCCTCCACCCATGAGAGGCAGGCCGCATGAGCCGCGACCCTGTTCTGCCCGAATCCCCCAGTCGCAGACTGCTGCTGAAGGGCGCCGCAGCCGCCGGCGCCCTGGCCGCCGTCCCCGCCCTCCCCGGCGTCGCCCAGGCGGCACCCTCGACGGCCGCCACGGAAACCGCTGCCGAAGCAGCCGGCAGGCACCCGAAGCCGGCCCCCTTCGTGAACCCCCTCGTCCACAACCGCGCCGACCCGCACATCCACCGGCACACGGACGGCTTCTACTACTTCACCGCCACCGCCCCCGAGTACGACCGCATCATCCTGCGCCGCTCCCGCACCCTGAGCGGCCTCGGCACCGCCGACGAATCCGTCATCTGGCGCGCCCACGCCACCGGCCCCATGGGCGCCCACATCTGGGCGCCCGAACTGCACCGCATCGGCGGCAAGTGGTACATCTACTTCGCCTCCGCGCCCGCCGAGGACGTCTGGGCGATCCGCATCTGGGTGCTGGAGAACGCCCACTCCAACCCCTTCCAGGGCACCTGGGTGGAGAGGGGCCAGATCAGGACGGCGTGGGAAACCTTCTCCCTGGACGCCACCACCTTCACCCACCGGGGCAAGCGATACCTCGCCTGGGCCCAGCACGAGCCCGGCCTGGACAACAACACCGGCATCTTCCTGTCGGAGATGGCGAACCCGTGGACCCTGACGGGCCCGCAGGTGCGGCTCTCCACACCGGAGTACGACTGGGAGTGCATCGGCTACAAGGTCAACGAGGGCCCGTACGTCCTCAAGCGCAACGGCCGCCTGTTCATGACGTACTCGGCCAGTGCCACCGACTTCAACTACTGCATGGGTCTGCTGACCGCCGACGCCGACAGTCACCTCCTGGACCCCATGAGCTGGTCCAAGTCGCCGGCCCCCGTCTTCACCAGCAACGACACGACCAAGCAGTACGGCCCGGGCCACAACTGCTTCACGGTCGCCGAGGACGGCCGCACCGACGTCCTCGTCTACCACGCCCGCCAGTACAAGGAGATCAACGGCGACCCGCTGAACGACCCCAACCGCCACACCCGCGTCCAGAAACTGGGCTGGAAGAGCGACGGCACCCCCGACTTCGGCATACCGGTCGCCGACACCGCACCGGCAGGTGAATGACATGAGACGTGCCTGCACCGCCCTTCTCGCCCTGTGCCTCGGGCTGTTCGGGGCCCTCGCCACCGCCGGGCCCGCCCAGGCCGCGCCCCGGACGATCACCAACGGCACCCAGTTCACCGACACCTCGGGCAGCCCCGTCCACGCGCACGGCGGCGGAGTCCTCAAGGTCGGCAGCTACTACTACTGGTTCGGCGAGCACCGCAACGCCGACAACACCTTCCGGTACGTCGACGCCTACCGCTCGACCGACCTGAAGAACTGGGAGTTCCGCAACCACGTCCTGACCGAGGCGAGCGCCCCCGAGCTCGCGACCGCCAACATCGAGCGGCCGAAGGTCATGTACAACGCCTCCACCGGCACCTTCGTGATGTGGATGCACAAGGAGAACGGCACCGACTACAGCGAGGCCCGCGCGGCCGTCGCCGTCTCCGACACCGTCGACGGGAACTACACCTGGAAGGGCAGTTTCCGCCCGCTCGGCCAGCACATGTCCCGTGACATCACGGTCTTCACCGACACCGACGGCGCCGGCTACATGATCTCCGCCGCCCGCGAGAACTACGACCTGCAGATCTACCGCCTCACCGCCGACTACACCGGCGTCGCGAGTCTGGTCGCCAACCCCTGGCCCGGCGGCCACCGCGAGGCACCGGCGCTGTTCAAGCGGAACGGCGTGTACTTCATGCTGACCTCGGGCGCCACGGGCTGGAACCCCAACCAGCAGCAGTACGCCACGGCCACCAGCATCGCCGGCCCCTGGTCGGCCATGAGGAACATCGGCGACTCGACGGCGTACGGCTCGCAGACCGCCTTCGTGCTGCCCGTGCAGGGCACCTCGGGCACCTCGTACCTCTATCTGGGCGACCGCTGGGGCAACTCCTTCGGCGGCACCGTCAACGACTCGCGGTACGTGTGGCTGCCGCTGACCTTCTCGGGCGCGACCACCATGGCCATGTCCTGGTCGCCGGAGGTCACGATCGACACGGCCGCCGGAACCGTCACCGGCACCGGCGCCACGTACAACACGCTCATCGCCCGCCACTCCTCCAAGTGCGCGGACGTGACGAGCCAGTCGCTCTGGCCCGGGGCGCAGATCAAGCAGTACGACTGCAACGGAGGCGCCAACCAGAAGTACTGGTTCAAGTCCCTCGGAAGCGGTTACTACCAGCTGATGGTCAGGAACAGCAGCCTGTGCGTGCAGGAGAACGCGAGCACGGTCACACAGGAGAACTGCACGTCCTCGGCGAGCCAGCAGTGGTCGCTGACCACCACCGGCTCCTACGTCAACGTCAAGTCCCGCGCGAGCGGGGAGTGCCTCGACGTGAACGGGGGGTCCACCGCGGGCGGCGCCGCGCTCATCACGTACACGTGCAACGGCGGCACCAACCAGCAGTGGACACGCGGTACCTGACCGGGCTCAGGCGAGCAGGTCGATCGCGTCGACCGCCGTGCCCGCGCTGAGGTAGCCGGTCGTGCCCGACCCGCTCACCACGTCGATCCTGAGCACGTTGTACTGACTCGCGTCCGTCTTCCAGGCGGACGCCGGGACGCTGTACGTGAACGTGTGGTTGTTGCCCCGGTAGGAACCGTTGGTCAGCGACCGGGTGTTCGGCTGGGTGGGCGGGGCGGGGACCGCCGAGGTCCAGGTGTCGTTGACGGTGACCTGGGGCCGGCCGTTGGCGTACGCCGTCGTCACCCCGATGCGCAGGGTGTGCGCGGCGGCCGCCTGGGCCGCCGTCAGCCGGAAGTACACCAGGATCCCACTGTTGACGTCCTTCCAGAGGTAGCAGGGGAAGGCCGCCGTCTCACCGCTGCCGATCACCACGTTCCCGGTCCAGGACGAGGCCCGCGCGTCGGACGGATGCGCGTACGTCATCAGGTCCGCGTTCTTGAACCCGGCCGGCGTGCCGTTCCAGTCGCCGATCCGCCAGATCGCGCTCGCGTTGGACGGGTCGTTGGAGGCGGGGATCGCGATGGTGTTCAGCGTCGTCGTGCCCCCGGCCGGCACGTTCACCGAATTGGTGTACACCGCCAGCTCGCCCTTGAAGACGGTCAGCGTGTACGTCCCCGGGAGCACACCGGAAAGGGAGAACCAGCCGTCCGAAGCACGCGCCGAACCCCAGTACTGCGCCGCCGCGTTGGCGAGCCCGACGGTGTAGGGGTACGCCGGGTTCCGCCCGGAGATCCCGACGCCCGCGACCTTGCCCCGGCCGCTCGCCGGCACGTACCCCGCGATCCCGAGCGAGTCGGCCCACGGTGTGGTCAGCGTCCCCGGGAACAACGCCGAGGAGGGCGCCCCGCCGTCCGTGAAGGCGATGACGTACGGACCCTGGAGACCGAAGCGCTGCGCCTCGGTCTGGTTCTGGCCGTAGTGGAGGATCTCGTACAGGCCGCCGCCGTCCGCGCTCTGGTGGCGCAGCAGGGAGCGGTAGAAGGGGCCTCCGGAGGCCTTCTCGTGGTTGCTGCGCACCATCCACAGGCCGACGCCGCCCGCGGACCAGCCGATGTGGTCGTAGTCCATGACGCGCCGCCCCGAGTAGTGCTTCGAGCGGGTCTGGCCGTCGGACTTCCGGAAGACGTCCGAGGCTTCGATGGTGGTGGGCGCGTAGGTGTAGGAGTCGGGCTCGTCGTTGAGGAACGCGCCCTTCTTCACGCGCACGATGTACCGGGTCGCGGGGACGGAGGTGTCGGCCTTGTTCGTCCACAGATAGACGTTGTTCTCGCCGCTGCGGGCCGCGTAGTAGTGCTTCAGGGTGCCGTGCGTGACGGAGACCAGGATCGTGGAACCGGACTGCCCGATGCTCACGGTGGAGGCGCCGAGGCCGGACTCGATGTGCGAGTTCATGCCGCCGTAGCCCTGGTACTCCGTGCCGCGGTAGACCAGGGAAGTCAGGTCGCCGGTGGACCTGCTCACCTTGAGGACCAGCTGGGCGCCGGTGTCGACGACGTAGTCGGCGCCGTCGTCGGTCCAGCCGAATCCGGCCGCGTGCGCCGTACGGGTCAGGGCCGCGCCGACGGCTCCGGCTCCGGCGGCGAGGACGACGGTGCGGCGGCCGACCGGTCTGTTCGTGGGTCCGGGCATGGGGGGTGCCTCCTGCGAAGGGTGGGGGGAGGTGCGGTGGGAGCGAGGGTGACAGTTGAATCGATTTCGCGAAAGGGCTTTCACCGTTGTCCGGCCGGAGATCCGGTGAATGCTGCTCCAGGTCTAGAAAGCGCTTGTGCGGAGCGATACGGTCCCCCTCCAGGTCGTGTCGTGTGCCGGGAGGAGCCTGGAGTGAGACGTTTCAGCATCGCCGTCGCGGCGGCGGTGGCCATGGGCAGCGCATTGCCGTCCGTACCCGCTCACGCGGATGCGAGGAGCGGAGGCCGGGGACTGGCCCACTGCACCGCCGGCACCTGTCACTTCGACGTCCCGCCGGGCACGTACGACGTACGGGTCACCCTCGGCGGGAAGACTGCGTCCAGTACGGGCGTCACCGCCGAGACCCGCCGCTCCCTGCTCCCCGAGACGGCCGTCCCGGCCGGAAAACGCGTCACCCGCAGTTTCACGGTGAACGTCCGCACCCCCGAGGGCGAGCCCACCGGCCCCGAGGGAACCCCCGGCCTCGACCTGCGGATCGGCGGCTCCGCCCCGGCCCTCGCCGGGATCGAGGTCAGGCGGGCCCTCCCCCAAGCTCTCGGCTCCGCTCGAGCAGGGGGGACCCCCATCGCCCGCCAGATCTTCCTGGTGGGCGACTCCACCGTCTGCGACCAGCCCGGCGACCCGTACTCCGGCTGGGGCCAGCAACTGCCCCAGTACCTGCGCAAGGGCGTGTCCGTCGCCAACTACGCCGATTCCGGGGAGAGTACGGCCACCTATCTGGGGAACCCGCAGCTGTGGGCCACCGTACGGCCCCTGATCCGCCCCGGCGATCTGGTCCTGGTCCAGCTCGCCCACAACGACAAGACCACGGACGAGACCACCTACAGGGCCAACCTGGAAACCCTGGTGGCGGGCGTCCGGGAGCAGGGCGGACAGCCGGTCCTTGTCACTCCCATCGTGCGGCGCTGGTTCAGCCCCGACGGCACGCTGAACAACGGAACCGCGCTGCTGGTCAACGGCCTCGGTGTCGACCACCCGGCCGTCATCCGCTCGGTCGCCGCGGCGCGGGACGTCCCGCTGATCGACCTCACGGCGAAGACCAAGGCACTGGTGGAGTCCCTCGGCGTGGAAGGCTCCAAGGCGCTGTACCTCACCAACGAGGCGCGGGACAACACGCACACCTCCGTGCGCGGTGCGACGGCCTACGCGACCCTCGTCCGCGACGAACTCGTCACCCGGCATCTGGTGCCCGAGGGCATGGTGCGGGTGGGATGAACCCCTGGGGCGCCCCGACCGGAACCGGGGCGCTCCAGGTCCGATCAGAAGCCACCGGCCCGAGCACGAAAGACACCCGATGCAGCTGCCTCCCGCCGACCGCACGACGTCCCCGTTCACCGGCTACACCCGCGCCCACTGGGAGGCGGCGGCCGACTCCCTGCTCGCCGCCGTCGAGCCGTACGCCACCGAGGACCGCGCGCTCTACCACCTGCCCGGCGACCGGGCCAGCTGGACGGGCCGCCTCTCCGACGGCCTGGAGGGCTACGCCCGCACCTTGCTGCTCGCCGCCTTCCGCCGCGACGAGAAGGCCCTGGAGCGCTACGCGACCGGCCTCGCCGCCGGTGTCTCGGGCGTCTGGCCCCGCATCGAAAACCGCCACCAGTCCCTGGTGGAGGCGGCGTCCATCGCCCTGGCCCTGCGCCTCACACCGGACCTGCTCTGGGACCGCCTGGACGAGGGCGTGCGCCAGCGGACGGCCGCCTGGCTGGCCGACGCCCTCACGGCCGAGCCCTGGCCCTGCAACTGGGAGCTGTTCCCGGTCACCGTGGGCGGCTTCCTGGCCGGGATCGGCCACGAGCCGGACGCCTCCCGCGCGGCGATCGACCGCGGCCTGGAACGCATCGAGCAGTGGTACGTCGGCGACGGCTGGTACACCGACGGCGACGGCCGCAAGTACGACTACTACAACGGCTGGGCGATGCACCTCTACCCGGTGCTGCACGCCTGGCTGGAGCGCGACGAGCGGCTGCTGGAGCTGTACGGCGACCGCCTCTTCCGGCACCTTTCCGACTACGCCCTCCTGTTCGGCGGCGACGGCGCCCCCATGCACCAGGGCCGCTCCCTGACGTACCGCTTCGCCACGACGGCCCCGCTGTGGCTCGGCGCGCTGACCGGCCGTACGCCGCTGCCGCCCGGCGAGACCCGGCGGCTGGCCTCGGGTGCGCTGAAATACTTCCTGGACCGGGGGGCGGTGGACGACCGGGGCCTGCTCTCCCTCGGCTGGCACGGCTACGACGAGTCCGTCCTGCAGGGCTACTCGGGCCCGGCCTCGCCGTACTGGGCGAGCAAGGGCTTCCTCGGCCTGCTCCTGCCGCCCGACCACGAGGTGTGGACGGCACCGGAGGAACCCGCCCCCGCCGAACGCGCGGACTTCGCCACCCCCGTCGGCCCCCCCAACTGGCTGCTCCAGTCGACCCGTTCCGACGGCGTGGTCCGCCTCCACAACCACGGCAGCGAGGACGTCCGCTACGACCCGTACTACACGCGGCTGGCGTACTCCACCGTGACGACCCCTGCCGACTCGTACGACAACAGCGTCCTCGTCGGCGGCGACCCCAGCCGCACCGGCATCGAACCGCTCGGTGTGGGCGAGGGCTGGGCGGCGTCCCGGCACTCGGCGGGCGGGGGAGCGCGGGTGACGAGCGTGGTGCTGGCGCGCGGGGCGTCGGAGGTGCGGGCGCACCTGGTCTCGGGGGCCGAGCCGGGGACGGAGGTCCGCGTGACCGGCTGGGCCGCACCGGACGGCACCCGGGCGGAACTGCTGCCCGCCGTCGGTCTCGACGCCGACCTCGCCGGCGTCACCACCGGGGACCCCACCCTGTTCGTCGCGCTGGCCCGGCTCACCGCCGAGGCGGATCCGGTCCCGCTGGCGGAAACGGTGGCGGTAACCGCCTCCGCGGCGGGAGAGCTGACGGTCCGCTGGAGTGGCGGGCCGGAGGTGGGGGTCCGGCTGGACGGATCCGGCGTGCAGGTCGGCTGAGGTCACCACCCTCTGGGCCGCCGGGGTCCCTCATCCTTCGGTCCGCGCCGAAGCGATCCGGGCCTAGCGTGACGCCATGACCGCAGATCCGCAGCACACGCCCTCCGGCCGGGCCGCCACCGCCTTCGCCGCCCTTCACCGCGCCGGGGAGCCCCTGCTCCTGCCCAACGCCTGGGATCACGCCTCCGCCCTGGCCCTCGCGGGACAGGGCTTCCGGGCGGTCGGGACGACGAGCCTGGGTGTCGCCGCGGCGGCGGGTCTGCCCGACGGGGCGGCGGCGACCCGGGAGGAGACGCTGCGGCTTGCCGTGGCCCTGGGGTCCGGGCCGTTTCTGCTGTCCGTCGACGCGGAGGGCGGATTCAGCGACGACCCGGACGAGGTGGCCGAGTTCGCCCGGGATCTGTACACGGCCGGAGCGGTCGGCATCAACCTGGAGGACGGTCTGGGACCGGCCGCCCGGCACGCGGCGAAGATCGCGGCGGTCAAGCGGGCCGCTCCCGGCCTGTTCGTCAACGCCCGCACCGACACCCACTGGCTGGGCGATGGCGACGGCACTCTCGCGCGCCTCGACGCCTACCAGCAGGCGGGCGCGGACGGGGTGTTCGTGCCGGGCCTCACCGGCCTTCGGCGGATCGAGACGCTGGTGCGCCACCTGGAGGTGCCGCTCAACGTCCTCTATACGCCCGGCGGTCCGCCCGTCGCCCGCCTCGCCGGCATCGGCGTACGCCGGGTCAGCCTCGGCTCGCTGCTCTACCGGCGGGCACTGGGCGCGGCGCTGGAGGCCGCGGCGGGCATTCGCGCGGGCCGGCCGCCGACGGGCACCACACCGCCGTACGACGAGGTGGCCGGGCTCGCCGCACCGGGCCGCGCGCCCGGCAGCCGGACACCCCCCTAGGGAGTGTCGTCAAAGTGTCCCGCTCACGTCAGAGGCGATGCGAGGCCGGCGGCTTCTGGTAGAACCGGGCCGTGGCTCTTCGGAGCCAGTCCGAAGACACCTTCGTCCGACAGTGGCCCTCCGCTGCCCCGGATTACGCCCTGGAGCCCGCCTTGTCCTTACGTACAGCTTGCATCCGTCCTATAGCCCTCCTCCTGGCGACGGTGTTGGTGACCCCGGCGCTCACCGGCTGCACACTGATGGATCTCGCCCGGGACTGCGAAGGGACCGGCGCCGAGGTCGAGGAGATGGCAGCGCTCGACATCCTTGACTCCCGGCCCGGCGAGGCCACCGTCGCCCGGGGTTTCGAGGAGGTCGACGCCGGCTGCTGGTCCGACAGCGGCGACGTCATGGTGTACGCCGAGCGGACATACGCCTTCCCCGGCACACAGGCCGACGTGGCAGCGCACTACCGAACAGCAGCGCAACAGGACGGATGGAGCCCGGACCCCGAGGCTGCGCCCGACGACCTGAGCTTCGTCAAGGAGACCATGAGTCTGCGGATCGTCTTCCTCACCGCCGGACTTCTCGCGGAAGAGGGCCATGGAAGCCGCCCCGACCTCAACACCGGTGCGGGTTACTCGATCAGCGTCGGCTCGTACGCATAGCGGCAGTGAGGCGGGCTGCCGAAAGTCGGTGTGCGGGATGCTCCGGCCCAGACGATGCCGTTGAGGAGCATCCGGTCGTCCAACCTCTTCCGCCCCCGTTCCGCCCGCGGCAGCGGGAGACGGACGATTTTCCACTCGCCGTCCGACAGTTCATGGCGGCGTATCACCGCACCGTGCTCCACCAAGCAAGGTCACTCGGCGTCAGGGCCTAGGTGTCGAGCGCGGCGACCAGCAGGGAGACGGCGGCGAGGTCGGGCGCGTTGCGCAGGCAGGCCACGGCCTGCCGGCTCCCGAACTCGCGCTGCGCGGCCGTCACTGCGGGATCCACGGCCGTCGCGGCCTGCACGTGAAGGTAGTTCAGGGCCGTGGCGAAGAGCATCGAGAAGGACTCCGGGCCGGTGAGGACGGCCCGGCCGCCCGCCTCGCGGTAGGCCCGGGCCAGCCGCCGCGCGGAGGCGATGTCCACGTCGTTGCCGCCGGACCAGACGTAGAGGGCGCGTGCGAACTCCCGCTCCGCCGCGACGGGACCGGCGTTGTCCCAGTCCAGCAGGACGGGCCCGGCCCGGCCGATCAGCACGTTCCGGGGCTGGAGGTCCAGGTGGGAGGTCACCAGGCCGCCGGGCACCGAGGGGGTCACCCAGTAGGCCAGCGGCGGCGCGGACGTGGAGACGAACCGGTCCAGTTCGTCCGACCACGGCAGGCCGGCGTCCCGCACCTTCTTGAGGACATCCTCCCAGTCGGCGTCGTCGGGGCACCGCTCGTACCAGTCGCCCGGGGCCTCGACGGCTCCCTCGCCGGCCTGGTGGAGCAGTGCCATGGTCCGGCCGAACCAGTCCAGGACGTCCGGGTCGGAGGCGTCCGCCTCGGCGCCGTCGACCCAGTCGTACAGCTTCACCCAGGACCCACCGCCCGGGGAGTCGAGGCGGGAGACGTGGGCGCCGTGCCGGTCGGGGTGGAG
Source organism: Streptomyces sp. NPDC126510 (assembly GCF_040302345.1). Lineage (NCBI taxonomy): Bacteria > Bacillati > Actinomycetota > Actinomycetes > Kitasatosporales > Streptomycetaceae > Streptomyces > Streptomyces sp. NPDC126510. Next base: position 129,035 of record NZ_JBEORR010000001.1, on the reverse strand, counting down.
CCGGGGCGAGGCGATGCCCAGGTCCGCCGCGGAGTCCCGTAAGGCGGCCTCGCGGGTTACCTGGGCCTCGTCGCAGCCGAAGAGGAGTTCCTTCACGGCCCAGGAGCGGCCGTTTCCGGAGAGTTTCCAGATCTGGCCGAGGGCGCCGCGGGTGACAGGGTTCATGGTCCACGGGCCGGTTCCGAGACGGTGGAGCCCCGCTATGGCACCGGCCCTTTCGTCGGATCGGGTGCGTTCAGTCATCGCTGGTCCCTTTCTCGCCCGGCCAGTTCAGAAGAAGTACGTGCAGGGCGTCGATCGCCCTGTCCCAGGAGACCTGCACATCGCGGGGCGCGCCGAAGGCGCCGGTGGACTCCAGGGCGCAGTAGCCGTGGAAGGTGCTGCGCAGCAGGCGCACGGCGTCGGTGAGGTCGGGTTCCTCCAGGCCGTAGGCGCGGAGCACGCCGTACGTGACGTCCGCGGTTCGCCGCATCGCGGGGGAGTCCGTGACGAGTTCCGGGTCGATGCGGATCTGGGTCGCCGCGTACCGGCCGGGATGCTCCAGGGCGTAGGCCCGGTAGGCGGCGGCGAAGGCGGCGAGCGCGTCCCGGCCGGTCTCCCGCCCCTCGACCGCCTCCGCGATCCGGTCGATCATCTCGCCACCGGCGAAGAGGGCCATGCGGGTCCGCAGGTCCTTCAGGCTCCGGACGTGGGTGTACAGACTCGCGTCCTTCACCCCGAACCGGCGGGCCAGCGCGGACAGGGTGACGCCCTCGAGCCCGGCCTCGTCGGCCAGTTCGACCGCGGCCGCGACGAGGCGCTCGGGGGTGAGACCGGCTCTGGGCATGGGGTCGGGGGTCACCTCTCGAAGAGCGCCGTGCCGAGGGACGAGGCCCCTCGGACGCATCAGGTGATCGTAGCCGCCGGTGGGTTCGTGGGGGCGCCGGACCGCGTGGGTCGCACCCGCACCTCCGCGATGGCACGGTCGGGGGCCCGACCCTGTCGGGCTGTGCGGCTCGAGGCCGTGGCCTTCGCCTTCGCGCAGGGTCGGGACCACCTCCCGGCCGGAGCCGACCGGGAGGACCGGTGGGCCGGTGCGTCACCGGTGGCGCAGGAGTTCCAGGTCCGTGCCCCAGGCGTCGAGGACCCCGTCGTGACCGGCCCGGCGCGCCGCTTCCTCGATCTCGGTGAAGAGGGCGCGCTGAGTACGCGGATCCCCGTCGGCCAGGACGCGCCGAAGGACCGGCAGGAGCCGGTCCGCGTCCCAGCGGGGGTCGCCCAGCGGCTGCCGCTCCAGTTCCCACCGCAGGAACTTGTTGTAGGGGCGCACGCGGCGGTGCAGCGCGAAGAGCACCTCAAGGGCGTACGGGACGCTCTCGGCGGCGTCGAGGTGACCCATGTCAGGGCGGTCGTCGCGGTAGCTCTTCAGTGAGCGGTAGGTCTGGTTGACGTACGCGTCGAGCCAGCCGGCGGCGGCGTCCCGGGCCTCGTCGGCACCGAGTGTGCGCTTGGCGTCGAGGATCCGGGCGACGGTCCCGGCCTGCCGGTCGAACAGCACCTCGGCGTGGACGTAGGAGTACCGCGCGAAGCTGTCCGGCCGGCCGGGCATCCCGCGGGTGCGGAACTCCGCGAGGGGGATGACGACGAGGTCGAGGTGGGCCGAGCGGAAGCGGTCGAGTGCGGCGAGGGCCGGGGCGCTCTCGTCACGGACGACGACGTGCAGGTCGTAGTCGGAGCGGGCCGTCGGCATGCCGGCGTGGACCCGGGAACCGCTCAGGACGAGCCCGACGACACCGGGATCGGCTGTCGCCCATGAGGTGAACGCCCGCAGCGTCTCCTCGGGGGTCGCGCCGGGGACGGGAAGGTGGCTGTAGCGCACCATGGTGATCTCTCCAGGCGGAAACGTCCACGGCGCGCGCAGGCGGCGGCCGCGGGTACGGACCGGTTCGCGTCTGCGGCGCAGGGGGAGCGCCGCCGGAGAGGTCACTTCACGCTGCCGAGACTACCCGCCCCGGCCTTCGGGTCCAGCCCGCCGGACCTCCTGCTCGCCGTGGCGGTCCTGTTCACCCCGGTCCGCGGGCCGGACCGTCAGCCGTTGATCCCGCTGTAGTGCCGCAGACTCCACCGCCACACCAGCCGCGCCGCCAGGTACGCCAGCAGCCCGAGCAGCGGTGAGGCCGCCGCGAGCCAGTAGGGAACTCCGGTCGAGTGGCCGTGGCCCGTCAGGACGGCCGCCGGGAAGTAGGCGACGAAGGCGAGCGGGAGGCCGAAGGTGAGGAATCCGCCCACCGCCCGGGGCAGGACGTTCAGCGGGTAGCTGCCGAAGGTGCCGAGCAGTTCCTCCAGCCAGCGGCCCCACATGTCGGCGGCCGGGAAACGCAGGGAGGCGCCGGCGACCACCGTGAACAGCGCGGCCTCCAGCAGCATGCCGCCGAGGACGGCCGCGATCAGGTACGTGACGCGGCCGGCCGTCCAGTCCAGGTCGCTGCGCGAGAGCGCGCCCACCATCAGGCCCGCCGCCACCGTCAGGTCCCCGATGGCGTTGGTCGGGAAGAACGCCAGCTGGATCTGCCGGTGGACCGGCATCGGGCGCATCAGGTAGATGTCGATCCGGCCTTCCTGGACCTGCCGTCCGGCCCAGTGCATGCGGCCGAGGAACAGCACGAACAGCCCGTGCGCCAGCATCCGCGTCGCCGGGATCAGCAGCACGTCGGAGCTGTCCCACCCGCCCATCCCGGCGAACCGGGACAGCAGCACCGTCGCGAACACGATCACCGACACCTGCCAGATCGCCCCGATCGCGATCATCAGCAGGAACTCGGTGCGGTACTCCAACTGCGCGCGGAAGTTGAGCGCCGTCACGCGCCAGATGATCCGCAGAGCCTTCAGCGACATCTCAGCCTCCCTGCGAGATCACGCGCCGGGCGGCCCGCCGCCACAACAACCGGGTGAACAGCGCCAGCGCCACGACCCACGCGGCCTGCACGGAGAGCTGGAACGCCGCGTCCGCCAGCGGGATGCGCCCCACGTACAGCGACAGCGGCACGCTCAGCGTCGCCTGGAAGGGGAGGAACGCGCTCATCGTCACGAACCAGCCCGGGAAGAACCACAGCGGCGCGTACACCCCGGACAGCAGATTCTGCGCGAACAGCAGGATGAGCATGGCCGCGGTGTTGCGGACCGTCCAGAAGCACAACTGGTCCAGCACCAGCATCACGTAGTACAGGACCCACTGGCCCAGCAGCATGCTGAGCAGGAACACCCCCGCCGCGGCGGGCGACGCGGGCGGCTCGACGACGCCCGCGGCCAGGCAGATCACGTACCCCGTCGACGCCCACGCCAGGCCGTACAGTTGCTCGCCTGCGGCGCGCAGGGCGTAGTAGCGCTGCGGCGGCAGCGGGCGCAGGTACCAGTAGACGATGGTGCCGAAGTGCATGTGCTGCAGGACCGTGTCCCGCCCCGCGTACTGGTCCAGCTCCCGCAGCCGGGACGCCAGTACGGCCAGCACAGCGTACGTGACGGCCTGGTCGCGGCTGAGCCCCGCCGTGCCGGACTGCGCGTACAGGCCCCTCCACAGCGACCAGACCAGCACCACCTGCACAGCCAGCCGGAGGGCGACGGCGGTCATCCGGGGCGGTGCGTTCAGCTCGCCGAGCGGGGTGACCCGGGCGGCGCGCCAGGCGCTGAGCACGGCCACGTCAGACCTCCCCGGCGTGCGCGTACGCGGCCCGCATCACGTCCTCGAGGTCCGCCTCGTCCAGGGCGATGTCCGTCACCTCGAACCGCTCGATCACCGCCTTCAGCGCCTGCTGGACGGTGGGGGCGTCCGGCCCGTCGGGGCCGAGGACGATCTGCGCGCCGGTGTGCCGCAGCAGTGTGGTGCCCGGCGGCGGCACCACCTCGGCGTGCGGATCGGCCAGCGTGGCCCGCACCTGCCACGTGGAGCCGAACTTGCGGCGGATCTCGTCGAGCGAGCCGTCCAGCATCAGCCGGCCGTGGTTGACCAGCACGACCCGTTCGGCGAGCCGCTCGACCTCCGTCATGTCGTGCGTGGTCAGCAGCACCGTACGGCCGCGCTGCTCCACCTGGTGCCGCAGGAACTCCCGCACCTGCTCCTTCACCACCACGTCCATGCCGATGGTCGGCTCGTCGAGGAACACCACCGGCGGGTCGTGCAGCAGGGCGGCGGCCAGGTCGCTGCGCACCCGCTGTCCGAGCGAGAGATGGCGGACCCGGGTGTCCCAGAACGACGACAGCTCCAGGATCTCGTCGAACTCCTTGAGCCGGGCGGTGTGTTCGGCCTTGGGAACCTCGTAGATGTCTCGCAGGATCGCGAACGACTCGCGCACCGGCAGGTCCCACCACAGCTGCGTGCGCTGCCCGAACACCGCGCCCACGTTCCGCGCGTTGCGCTCCCGCTCCCGGTAGGGCACCACGCCCGCGACCCGGGCCTCGCCGGACGTGGGCGTGAGGATGCCGGTGAGGATCTTGATGGTGGTGGACTTGCCGGCGCCGTTCGGCCCGAGCAGGGCGAGGAGTTCGCCCGCGGCCACGTCGAAGGTGATGTCGGAGACCGCGTGCTTGGCCACCCGCTCGGGGTTGACCAGGGAACGGACCGCGCCCGCGAACCCGGGGCGCCGGACGGTGGTGTGGAAGGTACGGGACAGTTCTCGGACCTCGATGGCGGCACTCAACCGACCCACCAACTCCCTTGCGGTGAACACAGCGGCGGCCGGTCGGCGCGAGGGCCGACCGGCCGCGGACGACACTCCGACACTCTCGGAATGTCGATCAATCGGTCAATCGATTAATCATTTTCTTACCTGGTGGTCGAGAACACGAACGAGAACTCCGCCGGCTCCGCCTTCAGGAAGTACTGCGGCAGCGGACCCGGACCGCAGGACTGCGAGCCGATGCCGTGCAGCCCGTGGTCGAGGTTGACCCACACCGTGTCCCCGGCCGTGAGGTCGCAGCGGTGCCGGGCGGCATCGAGCTGCTCGGTCGTCCAGCGCCGCGCGGTGAACCAGAACTCCGGGTCCCCCTCGATCCGGAGACCGCCGAGCTCCACCCAGCGCACATCGGCCCGGGCGCCGTTCTCCTGCGGACGGACGTACGGCGTCTGCAGCCCGTCCACCGTCGACTGCCAGCGGCCCACCATGGACGCCGCCCGGGTGTCCGGATAGGCCTCGCCGGGACCGCCGCCGAACCACTCCACCCGGTCCGCCTGCGCCAGTCCGAAGCGCACGCCGAGCCGGGGCAGCGGCACCGTCCAGTCGCCCTCCGGCGTCACGGACACGCTCAGCCGCAGCCGCTCGCCGTCGGACGTCCAGCGGTACACCGTGTCCAGACCCACCTCGCGGGCCGCGGGCGCCACCCGGGTCCGCACCGTCAGCGCGTCGTCGCCCGCCTCGACCGAGACCAAGCGGTGCCGCATCCGGTGCAGGCCGAGCGTGCGCCACAGCATTCCGTAGCGGGTGTCGGTCTGCCACTCGGCGCCGTCGTCGTTGTCGGTCGTCGCCCGCCACACGTCCAGCCGCGGCGCCGCGCCGACCACCACCCCGCCGATCGACAGCAGCGCACCGGTACGTGCGTCGAACCCGGCCGGGCCGAGCGTGATCCGGTCGCCGTCCCGCACGGGCCGGTCGGTCGCCGGGAACGACGGCAGCGGCCGCGCCCCGACGGCGAACTGGCCCCAGGCCACCACGTGCCCCTTCGCGGCCCAGGACGTGTCGTCCGCGAGCAGGGCCCGCACCGTCCACTGCCGCTCGCCGCCCCGGCCGTCCGCTGGCGGCTCCGGCAGTTTCACCTCGGCGCTCTCGCCCGGCGCGAGCGCCGGCACCGCGAGCGAACCCGACTCGACGGTCTCGCCGTCCACCTGGCACGACCACTCGAAGGCCAGCGCGGACAGGTCGGCGAAGTCGTGCTTGTTGGTGACCCACACGGTGCCGTTGGTGCCGTCGCCCTCGATCAGGACCGGCTCGATGACCTTCTTGTACTCGATCAGGCCCGGCGACGGCGTCCGGTCCGGGAAGATCAGCCCGTCGCACACGAAGTTGCCGTCGTGCAGCTCCTCGCCGAAGTCACCACCGTAGGCGTAGCCCAGCTCGGCGTGCTCGATGCCGTGGTCGATCCACTCCCAGATGAACCCGCCCTGGAGCCGCTCGTGCTTCTCGAACAGCTCCTGGTAGTCGGCCAGGCCGCCGGGGCCGTTGCCCATGGCGTGGCCGTACTCGCACTGGATGAACGGCAGTTCGCGGCGCTTGTGCGTACCGCCGTCGAGCTGCTCCCCGATCCTGGCGACCTCCTCGTGGGAGGCGTACATCCGCGAGTAGACGTCCGTGTCGCGGCAGTTCCAGTCGCCCTCGTAGTGCACCAGCCGCTCGGGGTCGCGGCCGTGGATCCACTCGGCCATGGCGGTGAGCCCGCGGCCGGTGCCGGCCTCGTTGCCCAGCGACCAGAACACGATCGACGGGTGGTTCTTGTCCCGCTCGACCATGCGCGCTGCACGGTCCAGCAGGGCCGGGGTCCAGCGCTCGTCGTCGACCGGGTTGTCCCGCCAGTCCTGCTCGACGAAGCCGTGGGTCTCCAGGTCGCACTCGTCGATGACCCACAGTCCGTACTCGTCGCACAGGTCCAGGAAGGCCGGGTGCGGCGGGTAGTGCGAGGTGCGCACGGCGTTGAGGTTGTGTCGCTTCATCAGCAGCACGTCCTCACGCATGGTCTCCAGGTCGAGCGCGCGGCCGTGCCGGGGGTGCCACTCGTGCCGGTTGACGCCCCGGAACAGGATCGCCCGTCCGTTGACCTTGACGAGCCCGTCCTCGAGGACGACGGTACGGAAACCGATCCGCAGCGGCACCCGCTCCCCGTCCGTGACCAGCACACCGTCGTACAGTCGCGGCGTCTCGGCCGTCCACGGCTCGACGGCGACCGTGACCGGCTCGCCGGTCGCGACATCGATGTCCAGGGCCGGGACGGTCACCCGCCCGTCGACGTCGGAGTCGACGCGCAGGGTGCCCTCGCCGGTGGTGTGGTCGTAGGAGGCGTGCACGAAGAAGTCGCCCGGGCTGCCCGCCGGGCGGTGCAGCAGCGTCACGTCACGGAAGATGCCCGGCAGCCACCACTGGTCCTGGTCCTCCAGGTACGACCCCGCCGACCACTGGTGCACGCGTACGGCGAGCACGTTGCGGCCGGGCTTGAGCAGCTCGCCGACCGTGAACTCGTGCGCCAGCCGGGAGCCCTTGAACTCGCCGAGCTCGGTGCCGTTCAGCCAGACGCGGGCGCACGACTCGACACCGTCGAAGCGCAGCACCGCCCCGCCGTCCGACGGCCAGTCGGTCGGCAGGTCGAAGACGCGCTGGTGGTCACCGGTCGGGTTCTCCGTCGGGACGTACGGCGGGTCCACCGGGAAGGGGTAGAGGTGATTGGTGTAGATCGGGGAGCCGAACGCCCCGTCGCCCTGGAGGACCCAGTGCCCGGGGACCGTCACCTCGGCCCAGTTCCCGGCGTCGAAATCCTCCGCGGCGAACGAGTCGTCCTCGGCGTCCGCGGTGGCCGACACCCGCAGGCGCCAGCTGCCGTTCAGCGACAGGGACCGCGCGTCCGAGGACGCGTACCAGGCGCGGGGCGGCAGGGCCCCGCTGCCCGGGGAGACGTCCTCGACGTAATCGACGGATGGGGTCGTGCGGTAAGACATCGGTCTCCTAGCTCAGCCCTTGATGCCGGTCTGTGCGATCCCCTGCACCAGCCAGCGCTGGAGGAAGAGGAAGACGAAGACCAGGGGGAGGATGGATACGGCCGTGGCCATGAAGATCATGTGGAAAACGACGGTCTGGTTGGTCATGTAACTGGAGAGCGCGACCTGCACCGTCCAGGAACCGGGGTCCTGGCCGATGACCAGAGGCCACAGGAAGGCGTTCCAGCCGTTGATGAAGGTGATGGTCGCCATCGCGGCGAAGAAGTTCAGCGAGTTCGGTACTACGACGCGCCAGTATGCGCCGAAGTATCCCAGCCCGTCCATGCGTGCCGCCTCTTCCAGCTCCTTGGGGAACCCCAGGAAGTACTGCCGGAACAGGAAGCAGGTGAAACCGCTGAACAGCCCCGGAATGATCAGCCCCCGGTAGGTGTCGACCCAGCCGAGCGAGGAGACCAGCACGAAGCTCGGGACGAAGGTGACCGCGGTCGGGACCATCAGGGTCCCCAGGACGGCGTAGAAGACCTTGTTGGCGTGCTTGTAGGGGATGCGGGCCAGACCGTAGCCGGCGAGGGAGCACACCAGCAGGACGCCGACGGTGTGCAGGGTGGCCACGACCGCCGAGTTCCACAGGGACTGGGCGAAGGGGACCGTCTCGTCGGTGAACAGCTCCTTGACGTTCCCCCACTGGATGTCCGTGGGGAAGAACTTCCAGTTCTCTCCGGTGATCTCGGCGTCGGTCGACAAGGCGTTGCGCACGAGTATGTAGAACGGGACCAGGAACAGGAAGGCGGCCACGCCCGTGGCGATGTAGAGCCCGGTGGAGCTCATCACGCCGCCGGAGCGCCTGACCCGGCTGGGGGCGTCCGGTGCCGGCGCGGCTTTGCGCACCTTGGTCATGGTGGTGGTCACTTGGACTCGTCACCCCTTCCGAAGCCCATGATCTTGCCCTGGAGCAGGGTCACGGCACAGATCAGCACGGTCAGGATGAGTGCCCCCGCGCTGCCGGCGCCGTAGTCCTGGCTCTCGCCCAGGGCCTTGTAGTACAGCTCGACCAGGGGCGGGCGGCCCCAGGTGGTCTTGGACAGCAGGGTGAAGAACTCGTCGAAGGCCTGGTAGGCCGCGATCAGCAGCAGCAGGATCACCGCGGTGGACGTGGCGCGCAGCTGGGGGAGGGTGATGTACCGGAAGGTCTGCCAGCCCGACTTGGCGCCGTCGATGGCGGCGGCCTCGTAGAGCTCGTCCGGGATGTTCTGCAGCGCCGCGATGAACAGGATCATGTAGAAGCCGGACTGCAGCCACAGCCGGGCGGTCACGATGACCAGCCAGTACCAGGGCGGGTTGGGGTCGATCAGCCAGGCGATGTTCTCGATCCCGAACCAGCCCAGGACCGTGTTCATCAGACCGAAGCGGACCCCGCTGAAGATGGACATCTTCCAGATGAGCGCCGCGGCGACGTAGCTCACCGCGGTCGGCAGGAAGAAGACCGAGCGGAAGAACGCCCGCATGAAGCGCATCCGGTTCACCAGCAGGGCCAGGCCCAGCGACAGCGCCCAGGTGGTGGGCACGATGAACGCGGCGAAGACGGTGAAGGTGCCGAGCGAGCCGACGAAGTCGTCGTTCGTCAGCATGTACACGTAGTTGTCGAAGCCGACGAACTTGTCCGGCGTGACGGTGAAGCGGGCCTCGAAGAAGCTCAGCCAGAGGCTCCAGAGGATCGGCGCGTAGACGAAGATCGCCAGACCGATCAGGAACGGCCCGGTGAAGAGCCAGAAGGCGAGGGTGGGGCCGCCCCGCAGGCCCCGCCGCGGCTTGGCCGGTGAGGCCTTCGCCGGGGCGGAGCCCGCGAGGGCGGGCTCGGTGGTCGTCGACATGTCGTGATCCGTCCCGCGGCCTATCCGAACAGCTTCTTGAGCTCGCGGTTGACGGCCACGTCGGCCTTGTCGAGAGCCTGCTCCGGGTCCATGCTCTTGCGGACGGAGTTGGCGAAGACGTCCTCCAGCGCGCTGATCATCGCCTGGGTCCAGCCGATGTTGTCGAAGTGGCCGAACTCGTTGAAGAGCCTGACGCCCTCGGCGGCGTTGCCCGACTTGAGCTTGTCAGCCGTCTTGGCGAGCGAGGTGCGCGGCGGGATGTGGAAGCCGTAGGAGGTGGCCCAGTCCTCCTGGTACTGCTTCTGGTCGATCCACAGCCACTTCACGTACTCCTTGGCCACGTCGACGTTCTTGCCCTTGGCGTTGACGAACATCGACCAGCCGCCGTTGTAGACGGACTGCTTGCCGGAGTCGACGGTCTTCGGGAAGGGGAAGACGCCCCAGTCGTCGCCGAGCGCTTCCTGGATCGCGGGCATGGCCCACATGCCGCAGAACTGGATGGCGCACAGGCCCTGGTTGAGCGAGGACGGGTCCCATGACTCGGTCGGGGCGCCGAGGAGAAGGTCGCCGCTGGTGAACAGCTTGCGCATCTTCTTGATGCCCTCGACGACGCCGGGGGTGTGGTAGGCGATCTCGTTCTTCTCGTTGAGGGTGTCCGCGCCCGCCGACCAGATCATCGGGTTGATGACATTGTGCAGGTCGTTGCCCATGTACAGGCCCTTGACCTTGCCGGTGGTGAGCTTGGCGGCGGCCTCCATCAGCTCGTCGAGCGTGGTCGGCACCTCGACCTTGGCCTTCTCCAGCATCGACTTGCGGTAGAAGAAGAACTGCGGGTCGTCGATCATCCGGACGCCGTATATCTTGCCATCGACCGTGTGCGACTTGATGTCGGCCGGGTTGAAGTCGTCCTTGACCGGGTCGATGATGTCGGTCAGGTCCGCCACCTGGCCGCTCTTGACCATCTGGATCTGCGGGTGGAACTCGAAGAGGTCCGGCGCGTCCTTGGTGAGCAGGGCCGAGAAGAGCTTGCTCTCGAAGTCCGAGCTGGTGATCCACTGCGTGGTCACGTTGGCCTTCTTGTACGCCTTCGCGTACTTCTTGATGGCCTGCTCGGTGCCCGCCTCGCCGTAGGCGTGGAACATCTGCGTCAGGTTGGTGCCCGAACCGGAGCCGCCGCCCCGGCCGTTGTTGCCGCCGCACGCGGCCAGTCCGCCCGCGGCGGCCAGGCCCATCGCGGCCCGCAGTACGTTCCGGCGGTCCCAGTTCATGTTGCTCGATGCCGACATGCTGACGTCCTTGTCTCGAGTGCGGCTGCGGCTCTGCGGCTCACTGCCTGATGGCTCACGGCCCGAAGGCTCGCGCCAGATGGCTCAAAGAGAGGTGCGGTGCGGGACGCTAGAGCTTCGGCTAAGGCTTCGGCAAGGGGTTGGACGAAGTCTGTACGAAGCGTTGTGTCCCGTTCGCGATTTCGAACGCGCGGGAAGAGTGGAGGAGTTGGTTCCGCCGTTATGAGGGTGGGGTGGTGGTACGGCTCCTCACGGGCGCGGTGCGTTTGCCGTTCTTCTGCCCGACGGTCTGCAGCGCGCCTTCGAGCGCGAACGTCGCCGCGCCGAGGCACACCGGGTCGGTGGGGATCGGGGAGAGGACGACTTCGGTGGCGGCCAGTGGCCGTGGCAGCGCGTGCCGGGTCACGGCCTCGCGCACCTCGTGCAGCAGCGGCTCGCCCAGGGTGCGGGCCACCCAGCTGCTCAGCACGACGATCTCGGGGTTGAACAGGTTGACCAGGTCCGCGACGCCGGCGCCCAGATAGCGGGCGGTGTCGTGGACGACCCGGCGCGCCACGGGGTCGTCGGCCGCGACCCCGCGGGCCAGGGCGTCGATGGTCGCCGTCTGGTCCTCGGCGTGCAGCAGCGGGCTGTCGGGACTGAGCTCGCGCAGGTTCAGCATGATGCCGCGCGCCCCGACGTACGTCTCCACGCACCCGTGGTCGCCGCAGCGGCACGGCCGTCCGTCCAGCACCATCGTGGTGTGGCCCCACTCGCCGGCGCTGTTGCTGACCCCCCGGTGCAGTCCGCCGCCCAGGACGAGACCGGCGCCCACGCCGGTGCCCAGGTTGACCACCACGGCGTTCCCCCGGCCGCGCGCGGCCCCGAACCACAACTCGGCGACCGCGCTGGCGCGCAGCGGGTTGTCCAGGTAGAGCGGATAGGCGATGTGCTCGGTGAGCAGGTCGAGGAGCGGTACGTCGTGCCAGTCCCAGTTGGGCGCGTACTCGGAGACGCCGGTCGCGCGGTCCACCTGCCCCGGCACGCTCACCCCGACGCCCAGCACCCGGGCGCCCTCGATGCCGGCCTGCGTCACGACCGAGCCGACGGCGGTGACCACATGCCCGACCACCTGCTCGGGCAGGCTCTCGCCGGGCCGGACGTCCTCCTCGGCGCGGGCCAGCACGTTCAGCCCGAGGTCGAACAGCTCGACGTGGACGTACGTCTCGGCGATGTCGACGCCGATCAGCGCGCCGCCCGAGGCGTTGACCGCGACCAGGCCCCGGGGGCGCCCGCCCGCCGAGTCCTCGAAGCCGACCTCGGTGATCATGCGCAGCTCGAGCAGCTCACCGACGAGGGTGGCGACCGTCGCGAGGCTGAGCCCCGTGGCCGCCGCCAGCTCCTGCCGGGAGGTGGGTGACTCCGCGATGATCTGGCGCAGCACCTCGTAGCGGTTCGCGGTGCGGATGTCACGTGATGTGCGCTTCACCGGGGTGCCCCATTCCTTCCCAGACCGGCCGGGCCGGATCGACGTCGGCACCGGCGCGGCGCAAGGCTATGGGCTGCCGGGACTTTCGACAAGGGGTTTGGAAAGGGGCTTTATAAAGTGCCCGCCTGGTGAGGACCGGCCTTGGCCGACGGGTGGCCTGCCCATGATGCCTCAGTGCGGGTGCTGCGACCCCCGGCGGGTCAGTGCCGCTCCGCGGGGAGACCGCCCGTGGTGTACGCCGGTGCCTCCTCCGGGCGGTTCGCGCCGGCGACCGCGGCGGCCAGCTGCCGCTGCACCTGCTCCGGCAGGGTCAAGCCCCCTACGGTGCCCACCAGGTCCCGGGCCAGGTCGTGCAGCTTGGTGTTGGTGTTCTGGGAGGTCCTGACCAGCACACTCCAGGCCGCCTCCGGGGTCAGGCCGAAGGAGGCCATCAGGATGCCGCGGGCCAGGTCGATGGTGGGCCGGGTCTGCATGGCGCGGCGCAGCTGGGTGACTTCGGCGCGCAGGTCCTGGCCGTCCTCCTCCGGCGGGGCCGCACCGGACGGGGCCGGGGGTGCGGCGCCCTCCGTCCGGCCGGAGTCCGTGAACAGCTCCCGCGTGCCGGTCAGGTCGAGAACGCGCTCGACCGCGACCCCGCAGGAGCGGATGGTGACGGACTTGCCCTCGTCGACGGCGCGGGCGTGCAGGTCCAGCAGTGCGTTGAGGCCGGCGCAGTCGCAGAACCCGACGGCGTCCAGACGCAGGTCCATGCCGCCGCCCGACAGGGCGAGCATGTCGTACAGCTCGGGCAGCAACCGCCGGCTGCCCAGGTCCAGTTCACCCCACATCGTCACGGTCATCCGGTCGCCGTGCGGAACGACGTCCATGGTCGCCATGCAGGGCGGGATCCCCGCCGGTGCGCTGTCGTCCGCCGCGGGTGCGGCGTCTTCTCGGGTGCGAGACCGCGCAGAGTACGCAGGCTCCGGCATGGCCCTGTTCTCCCTCGTCCGTTCGCCTTGCCTCCGCTTCCAGCGTTGCCTCTCTACCCCATGCCCGTCAACCAATACATGAAATGCAGTACGTGTTTTTGGGTGCGTGAATGTTCTGTCGCTAGAGTTGGGAACATGGATGGAGTGCCCGAGCCACACACCGGATGGACGTTCCTCACGAACCATGCGCGTGTGCTGGCTGCCATTGCCGACAACCACAGTGCTCGTATCCGGGACATAGCGGCCCACTGCCGGCTCACCGAACGAGCCGTGCAGAAGATCATCGCCGACCTGGAGCACGACGGATACCTCTCCCACACGCGGGAGGGGCGCTCCAACGCGTACCGGATCGACCCCGGCAAGGTGTTGCGCCACCCGGCCGAGGCGGGCCTGACCGTGGCGTCCCTGATGTCCCTGCTCGTGAAGGACGAGGTCGACCGCGTCACGACCTCCGCCCGTACCCGCCCACACGCCGCGACGTGACCGTACCGTTCGTCGCCGTGCCGAACGGCGGGCCGCCCGGGCGTCACGGACCCGACCGGTCCGCCCCGCCGCACGCGGCGCCCTGACCCCGGCACCGCGCCGTCCGCCACGCGGTGGCCCGCCGGCCCCCGCCCACCCCGCCTAGGCCCGCGCGAGCACACCCCGTACGAAGGCGTTGGCGAACTTCCCCCGTGGGTCCATCTCCTGCGTCAGCGCGCGGGAGTCGCCGAGTCGCGGGTACAGCTCGCGCAGCGCCGGGGCGGGCAGGGTGAACACCTTGCCCCAGTGCGGGCGGGCCCCGAAGGGCGCCAGCGCCGCCTCCACCCGCCGCACCACCGGCAGCACCGCCCGCGTGTCCTCGATCCAGGTGAAGTGCGCCGCGACGGTGTCCCGCCCGTGCGAGGGGCTCAGCCACTGGTCGTCGCCGGCGACCGTGCGCACCTCGCAGGTCCGCAGGACGGGGGCGACATGCTCCCGGATCGCGTCGAGCGCGTGCAGCATCTCCACGGCGTGTCCACGCGGCAACAGGTACTCCGACTGCAGCTCCGCCCCGCTGCTCGGCATGAACTCCGCCCGGAAGTGCGGCAGCCGCTGGTGCCACGGCCCCGGCACACCGAACTGCTCGGTGCAGTTGACCGCGGGCATGCCCGGTACCGGGTGCATCTTCTCCGTGGCGGGCGCGGCCCAGGGGAAGGCGGGCAGCGGCTGGTCCGTACGCCGCTTGAGCCACACCTGCCCGAAGCCCGGCTCGCGCCAGTCGGTGAAGAGGCTGACGCTGTACCCCGTTGCCATCACCGTCTCGAACACCCCGGAGTCCAGGCCCTCCAGGGGCAGCCCGGTGAACACGTGCTGCTCGACCTCGTAGGCCGGCTCCAGGTCGAGGGTGAGTGCGGTGACCACGCCGAGCGCGCCGAGTGCGGTGACGGCCCCGCCGAACCGCTCCTCGTCACGGCCTATGGTCACCACCGAGCCGTCGGCCGTGACCAGCTCCACCTCGCGCACGGAGGACGAGAGCGGGCCGTTGAGCACCCCCGAGCCGTGCGTGCCGGTCGCGACCGACCCGGCCACCGAGATGTGCGGCAGGGACGCCATGTTGTGCAGCGCGAGTCCCTGCCCGTGGACCAGGCGGGCCAGTTCCGCGTAGCGCACGCCGCCGCCGACCCGGACCGTGCGGGCCACCGTGTCGACGTCCACCTGAGGGGGCAGGTCCGCCAGCGACAGCAGGACGCCCTCGGGGCCGGGTTCGGCGATCTCGTTGAACGAGTGCCCGCTGCCCAGCACCCGCACCCGGTCGCTGTCCGCGACGAGCGCTTGCAGCGCGGTCGACGAGGCGGGCCGGTGCAGCTCCTTGGCCGCGTAGGTGATGTTGCCCGCCCAGTTGGTCACGGTCGCGTTCATCCGTCGTCCTTCCCCGAGGCAGCGGGGACAGGAGAGCCCCCGGCGGAACCTACCCCGGCCCGGGTCCATTGCCGCAGCCGTCCGGACCGGCCTACGGTAGGGATCGTAGAGAGCGGTTTCTACCTGTGGTGCACGAGCCGTTCCAGCAGCGCCCACGAGCCGGAAGGTCACCTCCTTGAGCCAGCGCCCCCAGGCACTGTTCGCCCTGGACGCCGAGAACGTGCCGCAGGTCTTCCCGCCCGAGGTGCTGGCACGGCTGCGGAAGTCCGTGGACATCGATCCGGCCCTCGTGGCCCGGGACTTCACCGACCCGCGCGTCCGGGGTGCGCTGGCCCGCACCGAGGTCCTGGTGACCGGCTGGGGCTGCCCCCGGATCGACGAGACGGTGCTCGACGCCGCTCCCCGGCTGCGGGCGGTGCTGCACTCGGCGGGTTCCGTGAAGTCCTTCGCCGGCCCTGCCCTGTGGGAGCGGGGCATCACCGTCTCCTCGGCGGCCGTCGCCAACGCACTGCCGGTCGCCGAGTACACCCTCGCCATGATCCTGCTCGCCGGGAAGGACGTCCTCGCCGCCCGCGACCGGATGCGCACGGCCCGCACCTCCGCGGGCTGGGGCGTCATCCCCGGCATCGGCAACTACGGACGCCGGGTCGGCGTCATCGGAGCCTCCCGCATCGGCCGCCGCGTCCTCGAACTGCTCCGCCCCTTCGACCTGCGGCCGGTCCTCACCGACCCCTACGTCGACGAGCGCCGGGCCGCCGCCCTCGGTGTCCCGCTGCTGCCGCTGGACGAGCTGCTGCGCACATCCGGCATCGTCACCGTGCACGCCCCCGAGACGCCCGAGACCCACCACATGATCGGCCGCCGTGAGCTGGCCCTGATGCCCGACGGGGCGGTGCTGATCAACACCGCGCGGGGTGCGCTGGTCGACCACGACGCCCTCGTGGCGGAACTGCGCGCCGGGCGCCTGACCACGATCCTCGACGTCACCGACCCCGAGCCGCTTCCCGCCGACTCGCCCCTCTACGACCTGCCCGGCGCCTTCGTCACCCCCCACCTCGCCGGCTCCCAGGGCAACGAGCTGGCCCGGCTCGGCCTGACGGTCGCGCAGGAGGCGGAACGGCTGCTGGCCGGAGAGCGGCCGGCCTATGCGGTCGACTGGGCGGCGCTGGAGCGTGAAGCCTGACGATCGCCCCAGGACAGAGAGTGATGAACGAGGCATTCCACCGGCTCGGGGGGACCCGGGTACCGGCCCCGCGCCCCCAGGGGCATACCGTGAGGAGTCGTACGTCCGAACCGGGAGGAGAGACGGGATGGGCAGCCGTACCGCGCTGGTCGAGGATCTGATGGAGCGGTTCCCGCACGTACCGCGGGAGGCCGTCTTCAAGGAGGACCTGCTCCGTGGCGGCGTCGCCTTCGACCCGTCCGCGCTCAGCGACAACGAGGGCGGCGAGGTCAAGCCGAAGTCGTACTTCATCTTCTCCTTCGACCACGGCACCCTGCCCGAGCTGGGCGAGGCCGCGCTGCGCCGGCCGCCCGAGGAGATCATCCTCACCGGCGGCCCCTATGACCTGCGCCGTACCGTCGTATCGGTGCGCGTGAACCCGTCCTCGCCGTACCGCGTCGCCGCGAACGACGACGGTGTCCTCGGGCTGTACCTCGACGGCAAGCG
This sequence comes from Streptomyces sp. NPDC126510, assembly GCF_040302345.1. Classification (NCBI taxonomy): domain Bacteria; kingdom Bacillati; phylum Actinomycetota; class Actinomycetes; order Kitasatosporales; family Streptomycetaceae; genus Streptomyces; species Streptomyces sp. NPDC126510. The sequence continues at coordinate 112,220 of NZ_JBEORR010000001.1, read as the reverse complement.
CATCTCCGACGTCGGCGTGCCGCCGATGCCCGAGTACTACCGGCACACCCTCGCCAACGGCAAGTCGGTCATGGAGGTGGCCCCGACCATCCAGTGGGGCTACCTGATCTACCTGACCGCGTTCCGCGTGTGCCAGTACTTCGGGGCCAAGGAGGAGTGCCAGTACTGCGACATCAACCACAACTGGCGCCAGCACAAGGCGGCGGGCCGCCCGTACACGGGCGTCAAGGACGTCGACGAAGTCCTCGAGGCGCTCGAGATCATCAACAAGTACGACACCGCGAAGGTGTCCACCGCGTACACGCTCACCGGTGGAGCGATCACGTCGAAGGTCCAGGGCCTGGACGAGGCGGACTTCTACGGGCGGTACGCCAAGGCCATCGAGGAGCACTTCCCGGGCCGCTGGATCGGCAAGGTCGTCGCCCAGGCGCTGCCCAAGGACGACGTCCAGCGCTTCAAGGACTACGGAGTGCAGATCTACCACCCCAACTACGAGGTGTGGGACGAGTACCTGTTCAAGATGTACTGCCCGGGCAAGGAGCGGTACGTCGGCCGGGACGAGTGGCACAAGCGGATCCTCGACTCGGCCGAGATCTTCGGCGCGCGCAACGTCATCCCCAACTTCGTGGCGGGCGTGGAGATGGCCGAGCCGTTCGGCTTCAAGACGGTCGACGAAGCCATCGACTCCACCACCGAAGGCCTGCGCTTCTTCATGTCGCACGGCATCACGCCCCGCTTCACCACCTGGTGCCCGGAGCCCACGACGCCGCTCGGCAAGGCCAACCCGCAGGGTGCGCCGCTGGAGTACCACATCCGCCTGCTCCAGGCATACCGGCAGACCATGGAGGACTTCGGCCTCTCCTCGCCGCCCGGCTACGGCCCGCCCGGCGCCGGCAACGCGGTCTTCTCGGTGAGCTCGTTCATGGACAGCCTCCCGGCCGACGCACCCACCGCCGTTTGATAACGCTTCGATGACAACGCCCCTCGGGGCGACGCGGCGTCGAGTCGCAGGACGGCCGCACCCGTATGACACTCCGAGGCCGGAGCCATGGGGGTGCGGCCGTCCTGTCGTGATATCTGAACAGGGCGCTTGTCAGTTGTGTGAGAGGCGTGAAAAGCTCTTGCACCGCCCCGAGGTTCCCCCCAACTCCAACACCGATGTGGTGAGTTGACCTCGCTTGTGGATGCAGGAGACCCATGCCCGACCTGCCGACCCCTCAGGACGCCACCGAGGCCGCGCTGTTCTCCGAGTGCTGGGACGCGGTCCTCGCGTACGCGGACCTGTGCACGTCCGGTTCCACGGCTGCCGCACAGCTCGGCCGTGAGGCGTTCGCGCACGGCGTGCGCGAGGCCCGCGCCGCCGAGACCGGCCAGGTACGCGGCACCGCCCGCCGCCCTGCCCGGCTGCCCCGCATACCCCTGCTGCTGACCTCCGTGCGCACCACGGCCGCGGCGTGGGAGGAGAAGGGGCAGGGCCACAAACTCGACCCCGACCTGCGCCTGTGGCTCAACTCGGACGCGGCCGCCCGCTATACCGGCCCGCCCCTGCAGCGCCCGCTCGCGCTGCGCGGCCTGCGCGATCTGCAGCAGCCGGACGCCGAACTGCTCTGGTTCGCCGAGGTGGAGGCACTGCCGCTGCCCCTGATCGCCCGCCGCCTGGGACTCGATCCGGCCGGCGTCGCCGAGGAACTGCAGCAGGTGCGCACCCTCTTCCGGGACCGCTGCCACCGCAACCACCTCGACTCGCCCATGGACGGCCGGTGCCGCAGCTACGCCCGGCTGCTGGACGCCGTCACCCGCTCCTCCGCCGCCGAGGCCCCCGGCGACCTCTCCCGGCACCTCGCCACCTGCGTGCAGTGCGCGGAGGCCGCCGCCTGTCTGCGCCTGCACGGCGGTGCCCTGCCGGGGGCGCTGGCCGGCGGGGTGATCGGCTGGGGAGGCCTCGCCTACCTGGAGCGCCGCCGCCGCGCCGCCGAGGTGCGGCTCGGCGCCGGCCGGCCCGGCTCGACGGACCGGGCGGGCGCTGCATCGGAGGACGGCGAGCAGAAGGCGCGCGTCGCGCGCAACGGACTCCTCGTCGCCGCGGTCCTGGTCTCCGTGCTGGCCCTCGGGGTCTCCCTGATGCCCTTCGGAGGCGACGGCGACGACCTCGGCGCACCCGGAGGGGACCGGCAGCCGGTGGCCGACAGCGCTCCGCCCCTGCCGTCCGTCCCGTCCCTGCCGCCCGCGACCTCGAAACCGGCCGACCGGAACACCCCGACCTCGAAGCGGCCGGAGAAGTCCCGCAAGCCGGAGGACGAGAACCGCCACACCGAACCGCAGGGCACCTCCTCGCCCACCGGCCGGGCCGAGCCCGACGAGCACGGGGAACCCGCCTGCAGGGTCGAGTACGACCTGGTCAACCAGTGGCCCGACGGCTTCCAGGCCACCGTCACCGTCACCAGCACCCGGCCGCTCGACGCCTGGCGCGTCGCCTGGTCCTTCCGGGACGGCCAGCAGGTCGGCCAGATGTGGGACGCCTCCGTCTCCCAGGACGGCTCCCGCGTCAGCGCGTCGGCCGCCGACTACAACAAGTCGGTCCCCGCGGGCGGCGACCTGGCCTTCGGCTTCCTGGCCTCCTGGCGCGGCAAGAACTCCCCGCCGTACGACTTCGAGCTGAACGGCCACGCCTGCGTGAAAAACGGTTGACGCACCCGCGCCGGGGCGGGATACCGTGACGTCGGTTCCGCGCACACCGCGGTTCCGTGCAGAGAAGATCCGAGTGACGAGGAGGTGTCGACCGATGGCTGTTGTTGCGATGAGCGCTGCCCGCATCCAGTTCATGAAGTCCACCTCCATGGCCGCCGGCTGATCCGACCGACCGTCGGGCCGGGGCCGACCTCGAAGGGTCACCCTTGTCTTCCTCCTCTGCTTCATCCGTTTCCTCCGCGCTCGCTCCCTACGGCTGGGACGAGGCCTGGGCCGAGGCGTTCGCCCCGTACGAGGCCGAAGGCCTGTTGCCCGGCCGGGTCGTGCGGGTCGACCGCGGGCAGTGCGACGTCGTCACCGCCGGCGGGATGCTGCGGGCCGACACCGCGTTCGTCACCCCGCACGACCCCCTGCGGGTGGTGTGCACCGGCGACTGGGTCGCCGTCGAACCCGGCGGGAACCCGCGCTACGTCCGCACGTACCTGCCGCGCCGCACCGCCTTCGTCCGCTCCACCTCCTCCCAGCGGTCCGAGGGGCAGATCCTCGCGGCCAACGTCGACCACGCCGTCGTCGCCGTGTCGCTCGCGCTCGAACTGGACCTCGGGCGCATCGAGCGCTTCCTCGCGCTCTCCTGGGAGTCCGGGGCCCAGCCCGTCGTCGTCCTCACCAAGGCCGACCTCGTGCCGGACGCCGTGACCCTCGCGCACCTCGTCCAGGACGTGGAGACGACCGCGCCCGGCGTGCCGGTCGTGCCGGTCAGCGCCCTCGGCGAGGGGGGCACCTCCCTGCTCGAGCGCAGCCGAGAGCTTGGGGGAGGGCTCGACGTGCTCGCCGCGATCGTCGGCGGTGGGACGTCCGTGCTGCTCGGGCAGTCCGGCGCGGGCAAGTCGACCCTCGCCAACGCGCTGCTGGGCGAGGACGTCATGCAGGTCCAGGCCATCCGCGACGTCGACGGCAAGGGCCGCCACACCACCACCACGCGCAACCTGCTCGCGCTGCCCGGCGGGGGCGTCCTGATCGACACCCCGGGGCTGCGCGGCGTCGGCCTGTGGGACGCCGAGACCGGCGTCGGGCAGGTGTTCTCCGAGATCGAGGAGCTGTCCGAGCGGTGCCGCTTCCACGACTGCGCCCACGAGGCGGAGCCGGGATGCGCGGTGCTGGCCGCCATCGACAGCGGCGAGCTGCCGCAGCGGCGGCTGGAGAGCTACCGCAAGCTGCTGCGGGAGAACCAGCGCATCGTCGCCAAGACCGACGCCCGGCTCCGGGCCGAGATCCGCAAGGACTGGAAGCGGAAGGGGGCGATGGGCCGCGCCGCGATGGAGGCGAAGCGGGGAGCGCACTGGCGGTCGTGAGGCGCCCTCGTCTGGTGCCGCACGGGCCCGTCGGTGGTCGTGAGCGTCTCGCGGCCCCTCGCGCGGGTGCCCGGTGCTCGTGAGGGCCTCGCCCGGCGGGGATGCCCTGCCCATCGCGGTGTCCGATTCCCGCCAGCGGTCGTGCGGTCGCGGGCGGGAGACTGGACCTGTGACGAACCAGGAAACGGACGAGGACACCAGGTACGAGGCCGTGCGCAGCCGGGACGCCCGTTTCGACGGCGTGTTCTTCTTCGCCGTCGAGACGACCGGCATCTACTGCCGGCCCAGCTGCCCCGCGGTCACCCCGAAGCGGGCCAACGTACGGTTCTTCGCCACGGCCGCCGCCGCGCAGGGCTCGGGCTTCCGGGCCTGCCGGCGGTGCCGCCCGGACGCCGTGCCCGGCTCCGCCGAGTGGAACGTCCGCGCCGACGTGGTCGGCCGGGCCGTGCGGCTGATCGCCGACGGCGTCGTCGACCGGGAGGGCGTCGCCGGGCTCGCCGGACGCCTCGGCTACAGCGCACGGCAGGTGCAGCGGCAGCTCACCGCCGAGCTCGGCGCCGGGCCGGTCGCCCTCGCCCGGGCCCAGCGGGCCCATACCGCGCGCGTCCTCGTGCAGACCACCGAGCTGCCCATCACCGAGATCGCGTTCGCGTCCGGCTTCGCCAGCGTGCGGCAGTTCAACGACACGATCCGGGCGGTGTACGCGTCGACGCCGAGCCGGCTGCGCGCCACCGCGCCCCGCAACGGCAGGGGACACCGCGCGGCGACCCCCAACGCCGGCATCCCGCTGCGGCTCGCCCACCGCGGCCCCTACCGGGCCGGGCCCGTCTTCGACCTGCTGGAACACCAGGCCGTACCCGGCATCGAGGAGATGAGCGGCCCGGCCGGCACCCGCACCTACCGGCGCACCCTCCGCCTCCCGTACGGCACCGGCGTCGTCGCCGTCGACGAAAGCCCCCGCACCGCCCGGACCGGGCCCGGCGCCCATCCGGGCGGCTGGCTCGACGCCCGGCTGCACCTCACCGACCCGCGCGATCTGACCACCGCCGTCCAGCGGCTGCGGCGGCTGTTCGACCTCGACGCCGACCCCTACGCCGTCGACGAGCGCCTCGCGGCCGACCCCCGGCTCGCACCCCTGGTCGCCGCCCGGCCCGGGCTGCGCTCGCCGGGCACCGCCGACCCGGAGGAACTCGCGGTGCGCGCCCTGACCGGCCGGACGGAGGCGGAACGGCTCGTACGCCGTTACGGCAAGGCCCTCGACGCCCCCTGCGGGAGCCTCACGCACCTCTTCCCCGAGCCGGCCGTACTGGCCGGGGCCGAGCCCGCCGGCCCTCTCGGCGCGCTCACCGCCGCCCTTGCCGACCAGTCCGTACGCCTGGACCCGGGCGCCGACCGGGACGGCGCACAGAACGCCCTGCGGGCCGTGCCCGGTCTGGACGCCCGCACCGTCGCCGAGATCCGCACCCGCGGCCTCGGCGACCCCGACGTGGCCCCGCCCGGCCTCGACGTCCCCGACACCTGGCGCCCCTGGCGCTCGTACGCCGTGAACCACCTGCGCGCAGCAGGGGAGTGGGAGTGGTGATGACCTGCCCGACGTACTGGACGAGTGTGCCCGGCCCCCTCGGGCCGCTGCTCCTCACCGCCGCCCCGACCGGTGAGCTGACCTCCCTGTCCGTGCCCGGACAGAAAGGCGGACGCGAGGTGCGGGACGACTGGCGGCGCGACCCCGGGCCCTTCCGGGAGGCCGAGGAGCAGCTCGCCGCGTACTTCGCCGGGGAACTGAAGGAGTTCCGGCTGGCGTGGCGCACCGAGGGCACCGCCTTCCGTGAGAAGGTCTGGGCCGCGCTGGACGACATCCCGTACGGCTCGACGGCCACCTACGGCGAGATCGCCGCGCGCATCGGAGCGCCCCGGGCCGCGGTGCGGGCGGTCGGCGGTGCGATCGGGGCGAACCCGCTGCTGGTGGTCCGCCCGTGCCACCGGGTGATCGGGGCGGACGGCGCACTGACCGGATACGCGGGCGGCCTGGACCGCAAGATCCGGCTGCTGACGCACGAGGGGGTACTGCCGCGTGAGGGCCGCCCGCCCGGCGAGGGGGTGCTGCCTTCCTGAGGGGCCGCCGGCCCGGCGAGGCGGTGCTGCCTTCCTGAGGGCCGCCGGCTCAGCCCCAGAGGACCGCGCCCAGCCAGGCCGCCGCGATCAGCTGGCAGGTGAACAGTTCGGTCAGGATGCCGGAGCCGCCCGCGCGCATGACCGTGCGCAGGGCGGCCATCGCGTCGGTGTGGCGGCCGAGGCGGAGCCGTTCGAAGAGGTAGACACCGCCCAGGAAGCCGGGGATCGCGCCGAGGACGGGTACCAGCACGAAGCCCAGGACGGAACCGGTCCCGGCGCAGGCCAGCATGCGGCGGGTGGTGCTGTTCATGCGCAGCCGACGGGGCGGGAGCGCCCAGCGGACGGCGTGGGAGGCGAGCAGCAGGACCGTGGCTCCGACCAGCACCCACCAGGCGACGGGCTGCGGATCCTTGAGCGCCCACCACATGACCGCTGCCCACACCAGCAGCGATCCCGGCATGGCGGGCAGCAGCACTCCGCACAGCCCGAGCAGGATGACCAGCCCGACCAGCAGGAGGTCCCACACTCCCATCTGACCAGACTGCCGGAGAACCGGAGAACGCGCAGGTCAGAAGCATGGCCGGGGCTCAGACCCGCAGGTCAGACCCTCGCGCCGCGCCGGGCTCCGCATTTCGCATGACCGTTCTACGGCTCACTCGACGTGCCGTTCACCGTCCCTTGGTGGGCCGGTTTTTTCCACAAGCCCCGTTTTCATCCGGCTCGTGCGGTGGACAATTACGGGCATGAGCCAGCAGGGGGGAAGGCCCACCGGTCACGAGGACGACTGGTGGAGGGAGTTGTACGACGACTCCACCGACGACACGGGCCCCGCACCGGCGCGGGATTCCCTCGACGACCGGTTCGCGTCGGCGTCGGGGGCGGTGCGAGACGGAACGCGGGGGCGGACCGGCTCCCCGGACCGGTCGGGTTCCTCGGACCGGTCGGGTTCCTCGGACCGGTCGTCGGACCGGCCCTTCGGAGCGGAGCCGGTGGTCCCGGCGCCCCGGACCGGGGCCGACGACGTGCCGCCCACGCCCCGCCCGAACGGCAGGCCCCCGCAACAACGCGCGCCCTGGGAGCCACCACCGCCCGGCCCCGCCGGACCGGTGAGCTTCCCGACCGCGCACCGCCCACCGCGGCGCCCCGACCAGCCCCCCACCACCCGGACACCCACGGACGAGCGCCCGGGACCCTCCGCCTCCGCCTCGCAGAGCTCGGCGCAGCCGCCCGCGCCGACGGTGCCCGACGCGGGGACGCCCCGGGTCCCGCCGCCTCCCACGGACCCTCCGAGCCGGCCGCGCCCCGAGGCGCACCCGGCCACGGCGGCCGCCCCGCCGCCCCCCGTCACCGGGCCCCGCGAGTGTCCGCCCCGCCCGTCCGTGCCGCCCGCCGCCGGGCCGGGCGGCACCGCATACCCCACGACCGACCGGCGGCCCGTGCCGCCGCTCCCCGCCGAGCCGCCGCCCGAGGCGCCCTCACCCCCGGCCACCAACCCCTCTCCCGACGAACACAGCCCCCGGATCGCGCGTCCCGAGCCCGTATCCCGGTCCCGGGGTCACGTCGGCACGCGGCCGCCCACGTACGACGCCGAACCCACCGCTCTTCCGGCCGCCGATCCGGACGACCTCGACGATCTCGTGGCGGACACCGTGCTGGACGGGGCCCGGTACGGGGCCTGTACGGTGCGGGCCGTCTCCCTGCGGGGGGACTCCGCGCGGTATCGCGGAGAACCCCGCCGGGACGCGCTGCTCACCGCCCGGTTCGGAGCGGGGGAGCACGCGCTGCTGCTGGTGGCGATGGCGACCGGGGCCCGGGCCGCGCCCGGGGCGCACCGTGCCGCCGCCGAGGCCTGTCACTGGATCGCGCGAGCCGTCGGACGCAGCCACGCACGGCTGGTGGAGGATATAAGGGACGGGAGGCGCGGCGACCTGAAGTCCGGGCTGCACCGCCTCACCGACCGCAGCCTCGGCAAGCTGCGGGCCAGCGCCTCCGAGCAGGGCGTCGACCCCGGGGAGTACGCGGCCAGCCTGCGCTGCCTGCTGCTGTCGGCCGACCCCGAGTGCCGGACCCGGGTGTTCTTCGGGGTCGGACCGGGCGGACTGTTCCGGCTGCGGGAGGGGGAGTGGCAGGACATCGAGCCGCAGGTCACCAAGGCCAAGGGCGATCCCGTCAGGGGCTTCGGGTCGCCGCCCTCCGAGACCCCCGAGGGCGACCGGCTCACCATGGACCTGGGCATCCCGACCCCGCCCAGCCCGTACGAACCGGCCCCTGAGCCGCCGCGCGAGCCCTTCCGCTTCCGGACCTCCGTCGCCCGCCCGGGTGACACGCTCCTGATGTGCAGTGGCGGCCTCGCCGACCCCCTGCGCGGCGAGCCCGAACTGGGCGAGTACCTCGCCGAGCGGTGGTCCCGCCCCGACCCGCCCGGTCTCGCCGCGTTCCTCGCCGACTCCCAAGTACGGGTCAAGGGTTATGCGGACGACCGTACGGCCGCCGCCGTGTGGGAGGCGTGAGCGCGACCGGTGTGACTTGATGGAACCCGGAGGGATCCCAGGAGACCGAAGGGGCAGACGAGAACCATGGCCAAACAGAACGTCGCGGAACAGTTCGTCGACATCCTGACCCGCGCCGGAGTCAAACGGCTGTACGGAGTCGTCGGCGACAGCCTCAACCCGATCGTCGACGCCGTCCGCCGCAACTCCGCCATCGACTGGATCCACGTCCGGCACGAGGAGACCGCCGCCTTCGCCGCCGGCGCCGAGGCGCAGATCACCGGCTCCCTCGCCGCCTGCGCCGGCTCCTGCGGCCCCGGCAACCTCCACCTCATCAACGGCCTCTACGACGCCCACCGCTCCATGGCCCCGGTTCTCGCCCTCGCCTCGCACATCCCGTCCAGCGAGATCGGCCTCGGCTACTTCCAGGAGACCCACCCCGACCGGCTGTTCGCCGAGTGCAGCCACTACAGCGAGATGATCTCCAGCCCGCAGCAGATGCCGCGGCTGCTCCAGACCGCCATCCAGAACGCCGTCGGCCGCAGCGGCGTCAGCGTCGTCACCCTGCCCGGAGACATCGCCGACCGGCCCGCCCCCGAAAAGGCCGCCGAGACCGCCCTGGTGACCTCCCGTCCGACGGTCCGCCCGGGGGACGCCGAGATCGACCGGCTCGTCGAGATGATCGACGAGGCGGGCAAGGTCACCCTTTTCTGCGGCAGCGGCACCGCCGGAGCGCACGCCGAGGTCATGGAGTTCGCCGGGAAGATCAAGTCCCCGGTCGGGCACGCCCTGCGCGGCAAGGAGTGGATCCAGTACGACAACCCCTACGACGTGGGCATGAGCGGACTGCTCGGATACGGGGCCGCCTACGAGGCCACCCACGAGTGCGACCTGCTGATCCTGCTCGGCACCGACTTCCCCTACAACGCCTTCCTCCCCGACGACGTGAAGATCGTCCAGGTCGACGTCCGGCCCGAGAACCTCGGCCGCCGCTCGAAGCTGGACCTCGCGGTGTGGGGCGACGTACGGGAGACGCTGCGCTGCCTGATCCCGCGGGTGAAGGAGAAGAAGAACCGGCGCTTCCTCGACCGGATGCTGAAGAAGCACGCGGACGCGCTGGAGGGGGTGGTCAAGGCGTACACCCGCAAGGTCGAGAAGCACACGCCGATCCACCCCGAGTACGCGGCGTCCGTGCTCGACGAAGTGGCCGCCGACGATGCCGTGTTCACCGTCGACACCGGTATGTGCAACGTCTGGGCAGCCCGCTACATCTCACCCAACGGCCGCCGCCGCGTCATCGGTTCCTTCTCCCACGGCTCGATGGCGAACGCGCTGCCCATGGCGATCGGCGCCCAGTTCACCGACCGCAAGCGGCAGGTCGTGTCGATGTCCGGCGACGGCGGCTTCTCCATGCTGATGGGCGACTTCCTGACGCTGGTGCAGTACGACCTGCCCGTGAAGGTCGTGCTGTTCAACAACTCCTCCCTCGGCATGGTCGAGTTGGAGATGCTGGTCGCCGGCCTCCCGTCGTACGGCACCGCGAACAAGAACCCCGACTTCGCCGCCGTCGCCCGCGCCTGCGGCGCGTACGGGGTGCGCGTCGAGAAGCCCAAGGATCTGGCCGGAGCCCTGAAGGACGCCTTCAAGCACAAGGGACCCGCCCTCGTCGACATCGTCACCGACCCCAACGCGCTGTCCATCCCGCCGAAGATCAAGGCCGAGATGGTGACGGGCTTCGCCCTGTCCGCCTCGAAAATGGTGCTGGACGGCGGGGTCGGCCGGATGCTGCAGATGGCCCGCTCCAACCTGCGCAACGTGCCCCGGCCCTGACCCTGACGTCTGTCAGGACCGGCCCGGTCGGCATCCTCCTAGCCTGGTGGGGGCGTCAGCACACCCCCACCAGTCCAGCCACAAGGAGCGCCATGCCGAGCGAGGAGGGCCGGTCCGATGAGGCGTCAGCACTCGCCCCGCCACCGCACCTTCGTGACGTAGGCCTGGGCTCCCGGATAGTCCGCGACCATCGAGTGGCCATTCGGGTCGGGGTTGTAGTGCAGGCACTGGACCCGGGTCGTGTCCCCCGCCCAGTGCCAGTGGACCTCGATGTGGTCCAGACCCGGATAGGGCACGCCGTTGTTGGAAATGGAGCGGAACGGAACGCTTCCGGACCAGTTGCCGCCGCTGCGCAGCACCAGCCCCGTGAAATTGGCGTTGCTGTGCACGCAGAAATTGCCCTTGGCGCAGCCTTCCGGATCGGGTGCCGCCGACGCCGTGGGCGCGGTGACCAGAATGCTGGTGAAAGCGGCCGCCAGCAGCGACCCCCACATACGCTTCTTCACTTTCCCTGTCTCCTTCGATTCGCTGGTCCGGTGTAGTGTCGATGACTACAGGTAGTGAGGCCGAGCCCAGTATTCACCAATTGCGTTTGTTCATCGTTCTCGGGGAAATGCGCCATTTCGGGCGCGCTGCCGCCTCTCTCTTCATCACCCAGTCCGCGTTGAGCCAGCAGATTCGTGGCCTGGAGAAACGCCTGGGGGTGCGCTTGTTCGAGCGCACCAACCGGATGGTCGATCTGACAGACGCCGGGCGGACGCTGCTCCCCGCGGCCAGGGCGGCGGTCGACGCCATGGTGCAGCTGCGCCGCACCGCCGACTCGCAGGTGCGTCGCGTCTCGGGCCGGCTCGTCGTGGGGACCGTCGGAGCAGAGGCCGCCATGCCTCATACGCACGCCGTGCTGCGGGCCCTGCAGGAGGAAGGCCACCCGCTGCTGACGGTGCACATGGTCACCCTGGACGCCTACCGGTTCGCTGCCGCCCTGCAGGACAAGGAAGTCGATGTGGTGTTCGGGCGACCTCCTGTGCCGGAGAGCATCGAGCAACAGCATCTGGCCACCGAGCCACGGGTGGCGTGTCTTCCGGCCGACGATCCCCTGGCCCGGCTGGCCGACACCGCTCTCGCCCAATTCGCCGGCCACCCCGTGGTCGACTGGCCCCCGCAGGTGCCGCGCCCCTGGAGGGAGTTCTGGGCCGTCGATCCCCGCCCTGACGGCAGCCCCGCGCGGTACGGGCCCGTCGTCACGGACATGGAGACGCTGCTGCACACCGTGGCCCGGGGGGAGGCCATGGCCTTCCTGCCGGCCGCGGCCCGCGACCTGTTTCCCCGTCCAGGCGTTCGCTACGTCGATGTCAAGGACCTGCCGCCCTGCACGTCGGCCCTGGTCTGGCTCGCCGAGCGTCGTGACGAGCCCGCCATCACCGCCATCCGGCAAGCCGCCCGCAGCGCCACCCGCAGCCGCGGACTCCAGGAGGCGGGCGGCCGGTGAGCGGGAGGCGGGAACCGGGGCGTTACCGCTAGACGCTCGAGACCCGGTAGCCGCTGACCCACGCACCGATGGCGTAGTAGCCGGATCCGTCGATGACGATCGAGCCACCGGTGCAGTCGGCGTTGTCCCACAACTCCACCCTGGTGGTGGCGCTCGACGACTTGGCGGACCGGGTCTTGTCGTTCCAGTTGTCGCCGACGTACTTACATTCCCCCACTTCCCCGGAGAACGTCGTGTCCAGACCCTTGTAATTGGTCTCGCTGTAGGCGCGCCAGCTGCCGCTTGCCTGGGGCTGGGCGAAGGCCGGCTGGGTGGTGATGACGATTCCGGCCAGAGCCGCAACCGTGAGCATGGTCTTCCGAATGGCGGGCAAGACATCTCCTTCTCAATCACGCGGTGCCCGAATGAGGAACTGTGAAAGAGATGGTGTTTCCACTCTCTGTCAGTCCTCTCGGTGCGGTGCTCGGATACTTTCAGCCCGAGCGCACCGTTGTCAGGGACCGTGATTGGCCATCATTCCCGCCGGTTGATAAGTCTCAGCTTATGACTGCAGGTCGCGGAATGGTGACGCCGTGACGACGCACCACGAACAGACCAATTGACGGCCAGGGCATCCGCGCGGAACTTCCCGGCGTCGGCCGTGACTTCATGGGAGCAGGCGACGGCGAGCACATACCAGCTTGGTCGCGAAGACGGTGCCCTCGCCCAGGCCTGCGGCCCGGCAGCGGGCCGGGGCGCACGTCCACGAGCGCGGGATGTACAGCTCACGGTCCACTGCCGCGTTGCGGTGATCTGGATCCGCAGCCTCCGCTCAGCCTCGTGATCAGAACCAGGAACAGGCCCTAGCGGTACGGCTTCCACTGGCGTGCCGAGGTGTCGTACAGGTAGCGGGACAGCCCCGCGATGCCGCTGGTGCGGAACGGGCGGCCGCCGTCGTCGATGCGGACCGTGCCGCTGCGGCCCTGGGAGGACCAGTCCAGCTCCAGGTACCAGCGGCAGTCGCACGCCTGGGTCCTGGCGTTGACCAGCAGCACCTCGGGGTCCTGGGCGGACACCCGGTAGGGCATGCGCACCGCCGGGATCGGCGTACCGGTGTCGTTCCCGGCGACAGCGCGGGCGATGGGGCGGTCCTTGTCCAGGTTCACGTCGAAGGAGCGCGGGGTGATCGCCCCGCCGCAGCCCTGGTCCATGGCATAGGCGTTGCCCAGCGCCGGGGCCGTCCGTCCCACCACGCGCACGCGCAGCGCCTCCAGTACGACGGCCGTGTCGGTGCGCCCTTGCACGGACAACCGCACGAGCGTCTCGCCGCCGTGCACCGCGTTCTGTGACGCCGCCCAGACCCCGGCGTCCTGGGGGACCGGTGGCGGTGGGACCTGCGCTGGAGGCTTGGCGATGACGTAGTCGTGTCCGCAACCGAGCTTCCAGGCCTGGGAGTCGGCCGACCAGGTGAGGGGTGGGGCGGAGCCGGCTGTTCCGGGAGGCGGGGTGGTGCGGGTGGAGGGGGTCGGGGAGGGCTTCGGCTGCTTCGGGGTGGCGGACGGCGAGGGCCGCCGAGTGGTGGGGGAACTGTCGCTCGGGGTGGGCGAGCCGCTCTTCCGGTCCCGGGCTTCCGCCGTCGCCGTACCGGACGGGGCCGGCCCGGACACCGGGGCCCGGCCGCCGGTGGCACGCCGGTCGTCCGGCAACGCGGCGAGGCTCGCGAGAGCCGCAAGCGCCGCACAGACGGCGGCCAGTCCGACCGCGACGCGTCTGCGGCGGTACCAGGGGCGGTGGGGGAGCGGGGGGTCTGCCGCAGTGTCCTCCACCGGGCCGTCCGGCGGGGCGGAATCCGGGCCGTTCGTCAGGACGTCGACGACGGCCGGTGCGTGCCCCGGTTCATCCGCCCGGGCGGCGACCTCGCCGCCGGTACCCGCCGTCCGGGGCCGCTGCCGCGCCGCCACCGCCAGGAGCCAGCGGCGGTGCAGCTCCAGACGTTCCTCCGGGGACGCCCCGCACAGGGCGGCGAAACGCTCCACGGGGGCGAAGTCGACCGGGACCGCGTCGCCCGCACAGTAGCGGTGCAGGGTCGAGGTGTTCATGGCCAGGCGGCGGGCCAGCGAACCGTAACTGCGGTCCGTGCGCTCCTTGAACGTCCTCAGCAGCGCCGCGAACTCCCCGACGCCGTCGACGTCGTCGTGAGCCGACACCGTACCCCCGTCTCATAGGTCGAACCGGCCCGGAACGGCATCCCAGGCACCCCATGTACCTGCACGTCAGACGGGCTGGGATGGTTCCACCGGGCCCGATCGGTCGCGGGTTGTTGCATCCGGGCGGTGGGACCGCTGATGCTCTTGGTGTCGCACCGACCAGGCCCGGGCCGACCAGCCGGCCTGGCCGCGGCATCCACAACACCGCACTCACCCACGGGGGATCACCCATGCCCATGCGCATGCGAGCAAGCGCTCTCACCGCACTCACCGTCGCCGCCCTCGCGGCGGGCACGGTCCTCACGGCACCGGCCGCCGGTGCCGCGCCGAAGGCCGCCGCACCGAAGTTCCTGTCGGCGTCCCAGCTGCCGCCGCACCCGACGTCGGCCTGGACGGCCGGCCCGGTCACCGAGGGGTTCCCGGAGGGACTCGGCTCCTGCGTGAGCACGGAGGGCGTGCCCTCCTACGACTACCGCCACCGGGAGTTCCGGACCGACCTGGACACCAACGCCGTGCAGCTGACCGTCGTGGCGGACACACCCGCCCTGGCCAAGGCCCTGGCGAAGCACTACGACGACCTGATCCGCACCTGCGCCGACCGCATCGAGAAGAACGACCCGGACATCGAGGCCGAGGGCCGGGACTACGGTTCGCTGCCCGTCGAGGAGGGCGCCCGCGTCCGCGGTCTGCACACCGAGACGTCCTGGGGCGCCACGGACATCTCGCTGCTGTCCGTCGGCCGGGACGGCAGGACCGTCACCGTCGTGTCGTGGGGCCAGATGGGCGACTTCGACGACGCTCCCGTCGCCGCCTTCAAGAAGACGACGACCACCGCCGTCAACAAGCTGTACTGACCGCGCGTCCGCCGGAAGACCGGGGCCGTCCTCCCGCCACGGGGGTGGGGAGGACGGCCCCGCACCGGGTGCGGGGCCCGTCAAGACCGTCGTACTTCGGCCAACTTCACCGAAGCGCCGCGCCGGGGGCCGGCCACCCCGGTGTACCGCCGGGTACGCGGGGATCGGCAGCCGTCCGTCGGTCCTTCGTCCGATCTCCGGCGGTCAGGATCCGTCCGGGGACGATGACCGGCTACCCTCTTGTCCCCCTCCGCTCCGTCGCCGTACCGCTCGGCGGCCCGCCACCCCGGGGCGCCCGGCCCGTTCCGGTGGCCGAACACCCGGTCGTTGACGATTCGACATGACTGCCGCGTTTCCGATCGGGCATGGATCCCCGTGAACGTGTTCGAGCAGGAGGGGAACCGACATCGGCGCGCGGGCGGGGGTCATGGAGAGGCAGGCACGACGAGGCGGTCCCATAGCGATCGGGGGCTTCTCGGCGAAGACGGTGGAGGACAGGACCGACGATGTCAGAGAACACGATCAGGCGCCGCAGTTGAGGCGCCGACTCGGACGGGCGGACCTCCGGGCCGTCCCGGAAGCCCGCAGGGCCCTGCGGGAACTGCTCGGCCAGTGGGGGAAGCACGGGCAGTCCGACGTGGCCGAACTGCTCACCAGTGAGCTCGTCACCAACGCGATCGTGCACACCGAACACGACGCGGTCCTCACGGCCACCGTCGGACCCCGCGGACTGCGGGTGGAGGTCCGGGACTTCGTCGCTCGCAGACCCCGGCCGCGCGCTCCGGTCGCCGACGAGGGCACGAACGGCAGGGGCCTGTTCCTGGTGCAGTCCCTCGCGGACGCCTGGGGTGTCCGGCCGCACGGCGTGGGCAAGGCCGTCTGGTTCGAGCTGGGGGCCGGGGCGGCGTGAACGCGGAAGGGGCGCGGCCCGCAGGCCACGCCCCTTCGCCGCTCCGTCACGGCTCGGTCAACCGAACTGCTGCTCGAGGTCCTTGAGTTTGCGCTCCAGGGAGTCCAGACGCGGCAGCGCCATGGTGTCGTCCTCCGCGGTGAGGTCGACGGTCACCGGGTCAGCTCCTTTGCGTACCGGCTGAAGGGAGGGACGCGAGCGCACGGGCAGGGGGTCCGGCGCGGATATGGCAGGCTCCGCGGAGACCTGCGAGGAGCCGCGCTCCACCTGCACCTCGACCTGCCGCCCGCCACCTCGGCCGAAGTGGCCGCGGTGACCGCGGCTGATCGCCTTCAGCTGGGCCCGCTCCACGCGCTGCTGGTCGCGCCGCCGCTGGCGGGTCTCTTCCTTCTTGCGCTTGTCGTCGCGCACCTCGTCGACCGCCTCGTCCAGGCTGCGCACACCTTCAAGGAGCATCAGCGACCAGGCGCGGTAGGTCTCCCGGGGGGCCCGCAGCCAGCGCACCATGCGGATCTGCGGCAGCGGACGGGGCACCAGACCCTGCTCCCGCAGCGCGGCGCGGCGGGTCTGCTTCAGAGCGCGGTCGAAGAGGACCGCCGCAGACAGGGACATGCCCGCGAAGAAGTGGGGGGCGCCCGCATGGCCGATGCCCCGGGGCGCGTGCACCCAGTTGAACCAGGCCGCGGCGAAGGCGAACGTCCAGACCAGTATCCGGGAGCCGAGCGCGGCGTCACCGTGGCTGGCCTCGCGCACCGCGAGGACGGAACAGAACATCGCCGCGCCGTCCAGGCCGAACGGGACGAGGTACTGCCAGCCGCCCGAAAGTCCGAGGTTCTGCTCGCCGAAGCCGACCAGGCCGTGGAAGGAGAGCAGGGCGGCGACGGCCGCACAGCAGAAGAGAAGGAGGTAAGAGAGGGTGCCGTAGAGGGCTTCCTTGCGTCTGCGGCGTTCCTCGCTGCGCTCCCAGGAGTCGTCCGCGCTCGTGTCCTTGACCGAGGAGCGCTTGCCGCGCGCGAGCACCGCCACCGCCGCCAGCATGCCCAGGAGGAGCACGGCGCCCGGAAGCAGCCAGTTCAGCGATATGTCGGTCAGTCTCATCTGGGTGGTCCCTTGCATTGGGATAGGGCGTAACGCCCGCCATAGTGGCCCAATCGCACCGACCCTCAGGGGGTTTCGGGGCAAGAGGCCGCCAAGGAAGTGCAAGGGAATGCCCAGGGCGGCGTTCTGCTCGAACTGCCGCTTGAGGCTCGGAAGTTGAGTTCGAACAAGACTACCCGTACGAGCGGTTCTCCGGAAAGTTCCCGTGACACGTGGGGATGATGTGAATCGCCTGTGGGTACGGGGGTGCCCGGTTCCGCGACGATCTTACGGGACGGCTGGGGAGTCGCACCCCGCCCGTTCCTCAACCGGCCGTCGCCAGCAGCTTGGTGACGCGGTCCGTGTCGCAGGTGCGCGGGCAGGTCGCGCAGGTGTCCTCGGGGCGCAGCGTGTAGAACATGCAGCAGCTCGCGCGGTCCCGGGTGAGCAGGGGCTCGCCGCCCGGGCCGGTCAGCTCCCGGAACGCGGCCGTGCCGACGTACGGCTTGGTCGCCCCCGGCAGGAGCAGCTCCAGCTCGCGCATCGCACGCCGCTCCTCGATCTCGCCGAGCAGTTGGGCGATGTACCACAGCCCTTCGACGATCTCGTCGGTCGCCATACCCCACAGGGCGCGCCCGCGGCGCCGCATCCGGGGGCCGAAAGCGGTCAGCACCGGCTCCAGGTGCTCGGCGACCGCCGCCCGTACCTCCGCCCGCAGCGCCTCCTCGTCGGGGACGACCCGGGCGCCGGGCAGCGCGGCCGCCTCGTCGCCGGGCAGGCAGGCGAAGCCGGCGGGGCGGACGGCCAGGTGTCCGAGGGCGTGGCCCGGGGCGGTGCGGTCGTAGGAGACATGGGTCACGGGGTAGCGGGGGACCCGGCGGTGCAGGAACCACGGCACGGTGATCAGGAGGCAGGCGGGCCAGGCGTAGCGGTGCAGGCCGAAGCTCGCGACGACGTCGGGGCGGGCCTGCGTGCCGTAGTCCCGCTGGATCTGGTCCACGTCCCACGCCAGGAAGCGGTCGAGGGCGGGGCCGGCGGCCGCGAGGTCGGCGGCGGTGGTCCAGCCGTGGCCGTGCGGGGTCGCGTCCGCTGCGTCCAGTTCGGTGACGGCGAGCCCCGGGAGGACCTCGGCCAGGCGGGTGTAGGCGCCGGAGACGGCCGAAAGGGGCGCAGGCATGTGATCACCGATCCGTCGGGTGAAACGGGGTCTTGAAGGTAAGCCTAACCTTACTCAAGATCTTGAAAAGTTGAACGAAGATGTGAACTCGGCGCCGGGGCGCTTATGGTGCTTGACGGACGAGTAACAACCCGCCGTAATGACCCCAAGTACCGATACGTCCGGAGGAGGACCCGTGAGGCAGGGAGCGCAGGGCTCCGCGAGCACGGGGACTCCGTGGGCGGTGGCGAACCCGTCCGGGTCGAGTGGGCAGTCCGGGGCGAGTGGCCCGCCCGGGCAGGTTCGGGTGCCGCGGCAGGCCGGAGAGGTGCGGGGCGAGCACACGCACAGCGAGCCGGCCGCGCCGGCCGCCGTCCGGCCGGTGGTGCAGCGGGCCTCGGTGCGCGGGCAGATCCTGGACGCGCTGCGGGCCGCGCTCGTGGCGGGGGATCTGCGGCCCGGGGAGGTGTATTCGGCGCCGGTGCTGGGAGAGCGGTTCGGGGTGTCGGCGACGCCGGTCCGGGAGGCCATGCAGCAACTGGCCCTCGAAGGGGCCGTCGAGGTCGTGCCGAACCGTGGATTCCGGGTGGTCGAGCGGGGCGTGCGGGAACTGGGCGAACTGGCCGAGGTCCGGGCGCTGATCGAGGTCCCGGTGATGCTGCGGCTGGCCCGTACCGTGCCGGCCGAACGCTGGGCCGAGTTGCGGCCCCTCGCCGAGGCGACGGTCCGCGCGGCGTCCTCGGGCTGCCGCGCGACCTACGCGGAGTCCGACCGGGGGTTCCACCGGGCTGTGCTGTCCCTCTCAGGCAACGTGCAGCTGGTCCGGATCGCGGAGGACCTGCACCGCAGGGCGCAGTGGCCGCTGGTCGGGGGTGGCCGGGGAGTCCGGGGGCGCGCGGAGTTGCTGGCGGACGCGCACGAGCACACGGCGTTGCTGGACGCGCTGGTCGCACGGGATCTGGATGTGGTGCGGGCGCTGGTGGGCGAGCATTTCGCGGGGGCGGCTGCTGCCGGCTGAGCGGTGGCGCCGGGTGGGGGTCGTGTCTTCGCGTGGCGCCGGGTGGTGGTGGCCTCTTCGCCTTGCGCCGGGTGGTGGGTCGGGGCCGCGCCGGGGGGTGTCCGTCCTCGGAACGTCGCGATGGGCTTGCACGCCGACTGACTGTCCGTCGAGGCGACAACCGCTGCGGGCGGACACCCCCCGACACGGCCCCTTCGCGCCGTACGCGGGTGCGGGAGTGGGGTGGCCGCACCCGCGGCGCACGGTGCCCAAGCGCAGGAACGTCTCCCGGGCGGTGCGTGAACCGGAGCCCACAATGGCCGCCTGCAGAGGCCACTTGGGCATGCCCCGTCGTGCGCTGTACACGTTCGGCGCGCCTCCTCGTCGCCGGGCAGGTGCGTGGGGAGAGTTACCGTGCCCGTTCGGCGCTGAACAGGCGTTACGACCGACCGGCTTCGCCGTCGAACGCCTCAGGCCGTCGCGGCCGGCGGTACCGGCGGAGCCAACTGGCGGGCCAGCCACGTCGGTACGCCCCCCAGGAGGCGGAACAGCCGGCGGGCCTCCTCCCGCAGTCGGGACGCCTCCGGTTCGGTTTCGGTGTCGGCGAGGGACACCAGCGCCGGCGCCGTACCGACGAGATAGCCCAGCTCCTCCCGGATCCGCAGCGACTCCGCGAATCCGTGCCGTGCCTCCGCCAGCTCCCCTTCGCGCAGGGCGAGCCCGGCCAGGTGGCGCCAGGTGAACGACAGCAGCAGCGGATCGGAGTGCGCCGTCGCGCCCGCGTGGGCACGGCGGTACGCGGCCCGGGCGGCCTGGGGCGCGCTCGTCAGGTTCTCGGCCAGGAGCCCGCGCCGGAAGTCGAGCAGAGCCCGCGCGGGAGCCCCCGGAGGGACCAGTGCCGCCGCCCGGCCGAGCGCGGCCCGTGCCTCGTCGGCCCGGTCCCGTACCGCGAGCACGGTCGCCGCGTAGGCCAGGTACCCGCGTTCACAAGCGGCCGCGCCCCGTTCGTCGTCGCTGTGGGCCATCGCCTCGGCCGTGCGCAGCGCGTCCTCGGCCTCCTCCCAGCCCTGCTCGGTGTACAGACACCGTTCGGCCAGCAGCGCCGCGCGTTGCAGCGCGGCCGCGGGTGTGGCCGGCAGCAGCAGGGCGGCCGCGTCGGCCCAGCACCCGCGGGAGCGCAGCCGCCATACCGCGGTCTGGAGGGGATCGTCACCGGCGGTCGTTCCGTTACCAGACATGGCGGTATGCGCCACGTTGCCCTCCCCGAGCACGCCATCGAGCTGTTGAGTGGTGGCGGCATCTCAGCACGAATCGGCGGGCCGGGCCAAGGGGGTGGGTGAAGGATTTCACAAAGTCGTGGGACTCCGGGGTGCCCCGCGTTTGCCGCCGGGACACCCCGCGTATCAGCTCATGCGCAGTGCCAGGAAGAAGTCCAGCTTGTCCTCGAGGCGTGACAGGTCACGACTCGTCAACTGCTCGATCCGGCCGACCCGGTAGCGCAGCGTGTTGACGTGCAGGTGCAGACGGGTGGCGCAGCGGGTCCAGGAGCCGTCGCAGTCGAGGAAGGCCTCCAGCGTCGGGATCAGCTCGGCGCGGTGGCGGCGGTCGTAGTCCCGCAGCGGGTCCAGGAGGCGGGCCGTGAAGGCGCGGCGGACGTCGTCCGGGACGAAGGGCAGCAGCAGGACGTGCGAGGCCAGTTCCTGGTGGCCGGCCGCGCAGACCCGGCCCGGGCGGGCCGCGGCGACGCGCCGGGCGTGGCGGGCCTCCTCCAGCGCGCCGCGCAGGCCTTCCGCCGAGTGGACGGCCGCGCTGACGCCCAGGGTGAGCCGGCCGTCGTCGTCGAGGCCCGCCGTGAGGGGGTCCCGAACCGACGCCAGGAGCGTGTCCGCGAGGACGCCCGTCTCCGAGCCGTCGTGCTCCGCCGAGACGGCCGGGAGGGGGACCAGGGCGATGGCCTCGTCTCCCGTGTGGGCCACCGCGATGCGGTCGGAGTGCTCCGGCCCCGCGACCGCCGGATCCACGAGGACCTCCTCCAGCAGAGCCTGGGCCACCGGGCCGCCCTCGACCTCCCCGCCCTCCCAGTCGACGCGGGCCACGACCACCTGCCAGTGCGGCGCGGCGCCCAGACCGGGCAGCAGCACCGGCGCGGCCACGCGCAGGCGGGCGGCGATCTCGGCGGGTGCCGCGCCCGTCTGGACCAGTTCCAGGACCTCCTGGGCCAGGCGGCGGCGGACCGTGCGGGCCGCGTCGCGGCGGTCCCGTTCGACCGCGATCAGCTGGGTGACGCCGTAGAGCAGGTCCAGGCGCTCCTCGGGCCAGTCCCCGGCGTCCGCCTCCACGGCCAGCAGCCAGTCCGCCAGGACGGTCTCGCGCACGTCCCGCGCCGAGTGCGGGGAGCGGCCCGTGGAGCGGACCGGGAACAGGGAGTACGTCGTGGCGCCCAGGACGACGCGGTGGGGGCCGCGGCGGCCCGTCCGGGTGGCGGCCAGGTGCTCCCCGGCGAGCCGGGCGCACGTCTCGGCCGGCAGGGCGGGACCCGTCGCCTTCGAGCCCGCGATCAGGCGGCCGGTGGGGGAGAGGACCCAGGCCCGCAGGTCCAGGTCCGTGCCGAGCAGGTCCAGGACCACGTCGGGGCCGCCGCCCGCCGGGCCCGCCGTCATCATGCGGCGGTGGCGGTCGACGACCGCCGCGAGGTCTCCGGCGCGCTCGCCGGAGACCTGCCGCACGACGTGCTCGGTGATCGTCGCGAACGCCACCGACTCGTGCACCGCGAAGAGCGGGAGGCGGTGCCGGGCGCAGGCCACGACCAGGTCCTCCGGCACGTCGCCGAGCTCGGCCTCGCCCGCGGCGAGCGCCGCCACACCCGCCTGTACGAGGATGCGGACGAACGGCTCCGAGTCGCCCGCGTCCCGGCGCCAGGCCAGGCCCGTGAGCACCAGTTCGCCGCCCGCGAGGTAGCGGCTGGGGTCGCGCAGGTCGGTGGTCATCACACCCCGCACGCTGCGGTCCAGCTCGTCCTCGCCGCCGAGCAGCTTGAGGCCCAGCGCGTCGGTGTCCAGCAGTGCGCGCAGCCGCATTCTCGTCGCCGCCGTTCCATGTCTCGAAATCAAGCCCTGCCCCGGCTGTGTTCCAGGTCACGCGGTTGTGTCGCGCGTTTCCACAGGAGAACGAGGAGGTTTCCACGGGCCTCCGTTCATACGAATCTACAAGATGCCTCTCCTGGCCAGCCAACTCCTTCATGGTTTCCGTGACTGACTCGCTTGGCGCAGCGCGCTGTGTACTGAGGCCACTACGCGTAAACAGCACATGAACGAGCCGGGACCGCCGCACACGGATTGGCTCAATCTGAACGCCCCACGAGAAGACGAAGAAGAGAGCCGGTCATGGACTTCCTTCGCCCCGCCAGCTGGGAGGAGGCGCTCGCCGCGAAAGCCGAGCACCCCACAGCTGTGCCGATTGCGGGTGGCACCGACGTGATGGTCGAGATCAACTTCGATCACCGCCGGCCCGAGTACCTCTTGGACCTGAACCGCATCGGCGACCTCTCCGAATGGGAGGTCGGCGAGGAGAGCGTGCGGCTCGGTGCCTCCGTGCCGTACACGAAGATCATGGAGAACCTGCGCGGCGAGCTGCCCGGTCTCGCCCTGGCCTCGCACACGGTCGCCTCCCCGCAGATCCGCAACCGCGGCGGCGTCGGCGGCAACCTCGGCACCGCCTCCCCGGCCGGTGACGCCCACCCCGCGCTGCTCGCGGCGGGCGCCGAGGTGGAGGTCGAGTCGGTGCGCGGCTCGCGCCGCATCCCGATCGACGCGTTCTACACGGGCGTGAAGCGCAACGCGCTGGCGGCCGACGAGCTGATCCGCGCCGTGCACGTGAAGAAGGCCGACGGGCCGCAGCAGTTCTCCAAGGTGGGCACCAGGAACGCGATGGTCATCGCCGTGTGCGCCTTCGGGCTCGCCCTGCATCCCGGGACGCGGACCGTGCGGACCGGGATCGGCTCGGCCGCCCCGACCCCCGTCCGGGCCAAGGCCGCCGAGGAGTTCCTGAACGCCGCGCTGGAGGAGGGCGGCTTCTGGGACAACGGCCAGATCATCACCCCGTCGGTCGCCAAGCAGTTCGCGGACCTGTGCTCCGCCGCCTGCAACCCCATCGACGACGTCCGGGGCACCGCGAGCTACCGCCGCCACGCGGTCGGCGTCATGGCCCGCCGCACACTCACCTGGACCTGGGAGTCCTACCGCGGCGCCCGCCGCCTCACCGAGGGAGCTGCGTGATGCGCGTCAACTTCACGGTCAACGGCCGTCAGCAGGAAGCCGACGACGTGTGGGAGGGCGAGTCCCTGCTGTACGTGCTGAGGGAGCGGCTCGGGCTGCCGGGCTCGAAGAACGCCTGCGAGCAGGGCGAGTGCGGCTCGTGCACGGTCCGCCTGGACGGCGTGCCGGTGTGCTCGTGCCTGGTCGCCGCCGGGCAGGTGGAGGGCCGCGAGGTCGTCACCGTCGAGGGGCTCGCCGACTTCGCCAGGCAGCGCGCCGAGAGCGGCTGCGCGTCCGGCGCCTGCGGTACGTCGTTGCAGAGCGCCCGGGCATGGGACGCCAAGGGCACCGACTCGCAGACGGGCGAGGGGACCGAGCTGTCCGCCATCCAGCAGGCGTTCATCGACGCCGGCGCGGTCCAGTGCGGCTTCTGCACCCCCGGTCTGCTGGTCGCGGCCGACGAGATGCTGGAGCGCAACCCGAACCCGAGCGACGCGGACATCCGCGAGGCCCTGTCGGGCAACCTGTGCCGCTGCACCGGCTACGAGAAGATCATGGACGCGGTCCGCCTCGCGGCCGCCCGGCAGTCAGAGGCGGTCTGATCATGGCGTCCCCCAGCGGAACCCCCACGAAGATCACCCAGGGCTCCCGGACCAAGGGCGGCATCGGCGAGTCCACGCTCCGCCCCGACGGCACCCTCAAGGTCACCGGCGAGTTCGCGTACTCCTCCGACATGTGGCACGAGGACATGCTGTGGGGGCAGATCCTCCGCTCGACCGTCGCGCACGCCGAGATCGTGTCCATCGACACGAGCGAGGCCCTGGCCATGCCCGGCGTCTACGCCGTCATGACGTACGACGACCTGCCGACCGACGTGAGGAACTACGGGCTGGAGATCCAGGACACCCCTGTCCTCGCCCACGGCAAGGTCCGCCACCACGGTGAGCCGGTCGCCATCGTCGCCGCCGACCACCCGGAGACCGCGCGCCGGGCCGCCGCGAAAATCAAGGTCGACTACCGCGAACTGCCCGTCATCACCGACGAGGCCTCCGCGACCGCCCCGGACGCGCTCCTCGTCCACGAGAACCGCGACGACCACCACGTGGGCCACGTCCCGCACCCGAACATCGTCCACCGCCAGCCGATCGTCCGCGGGGACGTCACAGCCGCCCGGGAGCGGGCCGACGTCATCGTCGAGGGCGAGTACACCTTCGGCATGCAGGACCAGGCCTTCCTCGGCCCCGAGTCCGGCCTGGCCGTGCCGGAGGAGGACGGCGGCGTCCACCTCTACATCGCCACCCAGTGGCTGCACAGCGACCTGCGCCAGATGGCGCCCGTGCTCGGCCTGCCCGAGGACAAGGTGCGCATGACGCTCTCCGGCGTCGGCGGCGCGTTCGGCGGCCGCGAGGACCTGTCGATGCAGATCCACGCCTGCCTGCTCGCCCTGCGCACCGGCAAGCCCGTCAAGATCGTCTACAACCGTTTCGAGTCCTTCTTCGGGCACGTCCACCGCCACCCCGCCAAGCTGTACTACGAGCACGGGGCCACCAAGGACGGCAAGCTCACCCACATGAAGTGCCGGATCGTCCTGGACGGCGGCGCCTACGCCTCCGCCTCCCCGGCCGTCGTCGGCAACGCCTCCTCCCTGTCCGTCGGCCCGTACGTGGTCGAGGACGTGGACATCGAGGCCATCGCCCTCTACACCAACAACCCGCCCTGCGGCGCCATGCGCGGCTTCGGCGCGGTCCAGGCGTGCTTCGCCTACGAGGCGCAGATGGACAAGCTCGCAGCCAGGCTCGGCATGGACCCGGTGGAGTTCCGCCGGCTCAACGCCATGGAGCAGGGCACGCTCCTGCCCACCGGGCAGCCCGTCGACTCCCCGGCCCCCGTCGCCGAACTGCTGCGCCGCGTCAAGGCGATGCCGATGCCGCCGGAGCGCCAGTGGGAGTCCAGCGAGGGCGCCGACGTACGGCAGCTGCCGGGCGGCCTGTCCAACACCACGCACGGCGAAGGCGTCGTCCGGGGGGTCGGCTACGCGGTCGGCATCAAGAACGTGGGCTTCTCCGAGGGCTTCGACGACTACTCCACCGCCAAGGTGCGCATGGAGGTCGTCGCCGGCGAGCCGGTCGCCACCGTGCACACCGCCATGGCGGAGGTCGGCCAGGGCGGCGTCACCGTCCACGCGCAGATCGCCCGCACCGAGCTGGGCGTCACGCAGGTGACCATCCACCCGGCCGACACCCAGGTGGGCAGCGCCGGTTCGACGTCGGCCTCCCGGCAGACGTACGTCACCGGCGGCGCGGTGAAGAACTCCTGCGAGCTGGTCCGCGAGAAGGTCCTGGAGATCGGGCGCCGCAAGTTCGGCTCCCACCACCCGGCCTGGGCGACGGCCGAACTGCTCCTGGAGGGCGGCAAGGTGGTCACCGACGCAGGTGAGGTCCTCTCCGACCTGGTCGACGTCCTCGAGGACGAGGCCGTCGAGGTCGAGGCGGAGTGGCGGCACCGGCCGACCGAGCCCTTCGACCTGCGCACCGGCCAGGGCAACGGGCACGTCCAGTACTCCTTCGCCGCGCACCGGGCCGTCGTCGAGGTCGACACCGAGCTCGGCCTGGTCAAGGTCATCGAACTGGCCTGTGCCCAGGACGTCGGCAAGGCGCTCAACCCGCTGTCGGTGCTCGGTCAGATCCAGGGCGGCACCACGCAGGGCCTGGGCGTGGCGGTCATGGAGGAGATCGTCGTCGACCCGAAGACGGCGAAGGTCAAGAACCCCTCCTTCACCGACTACCTGATCCCCACCATCCTCGACACGCCGACCATCCCGGTCGACGTCCTCGAACTCGCCGACCACCACGCCCCGTACGGGCTGCGCGGCATCGGCGAGGCACCCACCCTGTCGTCGACTCCGGCGGTCCTCGCGGCGATCCGCGCGGCGACCGGTCTGGAGCTGAACAGGACGCCGGTCCGCCCCGAGCACCTGACCGGCACACAGCTCTCCGAGGGCTGAGCAGTCACCCCCGGGGGCTTCGTCCCCCAGGGCTCCTTGTTCGTCTCGGGCCGTCCCCCGGGTCGTGAACATCCCAACCCCCTTTGAAACTTGGGAGACGGCACCCATGACCCAGCAGTCCACAGAGCCGAGGACCACAGCCGACGACGCGGGCGAAGGCACCCGCGTCCCGGCCGGACGGTCCTGGCTCGACCGGTACTTCCACATATCCCACAGAGGGTCCAGCGTCGCCCGTGAAGTGCGCGGCGGCGTCACGACCTTCATGGCGATGGCGTACATCCTCCTGCTCAACCCCCTGATCCTGTCCGGCGAGGACGCGGCCGGGCAGACGCTCGCCCAGCCGGCCCTGATCACCGCGACCGCGTTCGCGGCGGCCTTCACCACCCTGCTGATGGGCTTCGTCGGCAAGGTGCCGCTCGCGCTCGCCGCCGGCCTCTCCGTCTCCGGAGTGCTCGCCTCCCAGGTCGCGCCCGAGATGACCTGGCCGCAGGCGATGGGCATGTGCGTGATGTACGGCGTGGTCATCATGCTGCTGGTCATCACCGGCCTGCGCGAGATGATCATGAACGCGATCCCGCTCGCGCTCAAGCACGGCATCACCATGGGCATCGGCCTGTTCATCGCCCTCATCGGTTTCTACAAGTCCGGCTTCGTGCACCAGGGCAAGGCCACGCCCCTCGCGCTCGGCCCGGCGGGCGAACTGGCCGGGTGGCCCGTGCTGCTGTTCGCCGGGACCCTGCTGCTGATCTTCATGCTCCAGGCGCGGAACATCCCCGGCGCCATCCTCATCGGCATCCTCGGCGGCACGGTCGTCGCCTCGATCCTGAACGCCGCCGGTGTAATCGACCCCAGGCAGTGGGCGGGCGGCGCACCCGAACTGCAAGGCAGCGCCGTCTCCATGCCCGACTTCTCGCTCTTCGGGGACGTGGAGTTCGGCGGCTGGGGCCAGGTCGGCGCGATGACGGTCGGCATGATCGTCTTCACGCTGGTGCTCGCCGGGTTCTTCGACGCGATGGCCACCATCATCGGCGTCGGCACCGAGGCGAAGCTCGCCGACGACAAGGGCCGGATGCCGGGCCTGTCCAAGGCACTGTTCATCGACGGGGCCGGCGGCGCGATCGGAGGCGTGTCCGGCGGTTCCGGCCAGACGGTGTTCATCGAGTCGGCCACGGGCGTCGGTGAGGGCGCCCGCACCGGCCTGGCGTCCGTGGTGACGGGGCTGTTCTTCGCTGCCTGCCTGTTCTTCACCCCGCTCACGGCGATCGTGCCGCAGGAGGTCGCGGCCGCCGCCCTCGTCGTCATCGGCGCCATGATGCTGATGAACGCCCGGCACGTGGACTGGGCCGACCGGGCCACCGCCGTCCCGGTGTTCCTCACGGTCGTGCTGATGCCGTTCACGTACACCATCACCACCGGTGTGGCCGCGGGCGTCATCTCCTACGTTGCCATCAAGACCGCCCAGGGCAAGTGGCGGGAGATCGGCGCCTTCATGTGGATCCTCACGGCGGTGTTCCTCGTGTACTTCGCCCTCAACCCGATCGAGAGCTGGCTGGGCGTCCACTGACGGTCGGCCCCCCCCCGCAACCTCAAGGAGACCGAGACAGATGCTGGACATCGCCGAGGAGCTGAACCGGTGGGCCGGGCAGGGCCGTGACTTCGCCGTGGCCACCGTGGTGGCCGTCGGCGGCAGCGCGCCCCGGCAGCCCGGCGCGGCGCTCGCGGTGGACACCGAGGGCACGGCGATCGGCTCGGTCTCCGGGGGCTGCGTCGAGGGCGCGGTCTACGAACTGTGCGAGCAGGCGCTGCGGGACGGCGAAACCGTCCTGGAGCGCTTCGGGTACAGCGACGACGACGCCTTCGCCGTGGGCCTGACCTGCGGCGGCGTCATCGACATCCTGGTCACCCCGGTACGGGCCGCCGATCCGGTCCGCCCGGTGGTCGCGTCCGCGCTCACCGCCGCCGCCCGAGGGGAGGCGGCGGCGGTGGCGCGGATCGTGTCGGGCCCGCCCGAACTGACGGGCCGGGCCCTGCTGGTCCGCCCCGACGGTTCCCACGAGGGCGGCTTCGGCGGCCATCCGGAACTGGACCGCACGGTCGCCGCCGAGGCCGGTGCCTTCCTGGACGCCGGCCGCACCGGCACCCTGGAGATCGGCGAGCAGGGCTCACGCTGCGGAGCACCGCTCACGGTCCTCGTCGAGTCCTCGGTCCCCGCCCCCCGCATGATCGTGTTCGGCGCCATCGACTTCGCCTCCGCCCTGGTCCGGATGGGCAAGTTCCTCGGCTACCACGTCACCCTCTGCGACGCACGGCCCGTCTTCGCCACCCGGACGCGCTTCCCGGAGGCCGACGAGATCGTCGTCGAGTGGCCCCACCGCTATCTGGAGCGCACCGACGTCGACGCCCGCACGGTCCTGTGCGTGCTGACCCACGACGCCAAGTTCGACGTGCCCCTGCTGAAGCTGGCGCTGCGGCTGCCGGTGGCGTACGTCGGTGCCATGGGCTCCCGGCGCACCCACCTGGACCGCAACGCCCGGCTGCGCGAAGTGGGCGTCACCGACATCGAGTTGAGCCGGCTGCGCTCGCCGATCGGCCTGGACCTCGGGGCCCGTACGCCCGAGGAGACGGCGCTGTCGATCGCGTCCGAGATCGTCGCCGTCCGGCGTGGCGGCAGCGGGGTCTCCCTGACCGGAGCGCACACACCGATCCACCACGAGCCGGACCCGGGCACCGTCGGGCGGATCGGGTCGGTGGCCTGAGGCCCCGGCCGCGGCCTCAGTGCCTGCCGCCCGAGATCCCGGCCGGGGGCCGCCGCGCCTGCGGCCGGTGGGTCAGGGCTGCCGGAGCAGGTGGTTCAGGGCCCGTCCGAACACGTACCGGGAGGAGTGCCGCACCGCGCCGTCGAAGAGCGACGGCAGGAACCGGACCCGGATCTCCTCCCGCCAGATCACCCGCGTACGGCCTCCCGGACCGGGCCGCACCTCGAGTTCGGCCCACCCCAGCACCACCCGGCCCCGCTTCTCCAGCCGGCACAGCCCCGCCGCCCCTCCCTCGGGCGGCCGCCACACGGTGACCTCCATCGGGTCGTCGAAGGCCAGCGGCCCCACGCCCGAGCGGGCCACGACGAGCGTGCCCGCGCGGGTCGGCTCGTGCGGTACGACCCTGACCACCGTGAGCGGCACCACGTCTCCGTGCCGCCGCCATCGTGTGATCCGCCGCCACGCCTCGTCGAGGGGGAGCGGGGCCGTGCGTTCGAGCAGGAGGTTCGCCACGGCACGATCGTAGGGAACCCGTGGGGCGTTACCGGTACACCTCGCCCGGCTCCGCCTTCCCCGGTGCCAGCAGCTGGGGCACCGTCACGAAGACGAAGCCGCGTTCCTTCAAGGCGTCGATGATCCCCGGAACCGCCGGCACCGTGCCGTCGTAGAGGTCGTGCAGGAGGATGATCCCGTCCCGGGAGGACTGGGCGAGGACCCGGCGGGTGATCAGGTCGGAGTCGGTCGTCCGGTAGTCCTTGGCGGTCACGCTCCACAGCACCTCGGCCAGGCCGAGTTCGCGGCAGATGGCGTGCACGGTGTCGTCGGTGCGGCCCTGCGGAGGACGCATCAGGGTCGGGCGCCGGCCGGTGAGGCGCTCTATCTCCTGGTTGGGGCGTTCCAGTTCCTCGCGTATCTCCCCGGGTCTCAGCCGGGTCAGGATCTTGTGGTCCCAGGTGTGGCTGGCCACCTCATGGCCCTCGTCGGCCATGCGCCGTACCAGCTCGGGGTACTTCTCGATGTGCCGCTTGCCGAGGAGGAAGAAGGTCGCCGGGACCTGCTTCTCCTTCAGGATGTCCAGCAGCCGCGCGGAGTGCTCGCTCGGCCCGGCGTCGAAGGTGAGGGCGATGCACTTGACCTCGCGGCAGTCCACGGTGCCGAAGCGGGCCGGCTGCACGTCCGTGGCCGGGCGGGCCCGGACGGCGCTGGGAGCCGTGGTGTCGGTTCCCGTGCAGCCGCTCAGGGCGAGAGTGAGGGCGGCGATCGCCGCGAGGGTTCCGGCGGTTCGGAACGCGGTCCCCGTTTTCTTCATCTTCTTGGTCGGAGAAGGCATGCCGGGACTATACATCGCGTGTATATACGCGGTGTATAGTCGCCGAGCTGTCCCCCGACGGCCTGACCTGGTGTTTGAGGGAGCCGTACCGCGGCACTCGCCAGCACGGCAGTCCGCGCATGCCGTCGGAGGGAGGGCCGCCCGTATGACCCCGTACGCCGTCGTGATCCCCACCCTCGTGCCGGACACCCTCGCCGACTGTCTCGCCGCGCTCGCCGCCTCGACGGGGCCGCGCCCCGAGGAGATCGTCCTGGTCGACGACCGGAGCGATCCCGAACCCGGTCCGCTACGGCACCCGTTGAGCGTCCTCGGCGACCTGCGGGAGCGGACCACCGTGCTGGGCGGCGGCGGTCGTGGGCCCGCCGCCGCCCGCAACACGGGGCTGCGCGCCGTGCATACGCCGTGGACCGTGTTCCTCGACGACGACGTCCAGGTGGGGGCCCGCTGGTGCGGCCGGCTGGCCGAGGATCTCGCAGCGGCGTCCCCCGACACCGCGGGCGTCCAGGGCGTCCTCGCCGTGCCGCTGCCCGGCGAACGCCGCCCCACCGACTGGGAACGCGGCACCGCGGGACTCGTCCGCGCCCACTGGGTCACCGCCGACATGGCCTACCGCACCGAGGTCCTCAAGCAGGTCGGCGGTTTCGACGAACGCTTCCGGCGTGCCTTCCGCGAGGACGCCGACCTCGCGCTGCGGGTCCTCGACTCGGGCTGGCGCATCCGGCAGGGCCGCCGCACCGCTCGTCACCCCGTGCACTCCGCCTCCCGCTGGGCGTCCGTACGCCAGCAGCGCGGCAACGCCGACGACGCCCTCATGCGGCATCTGCACGGCCCCGACTGGTGGGACAAGGCCGTCGCGCCGCGCGGCCGGATCCGCACCCACGCGGCCATCACGACCGCCGGCCTCGCCGCCTGCGCCCTCGCCGCCACCGGGCACGGCCGGGCCGCCACGGCCTGCGCCCTCGGCTGGGCGGCCGGCACGGCGGAGTTCGCCCGTGCCCGGATCGTCCCCGGCCCGCGCACCCGCCACGAGGTCACGACGATGCTGGCGACCAGCGTGCTCATTCCGCCCACCGCGACCTGGCACCGGCTGGCAGGTGCCTGGCGCCACCGTCACACCCCCGCCTGGCAGGAGGAGGCCACCCCGTGAGCCCGGTGAAGGCCGTGCTGCTCGACCGCGACGGCACGCTCGTCGAGAACGTCCCGAACAACGCCGACCCCGACCGCGTACGCCCCGTCGAGGGTGCTCGCGAGGCGCTCGCGCTGCTGCGGGAGCGCGGCATCCGCACCGGTGTGGTCACCGACCAGCCGGGTGTCGCGAGCGGGCTGCTCACCGACGCCGACGTCCGCCGCGTCCAGCACCGCGTCGACGAACTCCTCGGCCCCTTCGACGTGTTCGCCGTCTGCCCGCACGGCCCGGACGACGGCTGCCACTGCCGCAGGCCCCAGCCCGGCCTGCTGCTGTGGGCGGGCGGACGGGTCTGCACGGGCCCCGCCGAGCTCGTCGTGATCGGCTCCACCGCCGCGGACGCCGAGGCCGCGCGCCGGGCGGGCGCCCACGGCATCCTCGTCCCCAACGGCCGTACCCGACCCGAGGAGACCATCCGGGCCGACCACGTCGCCCCGGATCTGCTCACCGCCGTCCGGGCGGTGCTGGACGGACCGCCCAAGGGCCGCGTCGTCGCCGACGAGCGCCCCATCCAGGAGGCGTTCACGACCGGCCCCGGGCCGGATGGTCACCGGTGACGGCCGGAGCGGCGTCGAGCGAGTGGCTGTGACGGTCGGCGCCGCTCCGGGTGGGTGGCGGTGGTGGGGCCCGCTGGGGGTGGGTGGCGGGCGGCTGCGCTGAGGGCGCTGCCGAGGGAAGGTGCTGGTGAAGGCCGCCCCGTCCCGGCGGGCGTCCGTGACCGTGGCTCCCTCCCGGCGGGGTCCGTGACCGTGGCCCCGACCCGGCGGGCGCCCGGGGGCTCCGGTGCCGTGCCGGGGCGGGCCCGGCGAGGCACCGGAGCCCCGGTCCTAGTGACGGCTCACCCCGCCCGGCGGGCCCTTGCGGCGGCCGGCGTCGCGTGGGGCGGACGCGCTCGCACCGAGCCGGGCCCGCAGTGTCGTGTGCCACCCGATGGGCGTTCCGCGGCGGCGGGGACCGAGGGCACGCGGCAGGCTGCTGCCATGACCCCGGACCGGACAGCACCGCCCGAGCGCCCCCGCCTCCTCGTCCTGCGGGCCCTCGGGCTCGGAGACCTCCTCGCCGGCGTCCCCGCGCTGCGCGCGCTACGGCGGGCCTACCCGGGTCACGAACTCGTGCTGGCGGCGCCCGCCGAGCTCGCGCCGGTCGCGGCCGCCACGGGAGCCGTGGACCGGCTGCTGCCGGCGAGTGCCCCCGGCCGGGCCGTCCCGCGCACGCTCGACTGGACCGGTCCGCCCCCCGGCATCGCCGTCGACCTGCACGGCAACGGCCCGCCCAGTCACCGGCTGCTCCTGAGCCTGCGCCCGCGAGAACTCCTCGCCTTCGCCCACCCGGACCTGCCCGGCATCGAGGGCCCGCCCTGGTGCCCGGAGGAGCACGAACGCGAGCGCTGGTGCCGGCTGCTGCGGGCCTACGGCATCGACGCCGACCCGGGCGACCTGCTGCTGTCCCGCCCTCGGGCCGCTTCCCCGGCGCCCGGCGCGGTCGTCCTGCATCCCGGCGCCGGGTCACCCGCGCGCTGCTGGCCCGTCGAGCGGTACGCGGCCGTCGCGGCCGAACTGCGCGCCCGGGGCCTGCGAGTCGTGGTGACGGGCGGTGCGGCCGAGAGCGACCTGGTGGCCCGGCTCGCCAAGGATGCCGGCCTGCCGGACACCGACGTGTTCGGCGGCGGCATCCCGTTCGAACGGCTGTCCGCACTGGTCGCCGGTGCCTACGCCGTGGTCAGCGGCGACACCGGCATCGCCCACCTCGCGGTCGCCCACGGCGTGCGCTCCGTCACCCTGTTCGGCCCGGTCGCGCCGAGTCGCTGGGGCCCGCCGCCGGACCCGCGCCACCGTGCCCTGTGGTACGGCCCGGAGGGCGATCCGCACGGCCGCCGCCCCGACCCGGCGCTCCTGCGCATCACCGCCGACGACGTGCTGCGCGCCGTCGCTGAACTGCCCGGCGCGCAGCGGTCGTAGAGGCGAGGGGCGCGCTCAGCTCCCGCACCACCGGTACATCAGCCGGAATCCGGCGAACATCGTCAGGGGCCATATCGCGGCGAACGCCCAGATCACACCGGGCTCGGACGTGACGATCCCGGCCACCATCAGCCCCGTCGAGATCGCGAACAGGACCGCCACGGTCCACACGCGAGGACGGTAGGAGGCCAGACGGGCCAGGACGCGGGCGGGGTCGGGGCGACGGCTCACTCGATGGGTACGCAGCTTGCGGTCGAGGCGACGGTCGCGGCGCAGGGCCCGTTCCATCTCGTCGAGGATGCGCTGCTCATTCTCGGGAAGTCGGCCGATGGACACGCTCTCTCCTTCCGGGCGGCCGGACCGTCTCTCGGGGGGAGGTGCGGCGGGGAAGTACAGCGGGGGACGTACAAGCGGATGCCCCGTGGGGCCGCTGCGCTAACCGGGCACCGGGCGCGCCAGTGCTTCGACGAGCCGGTCCGCGCTGTCCGGCACGGTGCCCTCGCGGAATCCGTCGCGGATCTGCCGCGCGGTCACCCGGCCGCCGGTCAGGCACCAGTCCCACCAGCGGTCCAACTGCCGCACGTCCAGCCGCTCGGCGGGCACCAGCGCGGGCCAGCCGCAGGCACGGGCCTGCGCGGTCAGTTTGGCCCCGCCCGCGACCGGGTCGACGGCCAGCACCGGCGTGCCCACCCGCAGTGCGATCACCAGTCCGTGCAGCCGGTCGGTGACGACCAGGTCCAGCCGGGCCAGCACGGACTGCAGTTGCGCGGGCGTCGCGCTCAGGTGCCAGTCGTGCGCGTCCAGCCGGGTCTCGAGCTCCAGCCTGCCGCAGTCCTTCGCGGCCAGCCACCGCGTCACCTCCTCGGCCACCTGCCCGTGCCGCCGCAACTGCCCGTACTCGTGCTGCCCGTGCGCGAGGATCACCCCGACCACGGGCCGCGCCGGCACGTCCGGGGCGCGGGCCGCGAGGTCCTCCACCGGCTCGCTGTCCGGTCCGTCCCGGGGCAGCACCCGGTGGAAGCCGGTCACGGCGGGGCTGCCGGGGTCGATCACCGAGGTGCCGACGGCGATCCGCACGCAGTGCGCGAACCGCCGGTGCAGCTCCTCCACCTGCGGCCCGTGAAGCGGGCCGCACACGAACACGAGATGGGTGTAGTCCTCGGGCCACAGCCGGTCCAGATGCAAAGCCTCCGGACGGAAACGGGGGCTCCAGGCGACGTCGTAGGGGATGCCCGTCCCCCGCAGCACGTCCTCCACCCGGCGCAGGGCCAGCACGTCCCCGGCGGTCGCCTCCCGGTCCTGGAAGCTGAACCATCCGGTGAGCAGCACCCTGCGCGGTCGCTTGCCCTGTTGTATGTGCACATGCCCTGAGTGCCCTCTCAGTGGCGAGACATTCAGGGCATTACTCGCATTTACCCTGCCGTCACAGGGAGTGCAGCACTCTGTCGCCGGCCCGTACCCGGGGCAGGGCGGACGGCCGCCGCCGGAAATGACCGTTCGGCCATCTCCGGCGGTGTACGGACGAGTTGTTCACTCCCGGCGGGCGGCGTCAGCGGGCGTGCGCCGCCGGTTCCTCCACCTTCGCGTTCGCGTCCACCCTGCCGCCCGGGTGCCGCAGGGCGCACAGGAAGGCGATGCCCAGTGCGATGGCCATGCCGTAGAACACCCACTGGTTGGCCTCCGCGAAGTCCACGCGGATCGCCGACATCGCGTCCCGGGTCGCCTCGGCGGCGGGGCCGGTGCCGGTGGGCGGCCGGGCGTCGCCGTTGCCGGTGACCGATTCGGTGACGTCGCGCGCCACGCTCTGAGCCGTCCCCGCGGGCACGCCCCGGGACTCCAGGGTGCCCGTGACGTTGGCGGTCGTGACGTGCGTCAGGATCGTGCCGAAGATCGCCATGCCCACGCTGGCCGCGAAGTTGCGCACGGTCTGGGTGATGCCGGTGACCTCGCCGTAGGACGTGCCGATGGCCCGGTTCACGGCGTCCGTCGACGCGGGCGCCAGGATGAAGCCGATGCCGGCCCCGGCGAGCGCCGCGTAGAGCCACTGGTCGTGCATGGTCAGGTTGGTGAGTTCGCCCGCCCAGAGCGCGAACCCGACGGCGCCCACCACCCCGCCCAGTTTCAGGGCCGGCCTCGCGCCCTTCTTGTCGAGGATCCGGCCGCCCCACTGGGAGGCGATCGCGAAGCCCACGAAGACGTACAGCAGGAACAGCGCCGCCTGGTTCGGCGAGGCACTCAGCGACACCTGGGCGTAGACGGAGGCGAAGAAGAACAGCGGGACGAACGCGAGCATCGCGAAGAACAGCGCCAGCGCGTCCACGCTGAACGCCTTGTCGCGGAAGACCCGCAGATCGATCAGCGGATGCTCCACCCCGCGTTCGAAGCGGACGAACCCGGCCAGCACCGCGAGGCCGCCCACGATGCACACCCAGGTCGCCCAGCTGTCCCAGCCCCAGGAGAACGCCTGCTGGAAGCCGAGGACGCTCAGGCCCATGCCGATCGCGATGAGGACGGCACCCGGCACGTCCAGCGTGCCGGACCGCCGCCGGTCGGGGATGTGCGCCAGAGCCGTCAGCACCAGCGCCACGATCGCCACCGGGACGTTGACCCAGAACACGGCCCGCCAGGTCCAGTCGGTCAGCCAGCCGCCCAGCAGCGGGCCGATGGCGGTCAGCGCGCCGGTGATCCCGAAGAACAGCGCCAGGGCACGCCCGCGCCGCTCGACCGGGAACACCGTCACCACCACGGCCAGAGCAGCGGGGAACAGCAGGGCCGCCCCCAGCCCCTGGGTGGCGCGGAAGATGATCAGCCAGGCCTGTGCGGCGCCGCCCTCGGGAACACAGCCGCACAGCACCGACGAGACGACGAACACCAGCGTGCCGACCACGACGACCCGGCGCGACCCGTAGAGGTCCGCGAGACGGCCGCCGAGGGCGAAGAACGCCGCGAGGGCCAGCAGGTAGGAGTTGACCACCCACTGCATGCCGGAGGACGACAGACCCAGTTCGCGGACGATGTCGGGGGCCGCGATCGACACGATGGTCTGGTCGATGAAGGTCATGGCGACGGCGAACATCATCGCCGCCAGCGCGACCGTCTGATGCGGTGCGGTTCGGGAGGGGGCCGCGGCCTCGCCGCGCCCCGGGCGCGTGCTGCTCACGACTTCAGTCTGCGCCCGGCAGTGGCCTGTCGCATCACATGGCTCATCGGCCCCGGGAGTAACGCCGATACCGTGAATTGTGCTCTCCGGCAACCCCTGGGCGGTGTGAGGACGACCTCCTCGGCCATGTGACCGTGGTCCGCCACGGATGCCGCGTCGAACGTGCAGGATGCGGGCACCAAGGAGGACAGGCAGTCGAACGACGGGAGAGGCAGACGATGGTCCCAGCGGAACCGCAACCCCAGGGGATCGGCATACCGGCCGAATCCACTGCGGGCGAGACCAGGGTGGCGGCGACGCCGGCCACCGTGGGGAGACTCGTCGCGCTCGGGTACGACGTCACGGTCGAACCGGGGGCGGGAGCCTCGTCCCGCTTCTCCGACACGGCCTACGAGGAGGCGGGAGCCCGGCTCGGCGACCCGTGGCAGGCGGAGATCGTGCTGAAGGTCAACGCCCCCTCGACCGAGGAGATCGGCCGGCTGCGCGACGGGGCGACGCTGATCGCGCTGGTCAGCCCCGGCCTCAACCCGGACCTGGTCGAGGAACTGGCACGGCGTCCGATCACCGTGCTCGCCATGGACGCCGTGCCGCGCATCTCGCGCGCCCAGTCGCTCGACGTCCTCAGCTCGATGGCGAACATCGCCGGTTACCGGGCCGTGGTCGAGGCGGCGCACGCCTTCGGCCGCTTCTTCACGGGCCAGGTCACCGCCGCGGGCAAGGTGCCGCCCGCCAAGGTGCTGGTGGCCGGGGCCGGCGTGGCCGGGCTCGCGGCGATCGGCGCGGCCCGCAGCCTCGGCGCCGTGGTCCGCGCCACCGACCCGCGTCCCGAGGTCGCCGAGCAGGTGCGCTCCCTGGGCGGGGAGTTCCTGGCGGTCTCGACCGAGCAGGAGGTGAGCACCGACGGCTACGCCAAGGCCACCTCGGACGACTACAACCGGCTCGCCGCCGAGCTCTACGCCGAGCAGGCCGCCGACGTCGACATCATCATCACCACCGCGCTCATCCCGGGCCGTCCCGCGCCGAGGCTGATCACCGCCGCGGACGTGGCGCGCATGAAGCCCGGCAGCGTGATCGTCGACATGGCGGCCTCCCAGGGAGGCAACGTCGAGGGTACGGTCGCCGGCAAGGCGGTCGTCACCGACAACGACGTGACGATCATCGGCTACACCGACCTGCCCGGCCGGCTCCCCGCCCAGGCCTCGCAGTTGTACGGCACGAACATCGTCAACCTGATGAAGCTGCTCACCCCGGGCAAGGACGGCCGGCTCGTCCTCGACTTCGACGACGTGGTGCAGCGGTCGATGACCGTGGTCCGCGAGGGCGAGAAGACCTGGCCGCCGCCCCCGGTCCAGGTGTCCGCCGCGCCCGCGCCGGCCGCGGCCAAGGAGCCGGAACCGGCCACCGCCGAGGCACCGGCCAAGCCCGCCCGGCCGGCCTGGTCCTCGTACGCACTCGTCGGTGCCGGAGCGCTCGCGCTGTTCCTGGTGACGGCCTTCTCCCCGAGTGAACTCCTCGGCCACTTCACGGTGTTCGTCCTGGCGATCGTCATCGGCTTCTACGTCATCGGCAACGTGCACCACGCGCTGCACACCCCGCTGATGTCGGTCACCAACGCCATCTCCGGCATCGTCGTGGTCGGTGCGCTGCTGCAGATCGGGCAGGGCGACACCGCCGTCACCGTGCTGTCCTTCGCCGCGATCCTGCTGGCGAGCATCAACATCTTCGGCGGATTCGCCGTCACCCGCCGCATGCTCGGCATGTTCTCGAAGGGCTGATCAGGGATGACCACAGATACGGCCGCCCAGGCCGCCTACGTCGTCGCCGCGCTGCTGTTCATCCTCAGCCTCGCCGGCCTCTCCCAGCACAAGACGTCCCGCTCCGGAGTCGTCTGGGGCATCGCGGGCATGGTCGTCGCCCTGGCCGCCACGGTCGGGCTCGCCTCCCGCAGCATCACCGCGACCGGGCTCGTCCTCATCGCCGTCGCCACGGCCCTCGGCGCGGGCATCGGCCTGTGGCGGGCCCGGGTGGTCGAGATGACCGGCATGCCGGAGCTGATCGCCATCATGCACAGCCTGGTCGGCCTCGCCGCCACGTTCGTCGGCTGGAACGGCTACCTCGACGTCGACGCCGAGCTCTCCGGTTCGCTGCTGGCCATCCATCACGCCGAGGTGTTCATCGGGGTGTTCATCGGCGCCGTCACCTTCACGGGTTCCGTCGTCGCGTACCTGAAGCTCTCGGCGCGCATCAACTCCCGTCCGCTCACGCTTCCCGGCAAGCACGTCCTCAACGTCGGCGCGCTCGTCGCGTTCGTCGCGCTGACGGTGGCGTTCGTCGTACGCCCCGGCATCGGCCTGCTCATCGCGGTCACCGTGATCGCGCTCGCCCTCGGCGCGCACCTGGTCGCCTCCATCGGCGGCGGTGACATGCCGGTGGTCGTCTCGATGCTCAACAGCTACTCCGGCTGGGCCGCCGCCGCTTCGGGCTTCCTGCTCGCCAACAACCTGCTCATCGTCACAGGCGCGCTGGTCGGCTCCTCCGGCGCCTACCTGTCGTACATCATGTGCAAGGCGATGAACCGCTCCTTCATCTCGGTGATCGCGGGCGGTTTCGGCACCCCGGCGGCGGCCGCCGACGAGGGCGAGCAGGGCGAGCACCGGGAGATCAACGCCGAGGCGACCGCGGAACTCCTCGGCAACGCCACCTCGGTCATCATCACGCCGGGCTACGGCATGGCCGTCGCCCAGGCGCAGTACCCGGTCGCCGAACTGGCGCGCAAGCTGCGCGACCGGGGCGTGGACGTGCGGTTCGGCATCCACCCCGTGGCCGGCCGGCTGCCCGGGCACATGAACG
Organism: Streptomyces sp. NPDC126510; assembly: GCF_040302345.1. Lineage (NCBI taxonomy): Bacteria > Bacillati > Actinomycetota > Actinomycetes > Kitasatosporales > Streptomycetaceae > Streptomyces > Streptomyces sp. NPDC126510. Next base: position 72,583 of record NZ_JBEORR010000001.1, on the reverse strand, counting down.
TGCTGCTCGCCGAGGCCAACGTGCCGTACGACATCGTCCTGGAGATGGACGAGATCAACGACGACTTCGCCGCCACCTCGGTCGTCCTGGTCATCGGCGCCAACGACACGGTCAACCCGGCCGCCACCGACAACCCGTCCAGCCCCATCGCCGGAATGCCGGTCCTGCACGTGTGGGAGGCGGCCGACGTGATCGTCTTCAAGCGCTCCATGGCCGCCGGTTACGCGGGCGTGCAGAACCCGCTGTTCTTCCGCGAGAACACCCAGATGCTCTTCGGCGACGCCAGGCAGCGCGTCGAGGACATCCTGCGCAGCCTGGACTCCCTGGACGCGCCGGTCCGGGAGATGGCCGCCACGTCGCGCTGATCCGCACGCGGCACCCGGGGACGCCGTCACCGCCGAGGGCGGGGGCGGCGTCCCCGGCGTGTGGCTTTCCCGTAGGGGCCCGGGCCTCCCGCCGCTCGCCCATCGTCGGCGAGAGGGCCGTCTCGGACCGGCTGGAGCGCGGGTAAGCAGGGCCGCACGGCATGGGGACGGTCGACGCCGTCCCCATGCCGTGCGGCCCCTCGGCGTCCGTGGCCGGGCGACGGCACGGCGCACGCCGAAAGGCCGGCCCGACGTGATGCCGGGCCGGCCTCTCTGTGCTGCTGTGGGTCAGTCCGTGCCGGACTCCATCGCCGCGCGGTCCAGCCAGGCGTCCTCCTCCGAGACCTCGCCCCGGGAAGCGATGGCCTCGGCGCCGCCCTGCGGCAGCTCCGGCATGGTGCCGATCAGCCCGGTCGCGGCGGCCTGGGAGGCGCCGATGGTGGGGCTGCCCGTGCCGATCAGGCCGATGCCGGCGTACTGCTCCAGCTTGGCGCGGGAGTCGGCGATGTCGAGGTTGCGCATGGTGAGCTGGCCGATCCGGTCCACCGGGCCGAACGCGGAGTCCTCGGTGCGCTCCATGGACAGCTTGTCCGGGTGGTAGCTGAACGCCGGGCCCGTGGTGTCGAGGATCGAGTAGTCCTCGCCGCGCCGCAGCCGCAGCGTCACCTCGCCGGTGACGGCGGCGCCGACCCAGCGCTGGAGCGACTCGCGGATCATCAGCGCCTGCGGGTCCAGCCAGCGGCCCTCGTACATCAGCCGGCCGAGGCGCCGGCCCTCGGCGTGGTACTGGGCGAGGGTGTCCTCGTTGTGGATCGCGTTGACGAGGCGCTCGTAGGCGGCGTGCAGCAGCGCCATGCCCGGGGCCTCGTAGATGCCGCGGCTCTTGGCCTCGATGATCCGGTTCTCGATCTGGTCCGACATGCCCAGGCCGTGCCGGCCGCCGATGGCGTTGGCCTCCATGACCAGGTCGACGGGGGAGGCGAACTCCTTGCCGTTGATCGACACCGGGCGGCCCTCGGCGAAGCCGATCGTCACGTCCTCGGCGGCGATCTCGACTGACGGGTCCCAGAACCGGACGCCCATGATCGGGTCGACGGTCTCGACGCCGGTGTCCAGGTGCTCCAGCGTCTTGGCCTCGTGGGTGGCGCCCCAGATGTTGGCGTCGGTGGAGTACGCCTTCTCCGTGCTGTCCCGGTAGGGCAGGCCGTGGGCCAGCAGCCACTCGGACATCTCCTTGCGGCCGCCGAGCTCCGTCACGAACTTCGCGTCCAGCCAGGGCTTGTAGATGCGCAGGTGCGGGTTGGCGAGCAGGCCGTAGCGGTAGAACCGCTCGATGTCGTTGCCCTTGAAGGTCGAGCCGTCGCCCCAGATCTGGACGTCGTCCTCGAGCATCGCGCGGACCAGCAGCGTGCCGGTGACGGCGCGGCCGAGCGGGGTGGTGTTGAAGTACGCCCGTCCGCCCGAGCGGATGTGGAACGCGCCGCAGGTCAGTGCGGCCAGGCCCTCTTCGACCAGCGCGGCACGGCAGTCGACCAGACGCGCGATCTCGGCGCCGTAGGTCTTGGCACGGCCGGGCACCGAGGCGATGTCGGGCTCGTCGTACTGGCCGATGTCGGCGGTGTAGGTGCACGGGACGGCGCCCTTGTCGCGCATCCACGCGACCGCGACGGAGGTGTCGAGACCGCCCGAGAAGGCGATGCCGACGCGTTCGCCGGCGGGCAGGGAGGTGAGGACCTTGGACATAGAAAGAGTATGTATCACCACGCATAATCATGCAAGTGCCTGCGTGGGTTCGGCGTCCGGCGACCGGCCGGGGCCCTGCGTCGGGGTGCGCCCCGGCTCCCGCGGTCCGGTCGGGGGTCGCGGGAATCACGGGGATGTCGGGCGCGATCGCATACGCCCATTTCGGGCGCGGATGACCGTTGTAAAAGTCAGACGAAATGGCTTGCGGGCGGCCGGCCCCTCGATGTCTCCGGCGTAATTCTGGCCGAATAAGCGGTGGTGTGCGGCGAATGCAGCCTGCTATGATCCCCGGTTGAGACCTGTGAGTCAATAGGGGGGTTGACATTAACGCTGACGTCAGGCGATTCTTTGTGTCGCAGCGTCGAACCGCTGGATAGCAACTGGTGGTTGAAAGTGTTGCAAGGGTACGGGGGTAAATAAATGGGGTCAATGCTGTACGCGCCACACCGGACCTTTCCCGCATCCGGTGTGCCATTTCATGCGCGCTGTTTCCTGTAGCGCCCTCACGATGAGCGCGGTGTTGGCGTCTCGTTAAGAGACTTGTTGTTGCCGGCGCTCGCCTCCTGACGTACGGCATCTCCCGTATGGACAACGTCGTCCAGTGCGGTCGCCGCCGCAGTCGACTTATGGAGCCGACTCGGCATGATGACGAGCCGATGAACATTTCAGTTTCGCGATCCGAAGCTAATGTATGCGCTCCTTGGCGTGGGCGATTTGTGACCAGGAAACTGGGGGAGAAATCATGGTGCAGTTTCGCGTTCTTGGTCCGCTCGAGGTTGTCAGAGGCGGTGAACGGGCCGTTCTCGGCGGAGTGAAACAGCGCGCGCTGCTGGGTCGCCTGCTGCTCGAGCCGAATCAGGTGGTCGCGGCCAGCCGGTTAGTGGATTCGCTGTGGCCGGATGACAAGCCACCCGTCACCGCCAGGAAAATCCTGCACAATTCAGTCTGGTCGCTCAGGTCGATTCTGGAAACGCTGCGCGCGGGTGGTCCTTTCCCTGCTCTGATCACGCAGCCTCCCGGATATATGTTGAGCATCGACGAGGACATGGTCGATGTCCATGTGTTCTGCCGTCAATTGGAACTCGGTCGCAAGAAGATGGTCAACGGCCTTCCGGTGGAGGCGGCCGCGATCCTGCGGGACGCGCTGGACCTGTGGCGTGGGGACGTGCTCGCCGACCTGGCGGAAGTGGGAATCGTCTGGCCCGAATCGACCATCGTCGAGAACTCACGCATCGACGCCCAGGAGCTGTATTTCGAAGCCATGCTGGAATGCGGTCACCATCGGGAGCTGATCGGTGGCATCGAGAAGATGGTGGAGACCGAACCCCTGCGTGAGCGGGCCCGCGGACTGCTCATGCTGGCCTTGTACCGCTCCGGTCGCCAGACCGAAGCGCTGGACGTCTACAACCGGACGCATTCCGAACTCGTGGACCAGTTCGGTCTGGAGCCCGGGCCGTGGTTGCGGGACCTCCAGCAACGGATCCTGTCGCACGATCCGACGCTCACCGAGTTCTTCCAGCCCGCGGTCGCCGGTGATGACCCCGACCGGGCAGGACGTACGGCCGACCCGGTTTCCCGGCCCGCTCCGCACACACGTCCCGATGAGGCCGAAGCGGCGCGGGACCTGCTGGACGCGCAGAGCCGGCCGCATACCGCGGCGCCGCCCCGGACGCCGTCGCACCGGCGTGAGGCCACCGTCATGATCGTCCGCGCGCATGTCGGAGCCGGGGCGAGCGCGGCGCACCCGGTCGGTGTCGATGAGCTTCTCGACGGGATCCACACGCTGGTCCGGGCCGGGGTGGAGTGCTGCGGCGGAGAAGTACTGGCGTCCGTGGGCTCCGCGACGATCGCCCTCTTCGACCTCGACGACCCGAGGGAGGGCGCCGCATGCGCTACGCAACTCGCCCTTCTCCTGCGCGACAGCCTCGACGTGTCGGACGAGAACAAGCATGGGCTCACCATCAGGGCCATGGTGGCGACGGGCGACCTCCAGCGGCACTCCGACTCGTCCCCGCAGCAGAGCCGGGTGTCGGTCAACGGCACACTCATGGACCAGTGCTGGGAAATATTCCCCCAGGTTCCGGTCGGCATGATCTGGGTGTCCGATCGGACGCGGTCGCTGACCGCCGACCAGGTCTCCTACCTGGCGATGGCCGCTGAGCAGCTCCCGTACTGGGTCGCTGAGGCGCGCTCCGTGGACTATCCGGTCGACACCGAGCCGTTCATGGACCGGGACCACGAGATGGAAATTCTGCAGCGCATGTTCGAGCGCGTCGAGCAGCGCAGCATCCCGCATCTGGTGACCATCCTCGGCGACCACGGGACGGGGAAAAGCCGACTCCTGATGGAGTTCTGCCGGCTGGTCTCGCAGAAGAACACGCTGGCACCTCTGATCGTGAAGTACCGGGTGAGCAGGTCGGTGAGCATCGACCCGCTCGCGGTCGTCCGGCAACTGCGCTCGCTGCACCGCCAGGTCGACCCCGCGGGGCTGCCCGAGTTCCCTGAGCGGAACCGTTCAGAGTCGGGAAGTGCCGTCCACGAGGCGGAGACTTTCGTGCACGAGCTCGCCCGAAAACACCCGATCGTCATCGCCGTCGACGACCTGCATCTCGCCGACGAGGCGACCCTCGGATTCATCGAGAAACTCGGATCGCACGGTGAGTCCGGCATGCTGCTGGTGGTGGCGTGCGCGAACGAGAATTTCCACCGTAGGTTCCCGCACTGGGGTCTGGCTCAGCCGAACAGTACTCGAATCCTGCTCGAGGCATTGTCGGTCGAGGCCGTCGCCCGGCTTTTCGACAACTTGATCGTGACCATAGGCGACTGCATCGCCGAATCGACCTGGCAGATATTTCACCGCATCTTCGGTCACCCCGACTCCGTCTCCGTGAGGCGGGCGCGCCTGCTCCGGGCGCTGCCGCTGGTCGTCGGGACGAACTCCTTTCCCGGCGACCATGCGGTCAGCGACCCCGTGGCGGGGGAGCGGGCGCCCATGGCGAGCGAGTGAGGGCCCATGGCGGGGGAGCGAGGGCCCCTGGTCCCGCCTCGCGAAGGTGTCAGTAGCCGTTGAAGAAACCGTACAGCCGGCTGATCCGGTCGCCCTCGAACGTCGCGACGTCGAACCCGCTCACCACCGGCGCCCCGCCCGTGGGGCCGACCTCCCAGGCGAAGTGGACGACATCGTGATGGGTCAGCACCGCGCCATGGGTGAAGGGCATTCCGGTGAAGTTCTTCTGCGCAGCGGCGATGTACTCGCCGATCGCCGCTGCGCCTTCGGCGGTGATGTTGGGATCGGTGTACGTGGCGTTCGGAGCGAATACCTCGTCCACTAAAGCCTTTCGGGCGCCATCGTCCGATTCATTCCAGATGGCGATGTACTTTCCGACGAGTTGGGTGGCGGAATTTCTGTTCATGGCGCAGGATCCTATCACTGAATGCGCTGCTTCTTGTCGCGATGAATCTCAGTCGAATCTGTCGAATATCAGTCGAGTTCGTCGACCAGAGCGAACAACTCCTCGTCTGCCACATCGTCCAGATCCTTTTCGAGCTGCTCGTCCGAGATCGCGCCGGTCGCCGTGCCGCCGAGCAGTTGCCGAAGCCTTTCCACTTCATCGGAGGCGAGTCGTCCGTCGCGAATCAACGTCTCCAGTTGGTCGAGGAGAGGTGCGGTTTGCTTGGCTGCCAGAATGCTGCGCAGGTTTTCGGCCAAGGTGACCGGAGTGGGATAGTCGAACACCAGCGTCGTCGGCAGCCGTTCACCGGTCACCGCTGCGAGCCGGTTACGCAGTTCGACCGCCGTCAGCGAGTCGAAGCCCAGTTCCGTGAACGGCACGTCGGACGCGATCGCGGACGCGTTGTCGTGTCCCAGCGCCGTGGCGACCTCGCGGCGGACCAGGTCGAGCACAGCACCCGGCTGATCCCACTGGATGCCGGCCCGGGGCTCGGCAGGCCGGGACCGGTCGGCGCCGGATGCCGCGGCCTGCTTGCGACGGGGCGCGAGATCGCGCAGCACAGCGGGCTGGTTCGCGGCGGCACCGAGAGCCGCCCGGTCGATTCCGGTCACGGCGAACACCGGGTTCCGGGCGTCGGTGGCCTCCGGGCCGGCGATGTCCGCGGTGGCGACGTCGAAGGCCGCCAGCGCGTCCGCCAGCGTGATCGGACGCAGCCCCAGTGCCCGGATCCGCCTCAGGTCCGCTTCGGACAGCCCGTCGCCCATCCCGGTCTCCCACAGTCCCCAGGCCAGCGAGACCGTGGGGAGGCCGAGTGAACGGCGGTACTCGGCCAGGCCGTCCAGGAAGGTGTTCCCCGCCGCGTAGTTGGCCTGGCCCGCGTTGCCGAGCAGCCCGGCGATCGAGGAGTACAGCACCAAGGGGTTGTCCCCGGCCAGTTCGTGCAAATGCCAGGCGGCGTCGATCTTGGGCCGCAGCACGGTGTCGACCTGCTCGGGAGTGAGACCGTCCACCGTGCCGTCCGCCAGCGTCCCTGCGGCATGGACGAAGGCGACAGGCCGGTGGCGGCCGACGAGCGCGGCCAGCGCGTCGCGGTCGGTGACGTCGCAGGCCGCCGCGATGATCTCGACGTCGCCCGCAGCGGCGTCGAGCTCCGGAGCAGCCCCGCTCCGGCTGACCAGCAGCAGCGATCGCACGCCGTGCCGCTCCACCAGGTGACTGGCCAGTGCCGTGCCCAGGGCACCACTCGCACCAGTGATCATGACGGTGCCCTCGCCCCAGGGGATCGCGGCGCCCGCCGGGCTCTGCGGATCTCCCGGCCGGGGCTCGGCTGCCCGCCTGTACCTGATCAGCCTCGGGACGAGAACCTGCTCTTCGCGCACCCGTATCTGCGGCTCGTCACCGCTGACGGCCCTGGACAGGAGCTGCTTGACGGCGTCCCGGACATCGGCGGCACCGTCCCAGTCCGGGCGGTCCACCAGCACGAACCGGCCGGGGTGTTCCGTCGCGGCACTGAGGACCAGGCCCCGGACACCCGCGTGGGCGAGGTCGGAGCCGACCACGACGGCGAGCTTTCCGGTGGTGTCGTCCGCCAGCCGGTCACGCAGCACACCGAGGGTGTGGTGCACGGCGTGCCGGGCGCGCTGCGGCAGGTCACCCGTACCGGAATCGACCTGCACCACGTCGAACTCGGCGCCGTCCGCCGGTGCGTCGGCCGGTGCCCCGGACAGGTCCGACTCGCGCCAGACCGGGGTGTGGAGCAGGTTCTCGCCGGCCGAGGCGCCGGTCAGCAGCCCGGTGAACGGACGCAGTACCAGCTCGTCCACCTCGACCAGGACGTTGCCGTCGGTGTCGGTCACCAGCAGGCGCACCGCGTCCGGGCCCGTAGGAGTGATCCGGGCACGCACGGCCGACCGGTCCGTCATGGAGGTTGCGGCGTGGAAACGCACCCCGGCCCAGGCGAACGGCAGTGCGGCAGGACGGGCACCGGTGACGTCGGGCAGCAGCGGATGCAGGACCGCGTCCAGCAACGCCGGGTGCACGGCGAACTCCGCCGCGGATCCGGCCGGTTCCTCAGCTGCCCCGACCTCGGCGAACAGTTCCTCGTCGCGCTGCCACAGGAGCCGCAGCCCCTGGAAGGCGGGACCGTACTGGTAGCCGTGTTCCGCGACCCGGTCGTACACACCGGTGAGGTCGATCTCCGTCATGTCCTCCGGCCAGGGCTCGGCGAGAGCGACGGCCCGGTGCTGCTGGGTGTCGAGGGTCCCGGCGGCGTGCTTGGTCCACGGAAGGTCGTCGGAGCCGGCGCCCTCGCTCCGGGAGAAGAGCGTGACCTCGGTGCCGTCGACCACCATCTGGAGGCTGAGCGCGCCGGTGCCCGGTACGACCACCGGTTCGGTGATGGTGAACTGCGCTATCGGGCCCGCCGACGCGGCCAGTTCGACCAACGCGGTACCGGGCACGATCACGACACCGTCCACCCGGTGATCGGCCAGCCACGGGTGGGTGGACAGGGACAGCCGGCCGGTCGACACGGTGGTGCCCCCTGCGGGGCCGGCCGTGGCCAGATCGACCGCCGCGCCCAGCAACGGGTGCTCCGCGGAGCGCAGACCGGCGCCGGTCACGTCGGCCCGTCCGGCCGGGGTGAGCCAGAACCGCTTGCGCTGGAACGCGTACGTGGGCACGTCGACGGGCTCGGCGCCGGGGAACACCGCGCGCCAGTCGACCTCCACACCCCTGGTGAACAGGGTGCCGAGAGCCGCGGCGACGGTGTCCGGCTCGGACTTGCCCGCCCGCCGCAGCGGCACGGCGACCGGGTTGCCGGCCTCGTCGGCGGGGAAGCCCGCCGCGATCATTCCGGTGAGCACCGCGTCGGGCCCCACCTCCAGCACGGTGCGCACGCCCTCGTCCCGTGCGGTCCACACCGCTTCGTGGAACCGGACGGTCGCCCGGACCTGGTTCACCCAGTACTCGGGGTCCGTCCACTCCTCGGCGTGCCGTCCGGTGACCGTGGAGATCGCGGGGATCTCCGGGGCGCTGTAGGTGAGTTCCCGGGCGACCGCCCGGAAGTCCTCCAGCATCGGCTCCATCAGCGGGGAGTGGAAGGCGTGGCTGACCGAGAGCCGCTTGGTGCGCCGTCCCCGGCCGGTGAACTCCTCCTCGACGAAGGACAGCAGCGCCGCCTCCGCACCGGACAGCACGATCGAGCCGGGACCGTTGACCGCGGCGACCGCCACCCCGGCGGGCAGGTCCAGCCCTTCTACTTCGTCGATGCTCGCTTCGACGGCGACCATCGCCCCGCCGCCCGGCAGGGCCTGCATGAGGCTGCCACGGGCGGCGACCAGCCGGGCCGCGTCCGGCAGCGACAGCACCCCGGCCACGTGCGCGGCGGCCAACTCGCCGATGGAATGCCCGAGTACCAGGTCCGGCCGGATCCCCCAGGACTCCACCAGGCGGAACAACGCGACCTCGACGGCGAACAGCGCGGGCTGTGCCGTACCGGTCTCGTCCAGGCCCGCCCCGGACGCGATCGCCTCCTGCACCACCGCGCGCAGCGAAGCGTCGTAGTGCCCGCAGACCTCGTCGAACGCGGCCGCGAACACCGGGTGGGCGTCGGCCAGTTCCAGGCCCATACCGATGCGCTGCGCTCCCTGGCCGGTGAACGCGAAGGCCAGCCGACCTCCTGCCACCCGCACCGGCACCGCATCCCTGAGGGACTGCGGGCTCGTCGCCGCGATCCGGTACGGCATCGCGGAACGGGTGGCCAGGGTGAACGACTCGTCCACCGTGGACAGGGAGGCGACCCGCTTCGCCTGCTCCACGAGGGCCTGCCGGCTACGGGCGGACAGCACCCATGGCAGCGCGGGTGCGGCCGGAGCCGCCGGGTTCGGGGACGGTTCGGCCTCCGCCTCCTCGATGATCACGTGGGCGTTGGTGCCCCCGAACCCGAAGGAGGACACCCCGGCCCGGCGGGGACGCTCCCCGCGTGGCCACGGGCGGGCCTCGGTCAGCAGCTCGATCCGGCCCTCGGACCAGTCGACGTGCCGGGACGGTGTACCCACATGCAGTGTCGCCGGGGCGATGCCGTGCCGCATGGACTGGACGACCTTGATGATGCCGCCGACTCCCGCGGCCGCCTGGGCGTGCCCGATGTTCGACTTCAGCGAACCCATCAGCACCGGGTTCTCCCGGTCACGTCCGTAGGTGGCGATCACGGCCTGTGCCTCGATCGGGTCACCGAGCTTCGTTCCGGTGCCATGCGCCTCCACCAGGTCGACATCCGCGGGGTCCACCTCGGCGGCGTCGAGCGCGGCCCGGATGACCCGTTCCTGGGCGGGGCCGTTCGGCGCGGTCAACCCGTTCGAGGCACCGTCGGAATTCACCGCCGAGCCGCGGAGGACGGCGAGCACCCGGTGCCCGTTGCGCCGGGCGTCCGACAGCTTCTCCAGCAGCAGCATGCCGGCGCCCTCGGACCACCCGGTGCCGTCGGCATCGTCGGAGAACGACTTGCACCGGCCGTCCTCGGACAGCCCGCGCAGGCGGGAGAACTCGACGAACGCCGTCGGTGTGGACATCACCGTCGCGCCGCCCGCCACGGCGAGTTCGCACTCCCCGCGCCGCAGCGCGCTCGCGGCCAGGTGCACCGCGACCAGCGAGGACGAACACGCGGTGTCCACGGTGAGGGTCGGCCCCTCGAACCCGAAGGTGTAGGCGAGCCTGCCTGAGGCGATGCTGCCCGCGCTGCCGCTGTACAGGTATCCCTGGACGCCGTCCGGTGGCAGGTCCGGCCGGGAGCCGTAGTCGCTGTACATGACGCCGACGAACACACCGGTCCGGCTGCCGCGCAGGTCCTGCGGGTCCAGGCCAGCCTGTTCGACCGCTTCCCAGGTGGTTTCCAGCAGTTGCCGCTGCTGCGGGTCCACGGCCAGCGCCTCTCGCGGCGACATGCCGAAGAACTCCGCGTCGAACAGGTCGGCGTCGTGCAGGAATCCGCCCCGGTTGGTGGTGGAGGTGCCCGGGTGGTCCGGATCGGGGTGGTGGAGATCGCTCGGCCAGCCCCGGTTCACCGGGAACTCCGAGGTGGCGTCCCGGCCGTCGGCGACCAACTGCCAGAGCTCCTGGGGGGAGGTGACGCCGCCCGGGTACCGGCAGGCCATCCCGACGATCGCGATCGGCTCGTCGTGGGCCTCCTCGGCCCTGCCCGCCCGTGTGCTGTCCGGGCGGAGCGACGGCTCCTCGGCCGCGACCAGGCTCAGCAGATGTTCCGTCAGCGCGGCGGGGGTGGGGTGGTCGAACACCACGGTCGCGGACAGCCGCCGGCCGATGGCGGTGCTCAGTTGGTTGCGGAGTTCGACCGCGGTGAGCGAGTCGAAACCGAGTTCGCTGAACGAGCGGGTCTCCTCGACCTCGGCCGGGTCGGCGTAGCCCAGGACCGCGGCGATCTGGCCGTGAACGATGTCCCGCAGTCCGGCGCGATCGAGCTCCGGGGCAGGCGACGTGGTGTCCGCTCCGCGTCCCTCGCCGTTCCGCGCAGCCGTCGGAGTCGTGGCCGCGGCCGGTCCGGCCAGGTCGCGCAGCAGCCCCGGGAGGTCCGTCCGGCCCCGCAGCGCGGAGCGGTCGAACCGGGTCAGGGCCAGAACCGGGGAACCGGTGCCGGCGACCGTTTCGAGGGCGGCGTCGAACAGGCCGAGGGCCTCGTCGGTGTCCAGTGGCCGCAGACCCGTGCGGGCCAGTCGGTGGAGGTCGGCGTCGGTCAACTGCTCGGAGACGCCGCTGGACTGTGCCCACAGACCCCAGGCGAGGGAGAGCGTGGGCAGGCCACCTCCACGGCGGTGCTCGGCGAGGGCGTCCAGGAACGTGTTGGCCGCCGCGTAGTTGGCCTGGCCCGCCGTACCGAGCAGCCCGGCGACCGAGGAGTACAGGACCAGAGGCCTGTCACCGGCCAGGTCGTGCAGGTGCCATGCCGCATCCACCTTCGGGCGCAGCACCGTGTCGATCTGTTCGGCGGTCAGCCCGGTCAGGGTGGCGTCGGCGACGACTCCCGCCGTGTGCACCACCGCGGCCGGCTCGTGCTCGGCGAACACCCGCTCGAGGGCTCGCCGGTCGGTCACATCGGCGGCCACCAGGCTCACGGCGGCACCGAGGCCGACCAGCTCGGCCCGGAGTTCGCTCGCGCCGGGCGCGGCTTCACCGCGCCGGCTGACCAGCACCAGGTTCCGCGCCCCGTGCTTCACGACCAGGTGCCTGGCCAGCACGGTACCGAGGGTTCCGGTGGCCCCGGTGATCAGCACCGGGCCCGCGCCCCAGTCCACCCGGGTGTCCGGGACACTCGCCGGACCGCTGGCCGGCCGGGCCAGCCGAGGCACCAGGATTTTGTGGTCGCGGATCGCGAGTTCCGGCTCAGACGTGCGAAGAGCCGTGTCGAGCTGCTCGTCGGTGGCCGACTCCTCGGCCTCGATCAGCACGAACCTGCCCGGATTCTCCGACTGGGCGCTCCGGACCAGTCCGCGAACCGCGGCGTGCGACAGATCCGGGGTGATCACGAAGGCGTGCCTGCGCTCGTCCTCCCCGGAGAGGATCTCGCGGAGCGCACCGAGGACGGAATGCACCGCGGCCTTCGCCGCTGCCGGGACGTCCCGCTCAGGGTCCTCCTGTGCGAGCGGCCCAGCCGGTACGCGGTGCGGTACGGCCGGTTCGGCGGAGCCGTCGGGGCCGGTGGAATCCCGCCAGACCACCGTGTGCATCCCCGCAGGCGCGTGACTCCCGCCGATGGGCAGCAGTGCCAGCTCGTCCACCGTCAGCACAGCGTGGCCGTGCTCGTCGTGGACCACCAGACTCGCCGTGCTGCCACGCACCGAGACCCGGGCCCGCAACGCCGTCGCACCGGTCGTATGACGCGTCACCCCGGTCCAGGAGAACGGCAGAACCGCTTCGGCGCCGGAGTCGACCACTCCGGGGAGCAGCACGTGCAGGACCGCGTCGAGCAGTGCGGGGTGCACGCCGAAACGGCTCGCCTCGGCCCGGTACCGCTGCGGAAGTTCCACCTCGACGAACCGGTCCTCACCGTCCCGGCGCACCGCATGGAGGTTCCGGAACGCCGGGCCGTAGTCATAGCCGTGCTCGGCCAACCGCTGGTACACGCCGGCCAGTTCGACCTCGGCTCCGGCCCGTTCGGGCTCGGCCGGGGGCGACTGGGGGCCGGGGACGAGAACCCCGTGGGCGTGCCGCGTCCACTCGGTCCACTCATCGGCCCCGGACGGAGCCGGCCTGGAGTGGATGAGCACCGACCGTCCGCCACTCGCGTCGGGGGCGTCGACCTGGATCTGTACGGAGACGGTCCCGTCCTCGGGCAGGACCAGTGGCGTGGCGAGGGTCAGTTCGGCAACCGTCGGGCAGCCCACCCACGCACCGGCGTGCAACGCCATGTCCAGCAACGCCGTGCCGGGCACGACGACCTCACCGCGGATCCGGTGGTCGCCGATCCATCCGGTGGCTGTGATCTCGCCGGTCAGCAGGGTTCCGCCGTCGACGAGGTCCACCACTGTGCCCAGCAGGGGGTACGCGGCGGAGGGGGTCTCCAGCCAGTACCGGCGGTGCTGGAACGGATACCGCGGCAGCGGCACCGGCTCGGTCGCCGGGAGCACCGCCGACCAGTCGAGCGGTACGCCCCGGACATGCAGGGCGGCGAGCGCGGCGAACGCGGTCTCCGCATCACTGCGTCCGGACCGCAGCATCGGTACGGTGACGCCGATGTCGCCCTCGGCTTCCTCGTCCGCGACCGCCTGGGAGACCATCGCGGTCAGTACCGCGTGCGGGCCCAGTTCGACGAACTCGGTGACACCGCTCTGCCGCAGGGTTCGCACGCCGTCGAAGAACCGGACCGCCTGCCGGACATGGGTCACCCAGTAGTCCGGTGAGGTCAGTTGCTCGGTGGTGGCGACCTGTCCGGTCACGTTCGACACGACCGGGATGCGCGGCTCGTGGAAGGTGACGGTGTCCAGCTCGGCCCGGAAGCCGGCCAGCACCTCGTCCATGTGCGGCGAGTGGAAGGCGTGGCTGACCGAGAGCCGTCGGGTCCGCCTGCCCCGGCTCGACCAGTGCTCGATCACCGCGGCCACCGCGTCGTCGTCGCCGGACACCACCACGGCCCGCGGACCGTTCACACCGGCGATCGTCGCCCCGGCCACCAGCGAGTCGAGCACCTCCTCCTCCGTGGCCTCCAGCGCCGCCATCGCCCCGTTGTCGCGGGCCGACTGCATCGCGGCGCCCCTGGCGGCGACCAGGCGGCAGGCGTCGCGCAGGTCGAAGACCCCGGCGACATGCGCCGCCGCCACCTCGCCGACCGAATGCCCGAGCAGGTAGTCGGGGGTGATGCCGTGGTGCTCGGCGAACCGGTGGAGCGCCACCTCGACGGCGAACAACGCCGCCTGGGTGTACGCCGTCTGGTCGAGCAGGGCGGAATCCGCGCTCTCCGGCTCGGCGAACAGGACGACGCGCAGCGGCCGGTCGAGTACTGGATCGAGATGCGCGCACACCTCGTCGAACGCGGCGCGGTAGACCGCGGACCGCTCGTACAACTCGCTACCCATCCCGGTCCGTTGTGCCCCCTGCCCGGTGAACAGGAACGCCGTCGCGCCTCGGCCCGTTCCGTTCCCCTGCACCACTCCCGGCCCACCGGACGTGCCCGCCGCGAGGGCGTCGAGCCCGCGCAGCAGGGTTTCCCGGTCGGCACCGAGCACGACGGCCCGCTGATCCAGCCGGGCGCGCCGGGCGGCCAGGGTGCCGGCGACGTCGACGAGGTCGAGGCCGGGGTGGTCCTCCAGATGGGTCCGCAGCTGCGCGGCCCGCACGCGCAAGGCCTGCTCGGTCCGTGCCGACAGCACCAGCGGCACCATCGGGCGACCGGCGTAGAGCTGATCACCCGGGCCGGAAGGTTCGGTCGCCGTCCCGGTGGGACGCGCGACGCTTTCGCCCTGCTCCAGGATCACGTGGGCGTTGGTGCCGCTGATCCCGAACGCGGACACCGCGGCCCGGCGTGGCCGGCCGAGGTCCGGCCAGTCCTGTCGTTCGGCGAGCAGCTCGACCGAACCCGCGGACCAGTCCACGTGCGGCGACGGCTCGCCGAGGTGCAGGGTGCGCGGCTGGATGCCGTGCCGCATCGCCTGTACCACCTTGATCACCCCGCCGACGCCGGCGGCGGCCTGGGCGTGCCCGAGGTTCGACTTCAGCGAACCCAGGCGGACGGGTTCCTCGCGGTCCTGCCCGTAGGTGGCCAGCAGGGCCTGTGCCTCGATCGGGTCACCGAGCCGGGTACCGGTGCCGTGCGCCTCGACCAGGTCGATGTCACCGCTCGACAGGCCGGCGTCGGTGAGGGCGGACCGGATCACCCGTTCCTGGGAAGGGCCGTTGGGCGCGGTCAGCCCGTTGGAGGCACCGTCGGAGTTCACGGCGGAACCCCGCAGCACCGCCAGCACCTGATGCCCGTTGCGGCGGGCGTCCTCCAGCCGTTCCACCAGCAGCAGGCCGACGCCCTCCGACCAGCCCGTACCGTCGGCGTCGGCCGAGAACGACTTGCACCGGCCGTCCGTGGACAGCCCCTTCTGCCGGGAGAACTCCACGAAGGTGCTCGGCCCGGCCATCACGGTGACACCGCCCGCCAGGGCCAGATCCACCTCACCGGAGCGCAGCGCGTTCGAGGCCAGGTGCAGCGCGACGAGCGACGACGAGCACGCGGTGTCCACGGTGATGGCCGGTCCCTCCAGCCCGTAGCTGTACGCCAGCCGCCCGGAGACCACGCTGGAGGTGTTGCCCGCCAGCAGGAAGCCCTCCACCTCCCGCGGGGTGGCCGGAAGTCGGGAGGCGTAGTCGTCGTACATCACGCCGGTGAACACGCCGGTCCGGCTCCCGCGCAGGGCCGCCGGGTCGATTCCGGCGTCCTCGAACGTCTCCCACGCCGTCTCCAGCAGCAACCGCTGCTGCGGGTCGGTGGCCAGTGCCTCACGCGGCGACATGTCGAAGAACGCCGCGTCGAACAGGTCCGCGTCGTGCAGGAACCCGCCCTGCCTGGTGTAGCTGGTGCCGAGGTGGTCCGGATCGGGGTGGTACA
Organism: Streptomyces sp. NPDC126510; assembly: GCF_040302345.1. NCBI lineage: Bacteria > Bacillati > Actinomycetota > Actinomycetes > Kitasatosporales > Streptomycetaceae > Streptomyces > Streptomyces sp. NPDC126510. The sequence goes on along the minus strand of NZ_JBEORR010000001.1, from coordinate 56,921 downwards.
GCCCGTCCAGATCCCATCCCCGGTTGGTCGGGAACTCGGAGATCGCGTCCCGCCCGTCCAGGACCAGCCGCCACAGGTCGTCGGCCGAGCGGACCCCGCCGGGATAGCGACAGGCCATACCGACGATCGCGATCGGCTCGTCAATCCGGCTCCTGGCCTTCCCCCGCCGCCTCGCGCCACCCGCCCGCTCCTCGCCCGGAGCCGTGTTCGCGTCCTCGGCCAGATGGGCGGCCAGCGCCTGGGGTGTGGGGTGGTCGAAGACCAGGGTGGCCGGGAGCTGACGCCCGGTGGCCGCGATCAGCCGGTTGCGGAGGTCGACGCCGGCCAGCGAGTCGAACCCCTGCTCCCGGAAGGCCTTGCTCAGGTCGAGCGAGTTCGGGTTCGGCAGGCCGAGCACCGCGGCCGTGGTGGCCCGTACGAGTTCCCGGGCCTGCTGCTCGGTCAGCACCTGCCCCGCCTGCCCGGCCGGTCCGGTCCCGGCCGGCTTGCGGCGCCGCCTGACCAGGCCGCCCAGCACGGCCGGCACGGGGTCGGTGCCGGACAGGCCGGACGGCTGCAGGATCGCGGGGACCGGCAACGCCGAGTCCCCGGCCACCGCTTCGTCGAACAGGGCGAGTCCCTGCTCGGCGGTCAGCGGTGCCACCCCGGACCGGGTCCAGCGGTTGATGTCGGATTCGCCGAGGGACTGGCCCATGCCCTCCTGCCACAGCCCCCAGGCCAGTGACGTTCCGGGCAGGCCGAGGGCGCGGCGCTGCGCGGCCAGGGCGTCCAGGTAGGTGTTGGCGGCGGCGTAGTTGGCCTGACCCGCCGTGCCGAGCAGACCGGAGATCGAGGAGAACAGGACGAAGGCGTCGAGGTCCAGGTCCGCGGTCAGTTCGTGCAGGTACCGCGCGGCGTCCGCCTTGACCGCCATGACCGTGTCGATCCGCTCCTCGGTCAACGCCGTGACCGTGGCGTCGTCGAGGACTCCGGCTGCGTGGATCACCGCGGTCAGCGGCGCGTCGGCCGGAATGCCGTCGATCAGTTCGGCCAGGGCCGCCCTGTCCGTCACGTCCACGGCAACCACGTGCGCGCCGTCCAGTTCCGCCGTCAGCTCGGCGGCACCGGGCGCTTCCGGGCCGCGGCGGCTGACCAGCAGCAGGTTGCGCAGACCGTGGCGGTGGTAGAGGTGCCTGGCGAACAACGCGCCCAGCCCGCCCGTGCCACCGGTGATCAGGACAGTGCCGTCGGGATTCCACCCGAATCCGGGCTCGCCGGCACCGGTTCCGTCGGTACCGGCGGCCTTCGCCAGCCGGGGGACCAGGACTTCGCCGTCCCGCACGGCGATCTGGGACTCCCCGGTCCGCACCGCGGCGTCGATCGCGGCTGCCGCAGCCTCCGCGGCGGCGGTGCCCGGGACGTCCACCACGACGACCTGGTCCGGGTACTCGTTCTGGGCGGTTCGCACCAGGCCCCACACCGCGGCCGCGGCCGGATCGGTGACCGCTTCATCCGGTTCGACGGACACCGCGTTCCGGGTGACCAGAACCAGCCGGTCCCTCCGGTCGTGTTCGGCGGCCACCCACTTCTGGATCTCCCGGAGAGACCGGGCGACCGCGCTCGCCGGGCCATCGGCCGGTGCGACCTCCACGACGGTGGGCCGGAGGGCGTCATCGCCGGCGGTCGTGCTCCCGGCCCGGGCAGAGCCCTCGCGCCGCCAGACCAGCTCGTACATCGGGGAAGTGCCGGAGCTGTCGCGGGAGGCCGCCCGGAAGGCCAGTCCGTCGACGGTGGCCACCGGAGCACCCGTCGCATCGGCGAGCAACAGCTCGTAGGTGTCGCCACCGGCCGGCGTGATACGGACGCGCAGTTCCGTTCCACCGACGACGCCGGTGTGCGTGCGCACCCCGCTCCACGAGAACGGCAGGCGCATCGCCTCCCCGCCGTCGACCAGCCCCAGCACGATCGGGTGCAGCACCGCGTCCACCAGCGCCGGGTGGAGCATGAACCCCGGCCCCGAACCGAGGTGTTCGTCGGGGAACCGGACCTCGGCGTACACGGTGTCGCCGTCCCGGTACGCCGACCGCAGTCCGCGGAACAGTCCGGTGTAGTCGTACCCGCGGTCGGCGAGGAGTTCGTAGGCGTCCTCGACCGGCACCGGGTCGCCCTCGGGCGGCCACTCCAGCCGGTCGGCCGCATCGAGGTCCGGGCCGGAGTCCAGGAGCAGTCCGGACGCATGCCGGGTCCACTCCTGCTCCCCGTCCCGCCGGGAGTGGATCGCCAGTTTCCGGCCGTGCACGGTGACCTGGATCTGCGCGGAGCCGGAGCCGGGCAGTTCGAGCGGGCTCTCCAGCGTCAGGTCCGCCACCTCGGGCAGTCCCACGCGCTCCCCGGCGAACAGCGCCAGATCCAGGAACGCCGTTCCGGGCAGCAGAAGCGAGCCGTTGACCACATGCCCGGCGAGCCAGGGGTGCTCGGCCGACGAGACGGAGCCCGCCAGCACCACTTCGTCCCGGTCGACCAGCTCCACCACCGAGTCGAGCAGCGGATGCCCCGAGGTGCCGTGCGCCCGCCGCGGCGGCAGCCAGTACCGGTCCCGGCGGAAGGGGTGGGTGGGCTCCTCGCCGTGGGCCCGGGCCAGACCCGAGACGAAGACGTCCGTCTCGGGCCCGGTGGACCTGCCGAGCGGGAGGACCCTGGTGATCCCGGCAGACCTGATCAGCGGGGTCAGCGCGGCCGACGGCCCGGCCTCGACGAACACGGAGGCACCGGCTTCACGCAGGGCCGACACGGCGTCGTGGAACCGCACGGTGCCGCGGATCTGGGTGACCCAGTGCTCGGCGTACCCGGTCACATCGGCGGGGAGCGGCCGCCCCGTCACCGTGGAGATCACCGGAATCCGGGGCGGCCGGTAGTCGATCGACTCGGCCACCGCCCGGAACTCGTCGAGCACGTCGTCCATGTGAGGGGAGTGGAAGGCGTGGCTGACGGTCAACCGGGTGACCCTGCGCCCGCGTTCCCGCCAGCCGGCCGCCACGACTTCGGTGGCCTCGGCGTCCCCGGCGAGAACGACCGACACCGGGCCGTTCACCGCGGCCACCACGACCCCGTCGACCAGGGTCTCGGCGATCTCGGCCTCAGCGGCCTCCACGGCGATCATCGCCCCGCCGGAGCGGGCCTGCTGCATCAGCCGGCCCCTGGTGGCCACCAGTTTCGCCGCGTCCGCCAAGGAGAACACCCCGGCCACGTAGGCGGCGGCCAGTTCCCCGATGGAGTGCCCCGCGAGCAGGTCGGCGACCAGTCCGTGCTCGGCGGCCAGCGCGGCCAGCGCCACCTCGAAGGCGAACAGGGCCGGCTGGGTGTAGCGGGTCTGGTTCAGCTCCGCGTCCGTGCCGGATCCGGCACGGAACATCAGCTCCTTCAGCGGCTGGTCCAGATGGGGGTCGAATGCGGCGCACACCTCGTCGAGGGTGCGTGCGAACACCGGGAACTGCGCGTACAGTTCCCGCCCCATACCGGGGCGCTGCGCCCCCTGACCGGTGAACACCACCGCGGTCGGGGTCTTCTCCCCCTGCTCGAGGACGATGTGGGCGTTGGTGCCGCTGATCCCGAACGCGGACACCGCGGCGCGCAGCGGCCGGCCCGTCCGCTGCCATTGCCTGGCGCGCGTCAGCAACTCGACCTGGCCGGACGCCCAGTCCACCCGGGAGGTCGGGACTTCGGCGTGCAGGGTGCGCGGCAGGACCTCGTGCCGCATGGCCTGCACGACCTTGATCACGCCGGCGACTCCGGCGGCGGCCTGGGTGTGGCCGAGGTTCGACTTCAGCGACCCCAGGTACAGCGGGACGTCCCGGTCCTGCCCGTAGGCGGCGAGGATCGCGTCCGCCTCGATCGGGTCGCCGAGCGAGGTGCCGGTGCCGTGTGCCTCCAGCAGGTCCACCTCGGCGCCGCTCAGGTCGGCGTCGGCCAACGCGGCGTTGATCAGCCGCTGCTGGGACAGACCACTGGGCGCGGTCAGCCCGTTGGAGGAACCGTCGGAGTTGATCGCGCTGCCCCGGATCACGGCGAGCACCGGGTGACCGCTCCGCCGGGCGTCCGACAACCGCTCCAGCACCAGCATTCCCACGCCTTCGGCCCAGCCGGTGCCGTCGGCGTCGGCCGAGAACGGCTTGCACCGCCCGTCGGCGGCCAGCCCGTGCTGCCGGGAGAACTCCTCGAACATACCCGGCGTGGCCATCACGGTCACGCCGCCGGCGAGCGCCGCCGACGCGTCACCGTCGCGCAGTGCCCGGATCGCCAGATGCAGTGCGACCAGTGACGACGAGCACGCCGTGTCCACGGTGAGTGTCGGCCCGACGAACCCGAACTGGTAGGCGATCCGGCCCGACAGGACACTCGTCGTGGTCCCCGTCAGCACATAGCCCTTGACGTCGTCTCCCGCCTCGTGCATGCGGGGGCCGTAGTCGGAGGCGGTACCGCCGACGAACACGCCGGTACGGCTGCCCCGCAGAGACTTGGGGTCGATGCCGGCCCGTTCCAGGGCTTCCCAGCCGGTCTGCAGCAAGAGCCGCTGCTGCGGGTCCATGGCCAGCGCCTCCCTAGGGGAGATGCCGAAGAAAGCCGCGTCGAACTCGGCGGCGGTGTCCAGGAATCCGCCGACCCGCGCATAACCGTCACCGGGCTGCCAGCCCCGGTCGGTCGGGAACGCACCGATCACGTCCCGTTCCTCGGACACGACCCGCCACAGGTCCTCGGGGGATTCGATCCCGCCCGGGAACCGGCAGGCCATCCCGACGATCGCGATCGCGTCCTCGTCCCGGCCGGAGGAGCCCGCACGTCCGGCCGGTGCGAGCGCGTGCGTGCTCCGCCCTGTGCCCCCCGGCTCGATCCCGGTCTCGGTGAAGTGGGCGATCAGCTCCTGGGGGGTCGGGTAGTCGAACAGCAGGCCGCTGGGCAGCGTGCGTCCGGTGGCGACGGACAGGTTCTCGATCAGTTCCACCGTCATCAGCGACGAGAACCCGAGATCCCGGAAGTTCGTGTCCAGCTCGATGCCGTCGGGGTCGCCCGCGCCGAGCGCTGCCGCCACCTGCGCCTTGACCAGGGCAGCCGGGTCCGTACCGGCCGGCCGGGAGCCGCCGGGAAGCCCAGCCGCCGGGGCTGTGGTCCGGTGCTCGCCGGTCCAGAACCGTTCCCGCTGGAACGGGTAGCCGGGCAGCCGGACGCGCCCGGCCCGGACGCCCGCGAACGCCGTCGCCCAGTCGACGTCCGCGCCTCGGACGAATTCGGCGGCGAGAACGGCCAGTTCCGCGGCCGGCCCGTCGTCGTCCCGGTCGACGAGCGCCTCGGGCGCGCAGTCCTGCCGGGGCTCGGCAGGCGCCTGCGAGATCACGTTCAAAGCGGGTGCGCCGTTCGCGACGGCGTCCAGGCCGGTGCGCAGGTCCTCGGCGTTCGAGGCGAGGACGACGGCCCGGTGCCGGAACGCCGTCCTGGTCGTCGCCAGTGAGTACCCGAGGTCGTGCGGTGTGAGACCGGTGTCCCGCAGCAGGGCGGCGTGCGCCCGCAAAGCGGCCGGTGTCCTGCCCGAGACGGGGACCGGGACCAGCCTGGTGTCCGCCTCGCCGGCCGAGCGCCCGACAACCGTACGCCCGGTCGCCGGCGGTTCGCTCACCACCACGTGTGCGTTCGTGCCGCCCATACCGAACGACGAGACTCCGGCGACCAGCGGCCGGTCCGCGCGCGGCCAGTCGGAGAGGTCCGTGTTGACCCGCAGACCGAGGTCGTCGAGCGGGATGGCCGGGTTGGGGGTCTCGAAGTTCAGGCTCGCGGGCAGCCGGCGGTGCCTGATGCCCAGCACCGTCTTGAGCAGCCCGGTGATACCGGCGGCACCTTCGAGGTGCCCGACGTTGGTCTTGACCGACCCCACCAGCAGCGGGTCCGCGCCCTCGTCGGTGCCGTCCACCCGCCGCGCCGAGAAGACCGCACCCAGGGCGGCCGCCTCGATCGGGTCGCCCACCGGTGTGCCGGTGCCGTGCAGTTCGACGTACTGCACCTGGTCCGGGGAGATGTCCGCCCGTCGCAACGCGGCGCGGATCACGCGCTCCTGTGCCTCGGGGCCGGGCACGGTCAGGCCGGGGGTGGCTCCGTCGTTGTTCACCGCGCTGCCGCGAATCACCGCGTAGACGTCGTCCCCGTCGGCCAGGGCCGCTGCCAGCGGCTTGAGCACCATGACCACGGCACCCTCGCCCCGCACGTACCCGTTGGCCCGGGCGTCGAAGACGTAGCTGCGTCCGTCCGGTGAGAGACCGCCGAACCGCTGTGCCCCCAGCGCTCCCTCCGCGAGGAGGTTGAGGTTCACCCCGGCCGCGAGGGCGACGGGCGATTCGCCCGATCGCACGCTCTGGGCCGCCAGATGGACCGCGACCAGCGACGACGACTGCGCCGTGTCCACCACGACACTCGGCCCGCGCAGGTCCAGGGCGTAGGAAACACGGTTGGCGATGATCGCTCGGTGCGTACCGGTGTTCGTGTGCTGCGTGATCGCGCCGTCGCCGCTGCTCAGCACCAGACCGGCGTAGTCGTCGCGCAGCGATCCGACGAACACCGAAGCGGCCGTACCTGCCAGGTCGGCGGGGACGATTCCGGCGTCCTCCAACGCCGTCCAGGCCAGTTCCAGTACCAGCCGCTGTTGCGGGTCCATCGCCGCGGCTTCCCGGGCGGAGATACCGAAGAAGGCGGCGTCGAAGTCTCCGACCGCGTCCAGGAACGCCCCGAAGCGGGTGCCACCGTCCAACCGAACCGAACGTGAGATCCCGTCCCGACGGTCACCGGGTATTTCGGTTATCGAATTGCGGCTGTCACTCAACAGATCCCAGAAATCTGCTGTTCCGGTCGCACCGGGAAGTCGGCAGGAAACCCCGACGATCGCAACCGGCTGTTCCTGACTCTCCCCGTAACCGTCTTGCCGTGTCGTCATGTGAACAGCTCTTTCCTTCATGATTCAGACAGTCGCAATTCGGTTCCCGGTGCGCCCGCGCACCGGGAACCGTCAACCCGATCTCCGAAATGCTTACGCGCCGGACTCCCCGGCCGGATCCGTGGGCAGGAGGACGGCGCCGTTCTGGTCCCGAAGCGCGACCAGCAGAGCGCGCAACCCCGACTCCAGCCGGGCTGTCTCGGCGTCCGTGATGTGGACGGACGGCTCCAGCCGCAGCGTGTTCGTGGCGCTGGCCGTCGGGAGAATCCGCAGGGCGTGCACGCGCAGCAGGTAGCCGGCCAGCACATAGCCGAGCAGTCCCGCGCGTGACTGCTCGGCGATGACCTGCGAGGTGGAACCCGACTGGTCGTGGAGTTCGAGGCCGATCATCAGGCCCCTGCCGCGGACATCCTTGATGACGGTCCCGAACTCGTCCTGCAGCTTCCGCAGCATCCGGATCAGCCGGTCCCCGCGCTCCGCGGCCATGCGGTAGACCCTGCCGTCCTCCGCTTCCAGCAGATCCACCGTGCGGCCGGCGATCAACGTGGAGAAGGCGTCCTTCGCGAAGGTGGAACTGTGCACGAGCTCGAACTCCTCGCGGTAGCGGGAGTCGCGCACCAACGTCATCGCCGCCTTGGCGATCCCGCCGCCCAGGCTCTTGGCCAGTGTGTAGTAGTCGCCCTGGAGCCCGATGTGCGAGCTGGCGAAGAAGGCGCCGGTGCGGCCCATGCCGCTCTGCACCTCGTCGACGATGATCGGGCAGTCGGCCGCCGCGCACGCCTGCTGGACGCGCTCCGCGGTCTCCCGGTCGAACGGCCTGATCCCCGCCTCGCCCTGGACCGGCTCGAGGACGAACGCGGCGATGACCGGCAGGTCGCGTTCGACGACGCGCACGGTGTCGCCCTCGACCGCGAGGTCGAGCAGCGTCCTGCGCTCGGACTCGATGGTCTTGGCCAGCGCGTCCGGTTCGTGCAACGGCACGAACCGGCACTGCGCAGCCAGTGAGGCGAACGGGGTCCGGAAACCGACGTTGTGGGTGAGCTGGACACTGCCGACGAGCTTTCCGTGGAACGAGCCCTCAGGGGCCAGGAACACGGGTGCGGCCCTCATGCGCTCGCCGTTGACGCTCCTGATCGCGGCGATCACGTCCGTCAGTGCGGAACCGGGGCGCCCCTCAGCGGTTCCGCGGTTCCCCTCCGCGTCCGCGCCCAGGTGCTCGTAGGACTCGCCGCCCACCACCTCCGCACCGCCGGCGACAGCCACGCGCGCCTTCTCGATGTTCCGCTCGATGTCCTCGGCCAGTCGGGCCAGCTTCGCGACCCGGTCGAACTCGGCGTGCTTCATCGCGATCTCGACCGCTTCGGCGCCACTGTTGGCGAAGATCGCGGAGTACGCATCCGGCGTTCCGAGCTCGCGCCGGATGATGGAATTGACCTTCTGTGCCAGCTCGTTGGCGTACGGGTGCTTCGAGAACTGGGCGTGGACCGGCACTCCCTGGTCCAGCAGTTCCTTCGCGTAGGCGACGATGTCGGGGTTGTTGTGCCCGATGATCGTCGAACCGTAGCCGCCGACGAGGTCGAGCACCGGCACCTCTCGACCCGTGTCGTCACGGTAGAAGAGAGTGTCCTTTTCCGCCCTGGAAAAGTGGACGCCCAATCCGAGCGAGGCGAGCAGACCCCCGAGATAGGGTTCCGCGAGTTCGCGTTCTTCAATCTCCGGGTGCATTTTCAATCCGGTTCCCAACCTTCGAGGGTCTCCTTTGTCCGGGACTCTACCGCCCGCTCGCGGCGGTCCTCTCATTACGCGCTAACTGGCCCATCAGCCCCCGGTCACCGGGCGTCACTCCACGGCTGGAGTGCGGAATTACTGAATCGCGACATCGCTCGGGCGACAATGCAGAGGCTGTGAGTCGAGGAGAATTTCTCCGGGGGAAAGGAAGAAAGTCGTGCACGGTACTGAGGAGCCGGCTGGTGCCTCTCCTGAGACGATCCTGGGAGTCGAGGGCGCGTGAGCACTGACGAGAACCAACTCCGGCAGTACCTGAAGCGCGCTGTGGCCGACGCCCAGGCCAGTCGCAGGCGTCTGCGCGAGATCGAGGAGAAGAACCGGGAACCCGTCGCGATCATCGGGATGGCGTGCCGGTACCCCGGCGGCGTGAACTCGCCGGAACGGCTGTGGCAGTTGGTCACTGAGGGCGTGGACGCGGTGACCCCGTTTCCCGAGCACCGGGGCTGGCCCCTGGACCGGCTCTACCACCCCGACCCCGAGACCGTCGGCAGGTCCTACACCGACCAGGGCGGATTCCTGCACGACGCCGACCGGTTCGACCCGGAGTTCTTCGGCATGTCACCGCGGGAGGCCCTGGCCACCGATCCGCAGCAGCGGCTGCTGCTGGAAACGGCGTGGGAGAGCCTCGAACGCGCCGGAATCCCCGCGGAGTCGGTGCGCGGCAGCCGAACGGGCGTGTTCGTCGGGTCCATGTACCACGACTACGGGTCACGCCCGTACCTGCCGCCGGAGGAGTTCGAGGGCTACCTCTACAGCGGAAGCGCGGGCAGCGTCGCATCGGGCCGGCTGGCCTACGTCTTCGGCCTGGAGGGACCGGCAGTCACCGTCGACACGGCCTGTTCCTCGTCCCTGGTCGCCCTGCATCTCGCGGCGGCGGCACTGCGCCGGGGCGAGTGCGAACTGGCCCTGGCCGGTGGCGTGACGGTGATGTCCACGCCACAGGCGTTCGTCGAGTTCTCCCGGCTGCGCGGGCTGTCGGCCGACGGCCGGTGCAAGTCCTTCGCGGCCGCCGCCGACGGCACCGGCTGGGCCGAAGGCGCCGGACTCCTGCTGGTGGAACGGCTCTCCGACGCCCGGCGCAACGGCCACCAGGTGCTCGCCGTGATCACCGGATCGGCGACGAACCAGGACGGCGCCAGCAACGGTCTCAGCGCGCCCAACGGTCCCGCCCAGGAACGGGTGATCCGCCAGGCGCTCGCCGACGCGGGACTGTCGGCCGCCGACGTCGATGTCGTCGAGGCGCACGGCACCGGAACGCCCCTCGGCGACCCGATCGAGGCCAACGCCCTGCTCGCCACCTACGGTCGTGGCCGGCCGGCGGACCGGCCGCTGCGGCTGGGATCCCTCAAGTCCAACATTGGGCACACCCAGGCCGCCGCCGGTGTCGGCGGCATCATCAAGATGGTGCAGGCGATCCGCCACGGCGTCATGCCGAAGACCCTGCACGCCGACGATCCGACACCGCACGTCGACTGGAGCACCGGCGCCCTGACCCTGCTCACCGAGCCCCAGGACTGGCCGGTGCTGGACAGGCCGCGCCGAGCCGCCGTCTCCGCGTTCGGGTTCAGCGGGACCAACGCGCACGTCATCGTCGAGCAGGCACCGCAACCGGCTCCCAAGGAGGCGCCTTCCGCACCGGCGGACTCTCCCGCCGCGTCACCGGCACCGGTACTGCCGTACGTGCTGTCGGCCGGATCCCCCCAGGCTCTGCGCGCCCAGGCCGAGCGCATCGGCGGGTTCCTCGCCGAACGCGCCGACGTCGACCTGCTCGACCTGTCCTATTCGCTGGCCGCCACCCGATCGGCGCTGCGGCACCGTGCCGTGGCACTCGCGGCCGGCCGGGACGAACTGCTCGACGGTCTCGCCGCACTGGCGGACGAGAGCACCGGCACGATCCTCGGCGCCAAGGACGAGGGCCGGATCGCGTTCATGTTCACCGGAGGCGGCGCTCAGCGCATCGGCATGGCACGCGAACTGGCCGAGACGTTCCCGGTGTTCGCGGCGGCTTTCGACGAGGTCTGCGCGGCGCTGGACGAGCACCTGCCCCGTCCGCTGCGCTCGGTGATCGAGTCGGGCGACGAACTGGACCAGATCGACTACACCCTCGCGGCCCTCTTCGCGGTCGGAGTGGCGCTGTTCCGCCTCCTAGAGGCGTGGGGCGTGCACCCGGACTACCTCGTGGGCCACTCGACGGGTGAACTGATCGCCGCACACCTCGCGGGTGTGCTGTCCCTGTCCGACGCGGCGATCTTGGTGACCGCCCGGGGACGCCTGATGCGGTCCCTGCCGGAAGGCGGCGCCATGATCGCCGTCGAGGCGACCGAGGAAGAGGTCCGCGAGACCCTGGAGGAGGACGGGCGCGCGGTGATCGGCACGATCAACGGCCCCCGCGCGGTGGTGCTCTCGGGCGACGAGGACGCCGTCCACGCCGTCGCGGCGGTCTGGAAGGAACGGGGCCGCTCCATCAAGGTGCTGCCGATCCTGCGGGCATCCCACTCGCACCGGATGGACCCCATGCTCGACGAGTTCCGTCTCATCGCCGAGGGACTGACCTTCCACCAGCCGAAGTTCGGGATCGTGTCCACGGTGACCGGCCAGGTGGAGTCGGGGGACGGGTGGACCTCGCCCGAGTACTGGGTGGAGCAGATCCGCAGGCCGGTGCGCTTCCTCGACGCGGTGCGCACCCTGGAGTCGGAAGGCGTGTCCACGCTGCTGGAGCTGGGCCCGGACGGAGTGCTCTCGGCGATGGCGGCCGCCGGCGTCGAGCACGCGGTCGCGGTTCCCGCCCTGCGCAAGGGCCGGCCGGAAGCGCGGACGCTGGTCAACGCCCTCGGCGTGCTGCACTCCCGGGGCGTGCCGGTCGACTGGCCCGCCTTCTTCTCCGGGACCGGTGCGCGGCGGATCGACCTGCCGACCTACCCCTTCCAACGCGAACGGTACTGGCTGGAGCCCTCGGCGCCGCCGGCGGCCGGGCAGGGCCCGGAGCCCTACGGGCCCGGTCCGCTCGGCGGGCTCCACGACATCGGCTGGATCCCGGACGTCATCGGGCCGTCCGCCCGCGCCACGGCCTGGGCGAGGCTCGGGCGGTTCGGCGACGGACAGACCGCGATCCCGTCCTACGACGACCTGACGGCCTTCGGCGACGCACTCGAATCCGGGGCCTCGGTCCAGGCCCTCCTCGTTCCGCTGGAGACCGGCCAGGAGACGGATGCGGTGACGGGCCGGGTCCCGCAGCCGGCCGACAGCGCGCACCTGCTGACCCGGCGGGCGATGACCCTCGTCCGGCAATGGCTGACCGACGACCGTTTCGCCGGCATCCGCCTGGTCGTCGTCACCAGGGGCGCCGTCGCCACGACGGACGACGAGGCACCCGACCCGGCCGCCGCGGCGGTATGGGGGCTGCTGCGGTCCGCGCAGTCGGAGGCCCCCGACCGCATCGTGCTGGTCGACACCGACGCCGGCCCGGACGCCGAGCCGATCCCCGCGGCCCTGCTCTCCTCCCTGCTGTCCGCCGACGAGCCCCAGGCCGCGATCCGGGCCGGACAGGCCCGGGTCCCCAGGCTGCACCGGGTCCGCTCCTCCGCGGTGCCCACCGGGCCGGACAGCCCGGTGTGGGACCCCGAAGGGACCGTCCTCATCACCGGTGGCACCGGCGCGCTCGGCGCGGTCGCCGCCCGCCACCTCGTCACGGAGCACGGCATCAGGCATCTGCTCCTGGCGAGCCGCTCGGGCGCGGAGGCGACGGGGGCCGGCAGTCTGCGGACCGAACTGACCGCACTCGGGGCGACGGTCCACATCGCTGCCTGCGACGTCGCGGACCGGGAAGCCCTCGCCGCGCTGCTCGCCGGCATACCCGCCGACCGGCCGCTGCGCGCAATCGTGCACGCGGCGGGGATCCTCGACAACAGTCTGCTCACGGCCATGACGCCGCAGCAACTGGACTCCGTCCTGCGGCCCAAGGCCGACGCCGCCTGGCATCTGCACGACCTGACGCGCGACGCGAACCTGTCGGCCTTCGTCCTGTTCTCCTCGACCGTCGGGCTGTTCGGCGGACCGGGTCAGGCCAATCACGCCGCCGCGAGCGCGTTCCTCGACGGACTCGCCGCACACCGGCGCGCGCACGGACTGCCCGCGACGTCCCTGGCCTGGGGTGTGTGGGACGTCGACGGCGGCATCAACGCGGGACTCGGTGACATCGACCGCACCCGGCTCTCCAGGGACGGCTTCGGCACGATCGGCGCCGAGGGAGGGATGGCGCTGTTCGACGCCGCCGTACCGGCGGCCCGCCCGACGGTGGCGGCCACGCTGTTCGACCTGGACGCGCTGCGAGAACTCGACCGGGTGCCAACGCTGTTGCGGGCTCTGGTCCCCTCGTCGGGCCGCACCTCGGCGAAGACCACCGAGGTGCCGGTGTCACACCGGCTGTCCGAACTGACCGGGCCCGAGCGCGAGGAGTTCGTCCTGGAGCTGGTCCGCGGTGAGGTGGCCGCGGTGCTCGGACTCGCAGATCCGGCGGACGTCGACCCCGAACGGCCGTTCCGCGAGCTGGGCTTCGACTCGCTCACCGCCGTACAGATGCGCAACAGGCTGAACACGGTCACCGATGCCAAGCTGCCGGCGACGGCGGTGTTCGATCACCCGACGCCGTCGAAGCTGGCCGCGTTCCTCCTCAGCCACATCGCGTCCGACGACGCGGCGCAACCGCGCCCGGCCGCCATCGCCGCGCTGGACGAACTGGAGGAGATGCTCACGGCAGGGGACGGCGGCGGCGTCGACGGCGACCGCGAGGAGATCACCGTCCGGCTGCAGACCCTGCTGTCCCGGTGGCTGGAGACCGGTGCCAAGCCGGAGGACGGACCCGAGGCGAGCCAGGCCGACCTGCTCGAATCGGCATCGACCGCCGAACTGCTCGACTTCATCGACAACGAGCTCGGCCGCGCCAAGTACTGATTCCCGCCCGACTTCCGGAACAGGTAAATCTCCCCATGGTGGATGAGAAGAAGCTCGCGGAATATCTGAAATGGGTCACCGCCGACCTGCAAAAGGCCCGGCAGCGCATCGCGGAACTGGAGTCCGGCCGAGCGGAACCGGTCGCGATCGTGGGCATGGCCTGCCGCTATCCGGGAGGCGTGCGCTCGGCGGACGATCTGTGGCGCCTCGTCGCCGACGGCCGGGACGCCATCACCGAGTTCCCGGCCGACCGCGGATGGGATGTCGACGCGCTCTACGACCCCGACCCGGACGTACCCGGCACCACGTACACCCGGGAAGGCGGATTCCTGGACGGGGCCACCGAGTTCGATGCCGCGTTCTTCGGCATCTCGCCTCGCGAGGCGCTCTCGATGGACCCCCAGCAGCGGGTGCTGCTGGAGACCGCCTGGGAGACCTTCGAGCACGCGAGGATCGACCCGACCGCCCTGAAGGGCGCCGACGTCGGTGTCTTCGTCGGCGCGGTGGAACAGTCCTATCTGGGGCTGGCCGGCCCCGAGGAGTTCGAGGGCTACCTGCTGACGAGCAAGCTCGGCAGCGTGGTGTCCGGCCGGATCTCCTACTCCCTCGGCTTCGAGGGCCCCTCCATGACCGTGGACACGGCGTGTTCGTCGTCCCTGGTCGCCATGCACCTCGCGGCGCAGTCGCTGCGCACCGGGGAATCGAGCCTCGCCCTCGCCGGCGGTGTGACGATCGCGGCGACCCCTGGCGGGTTCGTCGACTTCTCCCGGCAGCGCGGCCTGGCGCCCGACGGCCGGTGCAAGTCCTTCGCCGCCTCCGCTGACGGCACCAGCTGGGCGGAAGGCGTCGGGCTGGTCCTGCTCGAACGGCTCAGCGACGCCGTGAGCAACGGGCACCGGGTGCTGGCCGTGCTGCGTTCCTCGGCGGTCAACGCCGACGGCGCCTCCAACGGACTCACCGCCCCCAGCGGCCCGTCGCAGGAACGGGCGATCCGGACCGCGCTCACCGGGGCACGGCTGGACGCCTCCGACGTGGACGTCGTCGAGGCGCACGGCACCGGCACCCGGCTCGGTGACCCCATCGAGGCCCAGGCGCTGCTGGCCACCTACGGCGCCGCACACACCCCGGAACGCCCCCTGTTCCTGGGCTCGTTGAAGTCCAACATCGGGCACTCGGTGGCGGCCGCCGGCGTCGGCGGAGTGATCAAGATGGTCCAGGCGCTGCGGCACGCCGAACTGCCGCGGACGCTGCACGTCGACGAGCCGACACCGCTGGTCGACTGGTCCACGGGAGCGGTCGAGCTGCTCACCGAGCCCCGCGCTTGGCCGCAGACGGGCAGGCCGCGCCGGGCGGCGGTCTCCTCGTTCGGTGTCAGCGGCACGAACGCGCACCTGATCCTCGAACAGGCACCGGAGGAGGAGCCGGTCGTCGTCGAGAACCCGGCACCCGCACCCGCGTTCCTCCCCCTGCCGCTGGCCGCCAAGAGCCGGCCGGCCCTGTCCGCCCAGGCGCGCGAGCTGATGTCGTACGTCGAGGAGAACCCGGGTCTGTCCCCGGTGGACCTGGCCTACTCCATGGCCACGACACGTGCGGCCCTGCCGCACCGGGCCGTGGCGGTCGGCTCGGACACCGAGTCGTTGCTCGCGGCCCTGCGTGCGCTGACCGAGGACGGCGCCCGTACCGCGGCGCCCGGCAAGGGCGGAAAGCTGGGCTTCCTCTTCACCGGCCAGGGTGCTCAACGTGTCGCCATGGGCAAGGAGTTGTGCGAGGCGTTCCCGGCGTTCGCCGAGGCTTTCGACGCGGTGTGCGCGCAGCTCGACCCACATCTGGAACACCCGCTGCGTGCTGTGCTCGAGGACGAGAGCCGGCTGACCGGGACGGGCCATGCCCAGCCGGCGCTGTTCGCGCTGGAGGTCGCCCTGTTCCGGCTGTTCGAGTCGTGGGGGATCAGGCCGGACTTCCTCGCCGGTCACTCGATCGGCGAACTGTCCGCGGCGCATGTGGCCGGGGTGCTGTCGCTGCCGGACGCGGCGGCCGTGGTCACCGCACGCGGCAGGCTCATGCAGGCACTGCCGGCGGGCGGGGCGATGGTCGCGCTGCAAGCCACCGAGGACGAGATCGCGCTCCTGCTGCGGTCGAACGGAGCCGCGGCGATCGCCGCGGTCAACGCCCCGGTCTCGACGGTGGTGTCCGGAGACCGCGCCGCCGTCGAGGAGATCAGCGAGACCGTGCGGTCCTGGGGACGCCGCACCAAGCAGTTGACGGTCAGCCACGCGTTCCACTCGCCGCTGATGGATCCGATGCTCGAAGAGTTCGGCCGGGTGTTGCGCAAGGTCTCCCTGCACGCGCCGGGCATCCCCATCGTGTCGACGGTCACCGGCCGGATCGCCACCGAGGAACAGCTCCGCTCCCCGGAGTACTGGGTCGGCCAGGCACGGCAGCCGGTCCGCTTCCTCGACGCGACCCGGACCCTCGCCGAGCAGAACGTGGACGTCACCCTGGAACTGGGTCCCGCCGGAGTGCTCTCGGCCATGGTCGCCGACAACGCACCCATCACCCCCGTCGCCGCGGTGCGCAACGGACAGGCCGAGGCACGCGACGTGGTCGCGGCGTTGGGCGGCCTGTGGTCCGCCGGGATCCCCGTCGACTGGCCCGCCTTCTTCGCCGGCACCGGAGCGCGACGGGTGGACCTGCCGACCTACCCGTTCCAGCGAGAGCGGTACTGGCTGAAACCCACCGCGACCGCCATGCCGGCGACGACCGTGCCGAGTGCGCGGGACTCGGTCCTTCGCGTCGACTGGACCCCGATCACCCCGGCCGCACCGACGACGCCGCCGGCCCTGGCCAGGTTGCGCGTCGGCGGGGTCGACTTCCCCGCCGGGCCGGAACTCACCGCCGGTGCACCCTTCGACGAGGTGGCGGACGCCTTGGCCGCGCTCCGCTCGGACGCGCCGTTCGACGCTCTGCTCGTCCCGCTGGTGTTCTCCGCGGGCGGCGATGTGCCCCGGCGTGCCGAGGAAACCGCGCAGCAGGTGCTGACTCTGGTCCAGTCGTGGCTGGCGGACGACCGGGCCACCGACGTCCCGCTGGTCGTCCTCACCCGGGGGGCCGTGTCCACCGGCCAGGACGGCACCGACGTCTCGGACCTCGTCGCCGCACCGCTCTGGGGACTGCTGCGGTCCGCGCAGTCGGAGGCGCCCGGCCGCATCGTGCTGATCGACGTCGACGAAAACCCGGCGTCGGTGGCGGCCGTGCCGTCGGTCCTGGCGTCCGGACGGCCGCAGACCGCCGTCCGTTCCGGCCAGGTGCTCGTGCCCGGCCTGGCCGAGGTGCCGCCGGGCGGTGAGCCGCGGACCGGTGCTCGGTGGCGTTCCGGTGGCACCGTGCTGATCACCGGGGGGACCGGGGCGCTCGGCGGGTTGTTCGCGCGTCATCTGGTCCGCGCGCACGGCGTGTCCCGGCTGTTGCTGGTCAGCCGCCGGGGACCCGCGGCGGCCGGTGCCACCGAACTGGCCGCCGAACTCACCGGACTCGGCGCCGAAGTGCGCGTCGTCTCCTGTGACCTCGCCGACCGGGAAGCCCTCACGGCACTGCTGGACACCGTCCCGGCAGAGCACCCCCTCACCGGGATCGTGCACGCCGCCGGGGTGCTCGACGACGGCATGATCGCGGACCTGACCCCGGACCGGCTGGCGGCCGTGCTGCGGCCCAAGGTGCACGCGGCGTGGAACCTGCACGAACTCACCCTCGACAGGGACCTGGACGCATTCGTCCTGTTCTCGTCCGTCGCGGGCATCATCGGCGGTTCCGGCCAGGCCAACTACGCCGCGGCCAACACCTTCCTCGACGCCTTGGCCGGCCACCGATCGGCACTCGGACTGCCGGCGACCTCGCTGGCCTGGGGCCTGTGGGCGCACGAAGACGGCATGAGCGGGCACCTGACCCCGACCGAACTCGACCGGATCGCCCGCTCCGGCCTGCTCACCATCACCGAGGACACCGGTCCGGAGCTGCTGGACCTCGCGCTCGGAACCGGTCGCCCCGCGCTGGTGGTCACCCCGGTCGACCGGGCCGCCCTGCGGAAGAACGCCCGACGAGCGCCGCTGCTGCTGCGCCGCCTGGTCCAGAACACCGACCAAGGCGCCGAGGAGTCCCCGGCCGACGACGAGCTGCTGTCCGAGCGGCTGGCGGGACTGTCGCCGTCCCGCCGGCGCGAGCTCGTGTCGGACTTCCTCCACCGGGAGGTGGCGTCGGTGCTCGGGCACTCCGTGCCGGGTGCGATCGAAGAGCACCAGCGCTTCTCCGACTCCGGGTTCGACTCGCTCACCTCGGTCGAGCTGCGCAATCGGCTCGCGGAGGCCACCGGCCTGAAACTGCCGCCTTCGCTGATCTTCGAACACCCCACCCCGAAGAAGCTGGTGGAGCACCTGTGCACCCTCCTGGCCACCGCTACCGGCAAAACCTCTGAAGGCGCCGAAGTCGATTTCGCCGCCGAGGTCCACCTCGACGAGGACATCCGGCCGGCCGGCGTGATCAGCCGTGTCGCGGCCGACCCCGACGAGATTCTGCTGACCGGCGCCACCGGGTTCCTCGGCGCGTTCCTGCTCCGCGACCTGATGCGGTCGACCACGGCCAGGGTGCACTGCCTGGTGCGGGGGACCGACCAGGCCGACGCGACCCGCCGGCTGCACGAGAACCTGGCCTGGTACCAGGTCCGGGAGGACATCGACCCGGCCCGGCTCTCCGTCGTCGTCGGCGACCTGGCCGCCGAGCGGCTGGGCCTGACCGAAACGGAGTTCGACGACCTCGCCGCGCGGGTCGACGTCGTCTACCACGCCGGCGCGACGGTGAGCTGGCTGCGGCCCTACACCGAACTCGCCCCGGGAAACGTGGGCGGCACCCGGGAGGTGCTGCGGCTGGCCGCGGCACACCGGACGGTTCCGGTGCACTACGTGTCGACGACCGGGGTGTTCCCCGCACCCGGCCCCGACGCCGCACCCGCCACCGTGACCGACCCGACCGGCCCCGCACACCTGCTGCACAACGGCTACCTGCAGAGCAAGTGGGTGGCCGAGCAGGTCATCGCGCTCGGCAGGAGCCGGGGACTGCCCGTGTCGATCTACCGGGTGGACGTCGTGTGCGGCGACCGGGTCACCGGCGCCTGCCAGACCAAGGACTTCGTCTGGCTGAGCCTCAAGGGCCTTCTGGAAGCCCGAGCGGTACCCGACAGTCTCGCCGGGGTCGTCCACATGGTCCCGGTTGACTACGTCAGCGCGGCGGTCGTGGCCCTCTCGCGCCAGGACACCGCCAACCGGACCTTCCACCTCTACAACCGGCAGAACCAGACGTTCACGGAGTTCGTCGACCACCTCAGGTCCTTCGGCTACCACCTGCCCGAAGTGGACTGGGACTCGTGGTCGGCCCGGGTGCGCTCGGACCGGAAGAACGCCGTCGTCCCGCTGCTGGATTCGTTCGAGGGCATGAACGCGGGCCAGGGCACGGCCACTTACCCGCCGATCGACGTCTCGGACACCGAACACGCACTGCTCGGCACCGGCATCGAATGCCCGCCGGTCGATCGAGAGCTGTTCGACAAGTACGTGAATTTCTTCGTCCGTGCGGGCTACTTCCCGTCCCGCGCGCCCGTTCAGGACGAGCAGAGGAGTGACCACACCAGTGGAAAGAACTGATCGTCAGCGCGTGATCGTGCTCGGTGCGAGTATGGCCGGGCTGCTGGCAGCGCGCGTACTGGCCGACCAGTACGCCGAAGTCCTGGTCGTCGACCGCGACGACCTGACCGAAGACGACGCCGACAAGGGCCACAGGGACATCCGGCGGGGCGTCCCGCACGGCGGGCACCTGCACAACCTGCTGGCCGCCGGCCTGCTCGCGCTGGAGGACCTGCTCCCGGGCATCACCGAGGAACTGACCGCGAACGGTGCCGTGGCCGGCGACGGCACCGCCCATGTGCGGTGGATCGTGAACGGCACCCGCATGCCCAAGCCGCACTCCGGCCTGCCCCTGCTGTCGGTCAGCCGGCCGCACCTGGAGCGGCGGGTGCGCGGACGCGTGCGTGCGCTGCCCAACGTGACCTTCCTGGAGCGCACCGACATCGCGGGGCTGCTGACCACCCCGGACCGAACCGCCGTCGTCGGTGCCCGGATCGTGCGGGGGGACACCGAAACCGACCTGACCGCCGACCTGGTCGTCGACGCGACCGGACGGCGTACCCGGACCCCCGCGTGGCTCGCGGAGTTCGGCTACCCCGAGGTCGAGGAGGAACGACTCACCGTCAACGTCGGCTACACCACCCAGTACTACCGACTGTCCGAGGACCGGATGGCCGACGAGGTCTCCATCGACATCGGTGGCTCGGCGACACTCCCGCGGGGGGCGCTGTGCGCGAAGGTGGAGGACGGTCTCGCCGTGGTAACCGGCTACGGCATAGCCGGCGATTACCCGCCTCATGACACCGCGGGTTTCCACGACTTCCTGAAATCGTTGGCCAGCACCGATATCTACGACGTGGTGCACGACCAGGAAACTCTCGGGAAACCGCTGTCCTACCGGTTCCCGGCAAACCTGCGCCGCCGCTACGAGCGGATGAATTCGTTCCCCGGTGGACTGCTCGTCATCGGTGACGCCGTGTGCAGCTTCAACCCGGTCTACGGGCAGGGCATGACGGTGGCGGCACTGGGAGCCACGGTGCTGCGCGACCACGTCTCGCGGCCGGGGACCGTGGACCCGGGAGGCTACCTGGCCGACCTCGCGGCCAGGGCCGTCGACCACGTGTGGGCGCTCACCACCGGCGCCGACCTCGCCTTTCCCGGCGTGGGCGGCGAACCGAGCGAGGAGCAACTGGCCGAGTACGCCTACCTGGACCAGCTGCTGGACGCCGCGTCGCGGGACGGGCGACTGCTGGTTGCCTACGCGCGCGTGGCGTTCCTCCTCGACCCGACCGACGCGCTGGTGACCCCGGAGATCCAGGAAGCGGTGGCGCGGGCGTCGAACCGAGCAGGTCAGGAGTAACGAACAGCATTCCACCGCTGGATTCTTCTGCCGGGCGGTCTTTCCCCGGTAATTGAAGCGGTGCACCGCACCTCTGCGCACGATTACCGGAAGGAGACCGGCCCCGGAGTCCACGCTGGTAGCGTGCGAAGGGATCTCTCCCCCCAGGTTCTTCCCAAGCGAATGGAGTAAATGCGCCGTGGCGGACAGCACTTACACGCTGGTCTCTGACATAGAAAAGCATCAGGAGGCGTTCGGATTAGCGTTCAACTCCGGCGACGCCGACGCGGTGAACGCGATGTACACCGACGACGCGGTCGGAATGTGGGAGCCGGGACATCCGCTCCGCGGTCAGGTGCGTCGTGAATACGTGACCGAGTTCCTGGCGAAGCGCAAGCCCTCCGTGGAGGCGACCGTCCGCCAGCAGCTGGTGGTCGGCGACACGGCGATGCTCGTGGTCGAATGGCAGATGGAGGCGCTCGACGAGAACGGCGAGCCGGAGTCCCTGGAGGGCGTCGCCATCGACGTCCTGCGCCAGGGCGAGGACGGCTACTGGCGTTACGTCGTGGACAACCCCTTCGGTGTCAGCGGCCCGTGGAGCGCCGAGGACGAGGACCAGGCCTGACCGACGGTCCGGACGCGGGGGCCAAGACAGCCTCCGTGTCGCCACCCGGAACCGGCGAACGAACCATCACACCCACCGCGGCGGACGCCGCACTGAACACGGAGAACTACCTGTGTCCACTCATTCAGCCTCCGAGTCCCCGGTCACCGTTGTCGGCCTGGGCCTGATGGGCCAAGCACTGGCCAAGGCCTTCCTGGCTCAGGGTCACCCGACGACCGTCTGGAACCGCTCGGCCGGCAAGGCCGACGACCTCGTGGCGGACGGCGCCACCCTCGCCGACTCGGTCAAGAGCGCGGTCGAGGCGAGCCCGCTCGTCGTCATCTGCGTCTCGGACTACGACGCCGTCCACGGGCTGCTCGACCCGGTCGGCTCCTCGCTGTCGGGCCGTACCCTGGTCAACCTGACCACGGCCAGCTCCACCCAGGCGCGGGAAACCGCCGAGTGGGCGGCCAAGCTCGGCGCCGACTACCTCGACGGTGCGATCCTGGCACTTCCGCAGGCCATCGGCACCGCCGAGGCCACGCTGCTGTACTCCGGTCCGCAGGCCGCATACGAGAAGCACCAGGCCACCCTCCAGGTGCTCGGCGAGACCGGAACGGTCTACATCGACGAGGACCACGGCCTGTCCGCCCTGTACGACATGTCCGTGCTGAGCATCATGTGGGGCGTCCTGAACAGCTTCCTGCACGCCGCCGCACTGCTGGGCACCGCCAACGTCAAGGCGAGCACGTTCGCGGGCATGGCCACCACCGCGATCAATGTGACGGCCGACTACGTGACCGCGTACGCGGAGCAGATCGACGAGGACAAGTACCCGGCCACCGACGCCACCGTCAACGTCCACGTGGGCGGGATGCAGCACCTCCTCGAGGAGAGCCAGGCGCTCGGCGTCAGCACCGAACTGCCGAAGTTCTTCCTGGAGCTGGCGCAGCGCGCGGTGGCCGACGGCAACGCCGAGGACAGCTACGCGGCGATGATCAAGCAGTTCCGCAAGCCCTCCGCCTGACTTCGCACCGCAACCGGCAGAGCCGGGAATCCGGATCACGCGCGTCGCGATCTGCGTTCCCGGCTTTGCCCGGAAGCCGTTCGACAACTGCTCGTCAGAAACCCGATCTCGCGAAATCTGCACAGCCGCACAGAAAACACACGGGGGAAACACGTGTTCAGCAATCGCGACAGAAGCAACAAAGCCGCGTCTCGCAACGCCCTTTCCAGGCGAGCCGTGCTCAGGACGGGAAGCCTGGCCATCGCCGGCACCGCGCTCGGCGCGGGCCTTCCCACAATCGCCGAGGCCGCCGAAGGGGCGGACCTCACCGACCGTCAGAACTACGACGCCATCGTCGTCGGGGCCGGGCTGGCCGGCCTCGTCGCCGCCCGCGAACTGCGCAAGAAGGGCCTCCAGGTACTCGTGCTAGAGGCGCGTGACCGCATCGGCGGACGCACCTGGACAGACACCTTCAACGGGTACGAGATCGAACGTGGCGGCTCCTGGGTCGATCCGCTGCAGCCGCACATCTGGCGTGAGATATCGCGCTACAACCTGAAGATCGTGGCCGACGCGGGTCCCGAACGCGTGCTCATGCCGACCCTGACCGGCTTCGCCGAGTACGACCCGGTCACGGCCTACACCCGGCAGGGCGAGCTGTTCACGCCGTTCTTCGACGGCTCACGGGAGTACTTCCCCAAGCCCTACGCGCCCTTCACCCGCGAGGACCTGATCACGCCGTTGGACCGGCTGTCCCTGCGCGACCGCCTCGACCAGCTCTCGTACGCGCCCGAAGACGAGATCCGCATGATCAGCACCACTGGGCTGTACGGCGCGCCGACCTCGCGTGGATCGATGCTTCAGCTCGCGCAGTGGTGGGCGCTGGCGGGCTGGAACTACACGGGCTTCTCCGGGGTCAACACCTACCGCATGGAACGGGGAACCATCGCGCTGGCCAACGCGATCCTGGCGGACGGCAAGCCGGACCTGAAGCTCAAGTCCCCGGTCGCCTCCGTCACTCAGCAGAGCGGCAAGGTGAAGGTGGTCACCCGGGCGGGCGCCGGTTACACCGCGGCCGAGGTCGTCATGGCGGTGCCGGTCAACGTCTGGAAGAAGATCACCTTCAATCCGGTCCTGCCGCAGGCACACCGGGACGCCACCACTCAGGGCTACGGCGTGCCGCGCCAGAAGAAGCTGTGGCTGGACCTGGCCACCCCCAGCGACCGGTTCATCGCCGAGGCGCCGGAGGACCACCCCTTCGTCATCATGGGCCGGCTGAACGAGAACGCCCCCGTCGTGGCCTTCACCGTCAACAGCACGCTGGACGTCAGCAACCGGGCGCGGGTCGAGTCCGAGGTCAGAAAGATCCTGCCGTCGGCAACGCTGCGCAGCTACACCGTGTCGGACTGGGAAGCGGACCAGTACGCCCTCGGCGGGCCCGCGTTCCGGCAGCCCTTGCAGCTGACACGACTGCACCGCGCGGTCAACGAGCCGTTCGGACGGGTCAAGTTCTGCGGCGACGACCTCGCTCTCGGCTGGATCGGCTACATGGACGGCGCCATCGAATCGGGCCTGCGGGTAGCCGGTTCGCCGACCTTGTCGCCCTCGCCCGCAGTCGCGCCGGACACCCGGGGCCTGGCCCTGCCGGACGTCGATCCCAAGGTCTACCGCTCCATCTTCGGCCTGTGAACAACAACCCAGTGGCAGTCAGATCAGGGGTGGCCATGCCTGTGACAGACACATCCGCGACCGAACCCGTGGACTCGCTGTTCACCTGGTTCCGCGAGATGCAGGACCAGCATCCGGTCCATCACGACGACGAATACGGGTGGCAGCTCTTCCGGCACGCCGACATCACCCGTGTCCTCACCGACCCGAAGACGTTCTCCTCGGAGACGGTGCGGCTGTTCAACGAACCACAGGCCGATCTCGACCTGTTCCTCATGGGCAACCTCGTCACCAACGACCCGCCTCATCACCGCAATCTGCGCCGGGTCATCAACCAGGCCTTCACCCCGCGCGCGGTGTCGGGTCTGTCCGAGCGGATCAAGGGGACCATGGAGTCCCTGCTCGACGGCGTGTCCGGATCGAACAGGTTCGACCTGATCGAATCGGTGGCCTATCCCCTGCCGATCATCGTGGTCGCCGAGATGCTCGGCCTGCCGGCCGAGGACGTGCCCATGTACCGGGCGTGGGGTGACGCACTGGGCGCGCTCGACGCGGCGACCGTGCCACCGGAGGTGATGGAGTCCGACATAGCCCCCGCCATCCGGGAGATGAACGAGTACATCCTCGGGCATGTGCGCAGACGCCGGGAGAACCCGGTCGACGACATGCTCACCGGGCTGGCCCACGCCACCATCGAGGGTGAGCCGCTGCGAGACGGCGATCTGATCGGCCTGGTCGGACTCACGCTGTTCGCCGGCCACGCCGCATCCATGGCGATGATTGGCAACGCGATCCTCACCTTCGACCGCCACCCCGAGGCCTTCGCCGCAGTGCGCGCGGACCGCGACCTGCTGCCCGGCGCCATCGAGGAGTTGATGCGGTTGTACCCGCCCTTCTCCAGGATGGCGCGCGTGACCACCACCGAGACGGAGCTCGCCGGGCAGCAGGTCGGCAAGAACGAGCTCGTGACCCTGTGGGTCGGTGCGGCCAACCGGGACGCACAGCGCTTCCCGGACCCCGACCGCTTCGACATCCACCGCAACACCGGTGGACACATCGCCTTCGGGCAGGGCATCCACTTCTGTCTCGGCGCTCCGCTGGCCCGGCTCGAGGTCAGGATCGCGCTGAACGCGCTGTTCGACCGCTTCGACGAGATCGCCGTGGACTACTCGGCCGGTGTGGAGTTCGAGAACCCGATGCAGATCATCTGCCCCCGGCGGCTGCCGGTTCGGGTGTCCGGTTGAGGTGAGGCGTCGCCCCGAACGGCGGCATCGACAGGCAGCTCTGGAAAGGTCCTATCTCACATGACCACCGCACCTCTTGACGCGCTCTGGCTCAGGAACCTCAGTCCGGCTCCCGATGCCGCCGTACGCCTGGTCTGCTTCCCGCACGCCGGCGGTTCGGCCAGTTTCTTCTTCCCCATGTCGCGGGCCCTGGCGCCGGACGCCGATGTCCTGGCCGTCCAGTACCCGGGCCGCCAGGACCGGCGATCCGAGCCGGTCGTCACCGACATCACCCTGCTCGCCGACCGGGTCGCGGACCGGCTGGCCGCCGCGTCCGACGGCCGGCCGCTGGCCCTGTTCGGGCACAGCATGGGATCACTCGTCGCCTTCGAGGTGGCCGAGCGCCTCCAGGCCCACGGCACACCCGTCTCCGCGCTGATCGTGTCCGGGCGCCGCGCTCCCCACCTGCGCCGCGAGGAGGACGTCCACGTGCGGTCCGACGACGGGCTGGTCGCGGAACTGCGCGCGCTGAGCGGCACGGACTCCGAGCTGCTGGGCGACGAGGAGATCCTCCGAATGATCCTCCCCGCCGTCCGCGGCGACTACCGGGCCGTGGAAACGTATCTGCGCCGCACCCCGGCCCGGCTGACCTGCCCCGTCCTCGCACTGCTGGGGGACAGCGACCCCCGGGTCGACCCCGATGAGGCACGCGGCTGGGCCGACCACACCACCGCCGGCTTCGACCTGAGCATCCTGCCCGGCGGCCACTTCTACCTCGTACGGGAACAGCCGGCCGTGCTCGCGGCCATCAGGGAACGCCTCGGCATCCTGCCCGTGGCGGGCTGACGGAAGACACGCACGGGCCGCGCCTGATCGACGACGCACTGACGAGGAGTTCACCGCGATGTCCCTGACCGAGACACCGAGCGGCCCCGCCGGCGCACGTGGCAGGGTGACCGAACTGCACGAGATCCGTGCGCGGGCGGTGGCCGGACCGAGCGAGAAGGCGACCGAGGCGCAGCACGCCAAGGGCAAGCTGACCGCGCGGGAGCGCATCGAACTCCTCCTCGACCCGGATTCCTTCCGTGAGGTCGAGCAGCTGCGCCGGCACCGGGCCACCGGCTTCGGCCTGGAGGCCAAGAAGCCGTACACCGACGGTGTGATCACCGGCTGGGGCACGGTGGAGGGCCGCACGGTCTTCGTCTACGCGCACGACTTCCGCGTCTTCGGCGGCGCGCTGGGCGAGGCCCACGCCACGAAGATCCACAAGATCATGGACATGGCCATCGCGGCCGGTGCCCCGCTGGTCTCGTTGAACGACGGCGCGGGCGCCCGTATCCAGGAGGGCGTCTCGGCCCTCGCGGGCTACGGCGGCATCTTCCAGCGCAACACCAAGGCGAGCGGGGTCATCCCGCAGATCTCGGTGATGCTCGGCCCGTGCGCGGGCGGCGCCGCCTACAGCCCGGCCCTCACCGACTTCGTGTTCATGGTCCGCGACACCTCGCAGATGTTCATCACCGGCCCGGATGTCGTCAAGGCGGTCACCGGCGAGGAGATCACGCAGAACGGCCTGGGCGGCGCGGACGTGCACGCCGAGGCGTCCGGCGTGTGCCACTTCGCCTACGACGACGAGGAGACCTGCATCGCGGAGGTCCGCTACCTCCTCTCCCTCCTCCCGCAGAACAACCGCGAGAACCCGCCGACGGTGATGACGGGCGACCCCGCGGACCGGCGTTGTGAGGTTCTCCTCGACCTCGTACCGGCGGACGGCAGCCGTCCGTACGACATGGCCCGGGTCATCGAGGAACTCGTCGACGACGGCGACTACCTGGAGGTCCACGAGCGCTGGGCCCGCAACATCATCTGCGCGCTGGGCCGGATGGACGGCCAGGTCGTCGGCATCGTGGCGAATCAGCCGCAGGTGCTGGCCGGCGTGCTGGACATCGGGGCCTCCGAGAAGGCGGCCCGTTTCGTCCAGATGTGCGACGCCTTCAACATCCCCATCGTCACGTTCCTGGACGTCCCCGGTTTCCTGCCCGGCGTCGACCAGGAGCACGGTGGCATCATCCGGCACGGCGCGAAACTGCTGTACGCCTACTGCAACGCCACCGTGCCGCGCATCAGCATCGTCCTGCGCAAAGCCTACGGCGGCGCCTACATCGTCATGGACAGCCAGTCCATCGGCGCCGACCTCACGTACGCCTGGCCGACGAACGAGATCGCCGTCATGGGCGCGGAGGGAGCGGCCAACGTCATCTTCCGCCGCCGGATCGCCGAGGCGGAGGACCCGGAGGTCGTGCGGGCACGCCTGATCAAGGAGTACAAGGCCGAGCTGATGCACCCGTACTACGCGGCCGAGCGCGGCCTGGTCGACGACGTCATCGACCCCGCCGAAACCCGCGAGGTGCTGATCAAGTCCCTCGCGATGCTCCGGACCAAGCACGCCGACCTGCCCTCCCGCAAGCACGGCAACCCTCCGCAGTGAGGACCGGCCGGAGGTTCCAAACCCTCAGGAACCGTCCGGACCGGAGCCCCCGAGTGCCCCCAGAATCCGCTCAGCGGCGAGCGTGGGCGTCAACTCACCGTCCCTGACCCGCTGTTCGAGGGCCGGCGCCAGGGCCCGTACCGCCGGATCGGCGTGCAGGCGGCCGAGGAGTTCGTCGCGGACCATGGTCCAGGTCCAGTCGACCTGCTGGTCACGGCGCTTGGCGGTGAGGCGGCCGGTCGAGTCCAGCAGCGTGCGGTGCTGTTCCAGGCGTTCCCACACCGTGTCCAGGCCGGTCGACTCACGCGCGCTGCAGTGCAGGACCGGCGGCGTCCAGAACGCGTCCTTGCCGTGCATCAGCCGCAGGGCACCCGCAAGTTCGCGCGCGGCGGCCCGGGCGTCGCGCTCGTGCGGCCCGTCCGCCTTGTTGACGGCGATCACGTCGGCCAGCTCCAGCACGCCCTTCTTGATGCCCTGGAGCTGATCGCCCGTGCGGGCGAGGGTGAGCAGCAGGAACGTGTCGACCATGTTCGCCACGGCCGTCTCGGACTGGCCGACGCCGACCGTCTCCACCAGGATCACGTCGTAGCCGGCCGCCTCCATCACCACGATGGACTCGCGGGTGGCCTTGGCGACCCCGCCCAGCGTCCCCGCCGTGGGGGAGGGGCGCACGAACGCCGCCGGGTCGACGGCCAGGCGCTCCATGCGGGTCTTGTCGCCCAGGATGGAACCGCCCGTACGGCTGGAGGACGGGTCGACGGCCAGGACCGCGACCCGGTGCCCGAGCGAGGTCAGAAGCGTGCCGAACGCGTCGATGAACGTCGACTTGCCCACGCCGGGCACCCCGCTGACGCCGATCCGCCGGGCCCGGCCGCTGTGCGGCAGCAGCGCGGTCAGCAACTCCTGGGCGAGCGCCCGGTGCTGGGCCCGGGTCGACTCGACGAGTGTGATCGCGCGGGCGATGATCGCCCGCTTCCCGTCGAGCACGCCCTTCACATACGCGTCGACATCGATCACAGGTCGTGCCCGAGGCCGTCCGACAGTCGCTGCACCAGGTCGTACGCCGCGTCCGGGATCACCGTCCCGGGCGGGAAGACGGCCGCGGCCCCCATCTCCAGCAGCGTCGGCACGTCCTGCGGCGGGATCACCCCGCCGACCACGATCATGATGTCCTCGCGGCCCTCCTCGGCCAGCGCCTCGCGCAGCGCCGGGACGAGGGTGAGGTGACCGGCGGCCAGCGAGGAGACGCCGACGATGTGCACGTCCGCCTCGACCGCCTGCCGTGCCACCTCGGCGGGCGTCTGGAACAGCGGGCCGACGTCCACGTCGAAACCGAGGTCGGCGAACGCCGTGGCGATCACCTTCTGGCCGCGGTCGTGACCGTCCTGGCCCATCTTCGCGACCAGGATGCGCGGGCGGCGGCCCTCGGCCTCCTCGAAGGCGGACACCAGGGTGCGGGTGCGGTCCACGCTCGGGGACTCTCCGGTTTCGTTGCGGTACACGCCGGAGATCGTACGGATCTGCCCCGCGTGCCGGCCGTACACCTTCTCCAGGGCGTCGGAGATCTCCCCGACGGTGGCCTTCGCGCGGGCCGCGTGCACCGCCAGCTCCAGCAGATTGCCCTCGCCGCCGGCGGCCCGGGTCAGCGCGTCCAGCGCGTCCTGGCAGACCCGCTCGTCCCGCTCCGCGCGCAGCCGCCGCAGCTTCTCGATCTGCTGCGCCCGCACGGAGGAGTTGTCGACCTTCAGCACGTCGATCTGCTCGTCGGACTCCACCCGGTACTTGTTGACGCCGATGACCGGCTGGCGGCCCGAGTCGATCCGGGCCTGGGTACGGGCCGCGGCCTCCTCGATACGCAGCTTCGGGATGCCCGCGTCGATGGCCTTGGCCATGCCGCCCGCGGCCTCGACCTCCTCGATGTGCTGCCAGGCCCGCCGGGCCAGGTCGTACGTCAGCTTCTCCACGTACGCGCTGCCGCCCCACGGGTCGATCACGCGGGTGGTGCCGGACTCCTGCTGGAGCAGCAGCTGCGTGTTGCGGGCGATGCGCGCCGAGAAGTCGGTCGGCAGCGCGAGCGCCTCGTCGAGGGCGTTGGTGTGCAGCGACTGCGTGTGCCCCTGGGTCGCGGCCATCGCCTCGACGCAGGTGCGCGTCACGTTGTTGAACACGTCCTGCGCGGTCAGCGACCAGCCCGAGGTCTGCGAATGGGTGCGCAGGGACAGCGACTTGGCGTTCTGCGGGTCGAACTGCCTCACCAGCTTCGCCCACAGCAGGCGCGCCGCCCGCAGCTTGGCGACCTCCATGAAGAAGTTCATGCCGATCGCCCAGAAGAACGACAGCCGCGGCGCGAAGGCGTCCACGTCCAGGCCGGCCTCACGGCCCGCCCGGATGTACTCCACGCCGTCCGCGAGCGTGTACGCCAGCTCCAGGTCGGCCGTCGCACCCGCCTCCTGGATGTGATAGCCGGAGATGGAGATGGAGTTGTAGCGCGGCATCCGCTGTGAGGTGTAGGCGAAGATGTCGGAGATGATCCGCATCGACGGCTTCGGCGGATAGATGTAGGTGTTGCGGACCATGAACTCCTTCAGAATGTCGTTCTGAATGGTTCCGGCCAGCTTCTCGGGCGGTACGCCCTGCTCCTCCGCCGCCACGATGTACAGCGCCAGCACCGGCAGCACGGCGCCGTTCATCGTCATCGACACGGTCATCTTGTCCAGCGGGATGCCGTCGAACAGCTGCCGCATGTCGTAGATCGAGTCGATCGCCACGCCCGCCATGCCGACGTCGCCGGTCACCCGCGGGTGGTCGCTGTCGTAGCCCCGGTGCGTGGGCAGGTCGAAGGCGACCGACAGGCCCTTCTGGCCGGCCGCGAGGTTGCGCCGGTAGAAGGCGTTGGACTCCTCGGCCGTCGAGAAACCGGCGTACTGGCGGATCGTCCAGGGCTGGTTGACGTACATCGTCGGGTACGGGCCCCGCAGGTACGGCGCCGCGCCCGGCCGCGTGTCGAGGAAGTCCAGGCCCTCCAGATCACGCCCGGTGTAGAGCGGCTTGACGGCGATGCCCTCCGGGGTCTCCCAGAGCAGGTCGTCCCCGCCGGAGGCGTTCTTGACCGCCGTGCGCCACTCGTCGGCGCCGCCGTCGGGGGCCGGGGTGCCCAGCTCGATGCCGGAGAAGTCGGGGATTCCCATCAGGACACAACTCCCATGCGGTCGAGGGTGGCGGACAGCACGGCGACGGCGTCACAGCCCGCGAACACGTACGCGTCGACCCCGGGGTGCTCCCCGGGACGGCCCGCGAGGAACACATGCCGGGCACCGGCGGCCTTCAGCTCCCGCACGGTGGCCTCGGCCTGCTCCGCGTACAGCGCGTCGCTGGAGCACAGCACGGCCTCCGTCGAACCGCTCTCCTCGAAGGTGCCCTCCGTGACCG
Source organism: Streptomyces sp. NPDC126510 (assembly GCF_040302345.1). Taxonomy (NCBI): domain Bacteria; kingdom Bacillati; phylum Actinomycetota; class Actinomycetes; order Kitasatosporales; family Streptomycetaceae; genus Streptomyces; species Streptomyces sp. NPDC126510. The sequence continues at coordinate 25,808 of NZ_JBEORR010000001.1, read as the reverse complement.
GCTCGATGCCGCCGGCCTGGAAGAGGTTCGAGGCGAAGGTGAGACGCGCGGTGTGGGCGGCGGCAGGGCCCAGCGCGGCGAGGAAGATCCGCGGCCGCGACCCGGTCGCGGCGAGATGGGCGTCGGAGCGGGCGCGCAGCGCCTCGTAAGCCTCGTCACGGCGCACGCGGGGCAGCCCGCCGGAGCGCGGCTCGGGAGCGTCCGCGCGGACGACCGGCTTCTCCGCGAGGAACGGGAACTCGCTGACGCCGGTGATGGGTTCGCGCCGCTTGGCCAGCCGGCCGGTGCGGGCCTGCCAGGTCTCGGCGAGATCCCGCTCCAGGTCGCCCGACCGCAGGGCGGCCGCCAGGCCGCCGAGCCGCTCGATCCGCCGGAAGAACTCCCAGCCCGCCTGGGCGAGTTCGTCGGTGAGCCGCTCCACGTACCAGGAGCCGCCCGCCGGGTCGATGACCCGGGCCAGGTGCGACTCCTCGATGAGGATGGTCGAGGTGTTGCGGGCGATCCGGCGGGCGAACGCGTCCGGCAGGCCCAGGGCGTGGTCGAAGGGCAGCACGGTGACCGCGTCGGCCCCGCCCGCGCCGGCGGCCAGCGTGGCGATCGTGGCGCGCAGCATGTTCACCCACGGGTCGCGGCGCGTCATCATCACCGGCGACGTCACGACGTGCTGGAGCTGCGCCCCCGCGCGCGGCGCCCCGCAGGCCTCGGCCACCCGGGCCCACAGCCGGCGCGCGGCCCGCAGCTTGGCGATCGTCAGGAACTGGTCCGCGGTCGCCGCGTACCGGAACTCCAGTTGCGCACAGGCCTGTCCGACGTCCAGCCCGGCCCCGGTCAGCTCCCGCAGATACGCCACCCCGGTGGCCAGCGAGCAGCCCAGCTCCTGGGCGGCCGAACCACCGGCCTCGTGATACGGCAGCGCGTCCACGGTCAGCGCCCGCAACCCCGGGTACTCCTCGGCGCACAGCCGCGCGAGCTCCGCCGCCGGAGCGCTCTCGCACCGCTGCCCGGTACGGGCCTCGTGCCCGAGCGGATCCGCACCCAGGTTGCCGCGCGCGGCGTCCCGGGCGACTCCCCGCTCCTCGTAGACCCGCAGCAACTCGCGCGCGGCGGACTCGGTGTCGCGCCCCGCGTCCAGGACGACGGGCGCCAGGTCGAGGTACACGCCGTCGAGGACCCGGCCGAGGTCCGGCACGGCGATGCCGCCTTCTCCGACCGTCAGCCAAAGGGACGTGACGCCGTTCTCCAGATCCCCGAGCACCGCGTCACGGTCGGCCGCCGAGTGCCGTTGCCGTACGTCCCAGCCGCCGACCGTGTTCCCCTCGGCGCGGCCGCCGCGCACAAAGGGGGCGAAGCCGGGGAAGCCCGGCTCGGGCGCGGCGTCGTGGGCGGTGTAGAGAGGGCGGGTGCGCAACCCGTCCTCCAACGCGGTGGACAGGGCTTCCTCGGCCTCGGCCCCCTCGACGTCCTTGCCCGATTTGCGCAGCACACCCGCCACAAGGCGCTGCCACTGCTCGTGGGGCACGTCAGGGAACTCGCCGGCCAGCTCAAGCCCGTCGTCAGGCAGGACCGTCATGCTCGGATGTTAGGCCACGTTAACGAACGAGCAGCAGGGGGAACGGCTGTGACCTTGCCCTCGCCCCGGCTGTGACCTCGCTCTCCCTGCCCCTGCGACCTGCCCGGGAGCCGGAATCGCAGCCCATGTTAGCGACGGATCCGCCCCCCGGGGGCCCGATGCGTCAAGGTGCCGCCAAGGCCGCGGTCACCGCCGTAAGGGGCCCGTCAAGAACTCGGCATCGCGCTCAGGGCGCTCGCGGCGAAGAGGTGACGGTCGTCGTGCTCGGCGGCGTATGGCCCTGCCGGCTCATGCGGCGCAGAGCACATCCGACGGCGGGCCATCGGCAGTGTGCGCGCAGAGCGCCGGGGTAGATGAACGACCGAGGTCACTTGGCAACACGAACAACAACGAAAGAGCCCCACATGGTCATCCCGCTTATGAAGCAGGCGGAAGATGAGCCGGGCACGGAGGAGCAGGCCGCCCTGCGCTACGGCGTGGTCTGGGCAGAAGGCGCAGCGTGTGCCGTCGAGGCACGCCGGGCGCTGCAAGCGTTCCTGTCGCACGTACCGTGTACCGGCCGCATACCCGTGTCGGCCCCGCTCGCGATCGACGCCGAACTGGTCGTCAGTGAACTGGTCACCAACGCGATCCGGCACGCACCCGGTCCCTGCGGGTTGACCCTCCGGCTGTCCGGCGACGGACTGGCCATCACGGTGTGGGACACCTCCACCGAGCAGCCGGTGGTCATGAGGCGCGACGGGCAGCGCTTCGGCGGCCACGGGATGCACGTCGTGCACACGGTCAGCAGCGAGGTGACCGTCGTGTTCCTGGGCGACGGCAAGGAGATCACCGCCTGCCTGCGCCCCACGCCGCACGTCGGCCCCGACGAGATACTCGAAGCAGGCCCCGCCGCTTGACGCCGTCGACGGGTCCTCCTCCCGGCGGCGTTCACCACCCGGTGAACAGCAGATGGTTCAGGAGCACCGCGAGCAGTGCCTGGGCGGCGAGCCAGAGGCGAGGGCGGGTGAGGAACGCGCAGGCCGGGAGCAGCCACAAGGCGAAGGGGAGCCAGATGCGTTCCGTCTCCGCCTTGCTCATGCCGGACAGATCGGCGACCAGGAGGGCGGCCAGCGCGGCGCACACGAGGAACGCGAGGCGCACCTCGGGCCGGGGCCCGGTGCGATGCCGGACCAGCACGGCCGCTGTCCGCCGCAACCCCGCCGCCGTCGCCAGGCCCGTGACGAGCACCGCGCAGGCCAGGTTGGCCCACACCCAGTAGCCGTAGGGACGGATGCCGCCCGCGCCCTGGCCGTAGCGCGTGACGAGTAGGCGGTAGGCCTCCCACCAGTCGAAACCCGCGAGCGTGAAGACCGTGGGTGCCACGGCGAGTCCGGCGAGCAGCGCCACCGGCAGCACCGGGCGCTCCCGGACTCCGCGGCGGCCGAGCACCAGGGCCGCCGCCGCGATCAGCGCGACGAGGGTGAGGCCGTACGACAGGTAGCAGGTCAGGCCGAACAGCAGCCCGGACGCGCCCGCCCACCCCGGGGACCTCCGGGTGACCGCCAGGGCCGCCAGCGCCACGGCCCAGGCCGCCACCGCCGCGAAGTACGCGTCGGCCGAGGTGCCCATCCACACGGCCGCCGGGGCCAGCACCAGGAAGGGGGCCGCCCGGCGGGCCAGTGCCTCGTCGGCCAGGGCGCGGACCGTGACCAGTACGGCCACGCAGGCGGTCGCCCCGACGGTGATGCACCACATCCCGGCCCAGCCGCCGCCCCGCAGCCCGATCCGGTCGAGCAGCACGAAGGTGAGGGTGGCGGCGGGCGGGTGCCCGGCGACGTGGGCGGGCCAGTTGTCGGGGGAGTCGAGCAGGATGTGCCCGGTGAAGCCCCGGAGCGCTGCCGGGATGTCGTCGAAGCGGTCGACGACCCGCAGGTATTCGTGGCGGGTGGTGAGCCGGCGGGCGATGCCCCGGTGCCACCCGTCGACCAGGGCGAGGGAGAGGATCCACACCATGGCCGTGCCCCAGGCGGCCGGGAGCAGGGCACGCCAGGGCAGGCGGGCCGCCAGGACGGGCCCGTACGCCACGGTGGCGACCGCCACCAGGACGGCGGCCGGGGTGCCGGGGCCCGCGTGCGGTCCCCAGGACGCCAGCAGCGGTGGCCAGTCGACGAACAGGGTCCGGTTGGTGTCCTCGATGCGGTGGCCGACGGCCACGGCCACCGCCACGAGCAGCGCGGCGGCCCCCGCGGCGTACATGTCGCGGCGCAGGCCTCGGGACGGCGTGTTGGGAGGGGTGCGGATCACACCGGCACGCTAGGCCGCGCGGCCGGTCGCGGACCGCCGACCGGGCCCGACGTCAGCGTTTCGTCATGGGTCGCGCACCCTTTCACCGGGTGTTCGCGGCCTACCGTCGGCTCATGCGAGACGATCCACGCGATGCCCGGCTCCCCACGTCCCCCGGCTTCTGGCGCAGCCCTCTGCGGGGCCCCTGGTTCACGTCGGTGCTGGGCCTGGTCCTGCTGGCCGGCATCACCGTGCTGTTCGTGACGGGGCTCCTCTCGTACGCCGCCTACAACCCGGACCTGGCGCCGGTCAACGACAAGACCCCGGACAAGGGGATCCTCGGCTTCTACCTGTTCGACTGGCCGACCGACCCGCACTGGCTGTACCGGCTGAACCAGGGCGTCCACGTCACCCTCGGCCTCACCCTGATCCCCGTCCTGCTCGCCAAGCTGTGGTCCGTCGTTCCCAGGCTGTTCGCGCTGCCACCGGCCCGCTCGCTCGCGCACGCCCTGGAGCGGATCTCGCTGCTGCTCCTGGTCGGCGGCGGGCTCTTCGAGTTCGTGACCGGCGTCCTCAACGTCCAGCTCGACTACGTCTTCCCGGGCTCTTTCTACCCCCTGCACCTCTACGGCGCCTGGGTGTTCTTCGCCGCCTTCGTGGCCCACGCCGCGCTGAAGACGCCCACGGCACTGCGCAACGTGCGGCGGCTGCGGGAGGAGAAGAACGACCTGATCTCCCCGCGTCCCGCCGAACCGACCGTCTCCCGGCGGGGCGCCCTGTGGTTCGTCGGGGGCGGTTCGCTGCTGCTGTTCGCGACGACCGTGGGGCAGAACTTCGGCGGCCCGCTGCGGCGCACCGCCCTCCTCGCCCCGCACGGCGGTGCCGAACCCGGCAGCGGCCCGAACGGCTTCCAGATCAACAAGACCGCCGCGTACGCCGGGATCGACCCGGCCGAAGCGGCCGTCGACGCGTGGCGGCTCGTCGTGACGGGACGGACCGGAACGGTCCGTCTCAGCCGGGCTCAGCTCGCGGGACTCCCGTTGCACAGCTCGGCGTTGCCCATCGCCTGTGTCGAGGGCTGGTCCACGCCGGACCAGTGGTGGCGCGGGGTGCGGCTGCGCGACCTGGCGGCCCTCGTCGGGTACGAGGACGACCCGCCGGACGTGTTCGTGGAGTCCCTCCAGCGGCACGGCGCCTTCCGCAAGGCCGCGCTGCGCGCCAACCAGGTGGCCGACCCGCGGTCCCTGCTCGCCCTCTACGTCAACGGCGAGGACCTGTCCCCCGACCACGGCCACCCGGCGCGGATCATCGTGCCTGCCGCGCCCGGTGTGCTGAACACCAAGTGGGTGGCCCGGATGACGTTCGGAGACCTGTGATGCGGAGATTCGTGACGCGGGGACCCGTGATGCGGGGCCGTGCGATGCGGGGACGCCTCGCCATCGGCAGCCCCCTGCATCTCCTGCTGCTGTCCTGCTCGTTCGCCCTCGCGGCCTACGCGGGCGTGCGCCTGCTGGCCGGCGACTGGTTCGGCGTGGCCCTGTGGGTCGTGGGCGCCGCGCTGCTGCACGACCTGGTGCTGCTGCCGCTGTACGCGGCGGCGGACCGGGCGCTGGTACGGGGGCTCGACGGGGCCCGCCGCCGGGAGTGGGCGATGTACGTACGCGTACCGGCCGCCCTCTCCGGGCTGCTGCTCCTCGTGTGGTTCCCGCTGATCAGCTCCATGGTGGAGACGCGCTACCGGTCTGCCACTGGCCTGCCGCCGGAGGTGTTCCTCACGCGCTGGCTGCTGATCACGGCCGTTCTCTTCGGTGGCTCGGCGCTGCTGCTGGCGGTGCGGCTGCTGGGACTGCGCAGGGCGGCGAAACGCCGTCCGCCCGCCGTCCACTGACCGGCCCGCTCCCAGTCCCGCGCGTGCCGGAGCAGTGCGCGGGTGCCGAGCCGGGCCCAGGGGAACGGGGTGCCCGAGGCGGCGTGGGCGTCGGTGATGTGGACGTCCACGCGTTCGTCGACGTCCGCCGGGGCGGTCTCGGCGATCAGCAGGCCGCCGGGGCGCAGGAGCTCGGCGACCCGCCGCAGGAGGGCGCACGGGTCGCCGCCGATGCCGATGTTGCCGTCCATGAGCAGCACGGTGTCCCAGCGGCCCTCACCGGGCAGGGGTGCGAAGACGGAGCGCCGCAGGGCCCGGCCCCCGAGCCGGACGCTGTGTTCCACGGCGGCCCCGCTGACGTCGATCCCGAGGGCGGTCCGGCCCCGGGCGGCCAGCTCCGCCACAAGCCGTCCGGGCCCGCACCCCACGTCCAGCACGGCCCCCTCGCACCGGTCCAGCACGTCCCGGTCGACCGAGTCGGCCCGGGCGCACCAGCGTTCCACCTCCAGCGGCAGCAGCCAGCCGTCCGGGCGCCGCAGGAACAGGGGGCCGCGACCGGCCCGCAGCGCGGCGTCGTAGGGGTCGGCATCGGCCCAGGCCAGGGCGGTGGCGGGTGGGGCGCTCATCGAGGACCGGCCGTCGGTGAGGCCGGACCGGCGGCGGGCGTCCCGGCCACCGTGCACCGGGCGAGCCGCGCCGCGAAGCGCCCCCGTGGGGCCAACGCGGCAACGGCCTGGGCGTCGGGAGCGGTGTCGACATCGCGCAGGGGCGGCAGGTCGCGCACCCGCAGGCCCGCCGCGACCAGCCGTCCCCGCTGCACGGCACCCGTCTCCGGTGTCGACATGGGAACGCCCCGCAGCAGAGCGGGGTCCGGACACGCCAGGCCCAGAGCCCAGAAGCCGCCGTCCTCGGCCGGGCCGAACCAGGCGTCGCAGCCGGTGAAGTCCACGGTGAGCAGCTCCGGGGTCACCTGCGGGGTGTCCATGCCGATGAGCAGGGCCGGGCCGGTGCAGCGCCCGAAGGCCTCCGCCAGCCGCTCGTCCAGACGGCCCGCGCACTGCGCCACGACGTCGAAACCGGGCGGCAGCCAGGGCCCGGGGGCACCGTCGAGCACGAGGACGCGCCGGGTGGCGGGCGTGGCGGCCACGGCGTGCAGGGTGTCCGCGAGGGCCGCTTCGGCCAGCGCGGCCGCCTGCTGGGATGTGAACGGTGGTGTGAGCCGGGTCTTCACCCGGCCCGGCCGCGGCTCCTTGGCGATGACGAGGAGCGTGGTCAACGGAGGGTTCCCCCTTCGTGCGCCGAGGGTTCGTGTGCCGGGGCGCCGTGTGCCGGGGTTTCGTGCGCCGGAGTCTCGGCCAGCACGCGGCTCATGTCCCGTACGGCCTGCCACGTCCCGCGCCACGTACCGGTCACCTTCGATGCGCCCGTACGCGGCAGATACGGCACGTCGTGCTCCTCGATCCGCCACCCCACGTCGGCCGCGCGGACCACCATCTGGAGCGGATAGCCGCTGCGCCGGTCGGTGAGGCCGAGGGCGAGCAGCGGCTCCCGGCGGGCGGCGCGCAGAGGACCGAGGTCGCGCAGGCGCAGCCCGGTGCGCCGGCGCAGCATCCGTGCCAGCGCGAGATTGCCGGCCCGGGCATGCGGCGGCCACGCGCCCCGCCCCTCGGGACGCCGCCGCCCGAGCACCAGGTCGGCCCGTCCCGCGCGCACTTCGCACACGAAGGGGACCAGGAGAGCGGGGTCGAGGGAGGCGTCGCAGTCGCAGAAGCACACCACCTCGGCGGTGGCGGCCGTCAGGCCGGCGTGGCAGGCCGCGCCGAAGCCCCGCCGCGGCTCGTGCAGCACGGTCGCGCCCCCCGCGCGGGCGATGGCGGCCGATCCGTCCGTGGAACCGTTGTCGACGACGAGTGCGCGCCAGCCCGGCGGAATCCGTTCGAGCACCCAGGGAAGGGCCTCGGCCTCGTTCAGGCAGGGCAGCACCACGTCGACGTCCGAAGGTGTCGTCGTCACGGTTTCACCCTACGAACGCGAATCGGGCATACCGGGCCACCGGTCCTTACGAAACGCGGACGTCGGAGGCCAGGGCGCTTCCCGGCCCCCCGCCGACGACGGCGCGGTGCAAGGCTGGGGACATGCAGCAACAGCCGTACGAGCCCCTCAGGACCGAGGACGGGTCTCCCAGGATCCTGGTCGTGGACGACGATCCGACCGTCGCCGAGGTCGTCACCGGGTACCTGGACCGCGCCGGTTACACCGTCGACCGCGCCGATGACGGCCCGGCCGCCCTCACCCGCGCCGCCGAGCACCGCCCCGACCTGGTCGTGCTCGACCTGATGCTGCCCGGCATGGACGGCCTGGAGGTGTGCCGACGGATCCGCGGCCAGGGGCCCGTGCCCGTCATCATGCTCACCGCCCGCGGCGACGAGGACGACCGCATCCTGGGGCTGGAGGTCGGCGCCGACGACTACGTCACCAAGCCCTTCAGCCCCCGCGAACTCGTCCTGCGCGTCGAGTCGGTGCTGCGCCGCAGCCGCCCCGCCGTCACGGGGAGGCGGCTGGGGGCGGCCGGCCTGACCGTGGAACCGGCGGCCCGCCGGGCCACCAAGAACGGCACGGAACTCGCCCTCACGCTCCGCGAGTTCGACCTGCTCTCCTTCTTCCTGCGGCACCCGGGGCGGGCGTTCGGCCGCGAGGACCTGATGCGCGAGGTCTGGGGGTGGGACTTCGGCGACCTGTCGACGGTCACGGTCCACGTCCGCCGCCTGCGCGGCAAGGTCGAGGACGACCCGGCCCGGCCCCGCCTGATCCAGACCGTCTGGGGTGTGGGCTACCGCTTCGAACCCGGTGAATCCGGTGAACCCGGTGAATCCGGGGAAGGGGAGAACCGACCGTGAACGACACCGTCCTGATCGCCCTGTACGCCTTCGCCGGTGCCGCCGCGACGGGGGTGGCCGGAGCGGGCGTACTGCGCCTGATCCGCCGCCGTTCGCTGACGGTCTCCCTCGCCGTGGTGGCGGCGGTCGGCGTCGTCGCGATGCTCGCCGGCACGCTCGCCGTCGCCTGGGCGATGTTCCTGTCGACGCACGACCTGACCGTCGTCACCACGGTCGTCGCCATGGCGGCCGTCGTCTCGCTGGCCACCGCCCTGCTGCTGGGCCGGTGGGTCGTCGCCCGCAGCCGCGAACTCGCCGTGGCCGCGCGCTCCTTCGGGGACGGCGGAAACTTCGCCGCACCCGACGCTCCCGCGACCGCCGAACTAGCCGCACTGAGCCGGGAGCTGGCCGCCACCAGTGCCAGACTGGCCGAGTCCAGGGAGCGGGAGCGCGCGCTGGAGGCGTCCCGTCGTGAACTCGTCGCCTGGATCTCGCACGACCTGCGCACCCCGCTGGCCGGTCTGCGCGCCATGTCGGAGGCCCTGGAGGACGGCGTCGCCGCCGACCCGAACCGCTATCTCCGGCAGATGCGCACCGAGGTCGAACGTCTCAACGACATGGTCGGCGACCTCTTCGAGCTTTCCCGCATCCACGCCGGGACCCTGGCGCTGACGCCCACCCGGATCTCCCTATACGACCTCGTCGGCGACGCCCTCGCCGGTGTCGACCCCCTCGCGCGCGAGTACGGGGTACGGCTGGTGGGCGGCCGTATCGTGCCGGTGCCGGTCGAGGTGGACGGCAAGGAGATGAGCCGGGTGCTGGGCAACCTGCTGGTCAACGCGATCCGCCGGACCCCGGCCGACGGTACGGTCGCCATCGCCGCCGAGCGTTCGCCCGAGGGCGTCGTGCTGTCCGTGACGGACGCCTGCGGCGGTATCCCCGAGGAGGATCTGCCGCGCGTCTTCGACACCGGCTGGCGCGGCACACACGCCCGGACGCCCCCGGCGGGCGCGGGCCTGGGCCTCGCCATCGTCCGCGGCATCGTGGAGGCCCACCAGGGCCGGACCGGCGTACGCAACATCCCCGGCGGCTGCCGCTTCGAGGTGGTCCTGCCGGCGGCCGCGTCCTGAGCACGTCCTGGGCCGCCGGGGTCTGTCCCTCGGGGTATCCCTGCCGGTGGCCGCGCCCTGATCGCGGTTGCAGTCGCCTGGGTCTGTCCCTCGTGCGTCTCTGTCCGGGCCGGATCCTGAGCGCGGCCGCAGCCGCCGGTCTGTCCTTGGCGCGCCCCTGCCCGGAACCGCCCGGACCTACCCCTCACGCATCCCTGCCCGCGCGAACTCCCGCATGCCCTCCTCGAAGCCGACCTCGGGCTTCCATCCCAGCTCCGCCCGCAGCCGGGAGGAGTCCGCGGTGATGTGCCGGACGTCCCCGAGCCGGTATTCACCCGTGACGACCGGCTCGGGTCCGCCGTGCGCGGCGGCCAGGGCCCGGGCCATCTCGCCCACGGTGTGCGGGTCGCCGCTGCCGGTGTTGTAGGCGGTGAGCGCGCCGGGGGCTGCGGCCTCCGCCTCCAGCGCCACGGCGTTCGCCACCGCCACGTCCCGCACGTGCACGAAGTCCCGGCGCTGCCGCCCGTCCTCGAAGACCCGGGGGGCCTCGCCCCTCGCGAGCGCCGAGCGGAAGAAGGAGGCGACACCGGCGTAGGGGGTGTCCCGGGGCATGCCCGGCCCGTACACGTTGTGGTAGCGCAGTGACACCGCCGACCCGCCGGTGCAGCGGGCCCAGGCCGCGGCCAGATGCTCCTGGGCGAGCTTGGTCGTCGCGTAGACGTTCCGCGGGTCGGCCGGGGCGTCCTCGCGGACCAGCCCGGGGGAGAGGTCCTGCCCGCACTCCGGGCACGCGGGCTCGAACCGGCCCGCGCCGAGAGCGGCGACGGCCCGCGGCCCGGGCCTGACCACCCCGTGCCGCGGGCACACGTACCGTCCCTCCCCGTAGACGACCATCGACCCGGCGAGCACGAGGGTGCGTACCCCCGCCTCCGCCATGGCCGCGAGCAGCACGGCCGTCCCCAGGTCGTTGTGCGAGACGTAGTCGGCCGCGTCGGCGACGCCGTCGCCGAGCCCGACCTTCGCTGCCTGGTGGCACACGGCGTCCACACCGGCCAGAGCACGGCGCACCGCCGCGGGGTCCCGCACGTCGGCCACGGGATCCTCCCGCACGTCGAACACGATCGCCTTGTGCCCCCGCTCCCGCAGGGCGGCGACCACATGGGACCCGATGAACCCGGCACCGCCGGTGACCAGTACGCGCATACGGGCACGCTAGGCGTTCACCGGCACCGCCCCGCGGGAGCACGGCCGTACGTCATGACTCCGTAAGACGTGCGCGGGTGCGCCGAACCGCAACAAAACGGGCCCCGTGCGAGACCCTGCCCCCATGACAGCACCCTCCGCGTCCGATGCGGCCCACCGCTTCGACGACCTGACCGCCCTCTACGTCAACTGCACCCTCAAGCCGTCCCCGCAACGCAGCCACACCCAGGGCCTGATCGACAAGAGCCGGTCGATCATGGACTCCGCAGGAGTGACCACGGAGCTGATCCGGGCCGTCGACCATGACATCGCACCCGGCGTGTACCCGGACATGACCGAGCACGGCTTCGCCTCGGACGCCTGGCCGGTGCTGTACGAGAAGGTCATGGCGGCGGACATCCTGGTCCTGGCCGGGCCGATCTGGCTGGGCGACAACAGCTCCGTCACCAAGCAGGTCATCGAGCGCCTCTACGCCTGTTCCTCGCTGCTCAACTCCCAAGGGCAGTACGCCTACTACGGCCGTGCCGGGGGTTGTCTCATCACCGGCAACGAGGACGGCATCAAGCACTGTGCGATGAACGTCCTCTACAGCCTCCAGCACCTCGGCTACACGATCCCGCCCCAGGCGGACGCCGGCTGGATCGGCGCCGCCGGCCCCGGCCCGTCGTACCTGGACCCGGACTCGGGCGGCCCGGACAACGACTTCACCAACCGCAACACCAGCTTCATGACCTGGAACCTGATGCACATCGCGGCCCTGCTGAAGCGCGCCGGAGGGGTCCCCGCCCACGGCAACCAGCGCTCCCAGTGGGACGCCGGCTGCCGCCCGGGCGCGGACAACCCCGAGCACCGCTGACCCGGTGCGGGCCCGGCCCGGAGTGCCAGTTCTTACGCGACGGTGACGCGCGGACGGAACCGGTGGTCGCCATCCGTCCCAGCGGCCACGGTGGTCACACCTGACACCGGAACGGAAGGGTCACCATGAACCAGGGACACAGGCGCAACCGCACACGTCGCAACGCGATCGTCCTGGCCGCCGGGCTGGCCGCGGGCGGCGTCGGACTCGCGTTGGTCAATGTGCAGGCCAACGCGACCGACGCCCCGCAGGCCACCACCCGCGCGGCCTCGAGGCCGGCACCGCCCGCCGGCAACGGCCCCGTACCCGAGGACTTCGTGGACATCACCAAGGTCGCCCGCAACGTGCCCGCCCCGCCCCGCGGTAACCGCGACGCCTCCAAGGGCGCCTTCAAGACCCGCTGCGGTGTCAACGCGCAAGGCCGGCACAACTCCGACAACGTGATCGTCGCCCCGGGGGTGGGAAACGGAGCCCACCACACCCACGACTACGTCGGCGCCATAGGCGTCGACGCCTTCACCACCGACGACAGCCTCGCCGCGGCCCGCACCACCTGCACCAACGGCGACCGGTCGACCTACTACTGGCCGGTGCTGCGCGACCGCCGCGGAGTCGAGAAGGCGGACGCGGGCTCACCCGGCGGTGGAGCCGAGGGCAACATCGGCAGGATCCTCACCCCCACGTCCGCGAGCCTCACCTTCGTCGGCAGCCCCACCACCAAGGTGGTCGCCATGCCGCGCTTCCTGCGCATCATCACCGGCGACGCGAAGGCCAACGCCAACGGCGGAGCCAACGCCAACGCGGCCTGGTCCTGCACCGGCTTCGAAAAACGCGTCCAGCTCAAGGACAAGTACCCGATCTGCCCCGCGGGCAGCGAGGTGGTCCGCACCGAGCGGTTCCAGAGCTGCTGGGACGGCCGGAACACCGACAGCGCGAATCACCGCAGCCACGTCGCCTTCGCCGACGCCAGGGGGAGGTGCCCGGCAGGCTTCAAGGCGATCCCGCAGCTCGTCCAGCGCCTCACCTACAGGGGCCTGGCCGGCAGCACCGCCTTCGCCGTGGACAGCTTCCCCGAGTCGCTGCACAAGCCCGTCACCGACCACGGCGACTTCATCAACGCGATGCCCGGGCGGCTGATGAACCGGGCCGTCGCCTGCATCAACTCCGGCCGTCGCTGCGGCTGAGCCCGCTGCGGCCGCCCCTCAGGTCTCCCGGGGCGGGAACTCGGTCTCCTTCGCCGTGATGATCCGGGCGCCCATGTTGCGCTCCATCATCTCCAGGGCCGCGGAGGCCAGGTGCGGATGGATGGAGGCGACGGCGTCCCTCGGCACGGTCACCTCCAGGTGACGGATGTGCGCGTCCAGGGCGGAGTACAGGACGCACTGCTCGGTGACCTGGCCGGTCAGCACCACGTGTCCGACGTCCAGGCTCCACAGCAGGTAGGACAGGGGCGTCTCGAAGAAGACCGAGTGGCGGGCCTTCATCACGAACAGCGACCGGTCGTCGGGCCGGATGGGCTCGATCAGGTGGGCGTTCGGCTGGGACAGCGCCGCGTCCAGCAGCTCTCCGTGGTGCGAACGCCACCGGCCGAAGTTGTCGTTCACGTAGATCACGGGAGCGTCCGCCTCGCGGGCCCGGCCGAGCAGCTCCGTCAGGACGGGCACGACCGGCTCGACGGACGGCAGGAGGAGCTCGGCGTCCTCATGATCGTAGGTGTTGATCATGTCGATCACGATCAGAGCCGACCGCTTCGGGTCCGCGCCTCGTTCCATGCCCTTCACCGTCCCTCCGGTGCCGTCACTCATGGGATCCGTTGCGTTCTGTTCGATGGGGAAGTCGGAGCATCGGATCTCCCGAGTGGGGCGTGTGGTGCGGGTGCCGGGAACGCACTGCTGAGTACCCGGCGGCGCGGCGCGCGTAACAAACCCGCTCAGACCTACTTGACGGCGCCCGCGGTCAGGCCCTTGCGCCAGAACCGCTGGAGGCTGATGAAGGCCACGAGCAGGGGGATCAGCGACAGGAACGCACCGGTGATCGGCAGCAGCGGCGGCACGCCGTTGGCGAACTCCGAGCGCCACTGCACCAGGCCCACCGTGACAGGCAGTCGTGAGGGGGAGTTGAGCATGAGCGAGGGCAGCAGGTAGTTGTTCCAGATACCGACGAACTGGAACAGGAAGACGGTCACCAGCGCCGGGGCCATCAGCGGCAGCGCGATCCCGAAGAAGGTGCGCTGTTCGCCCGCTCCGTCGAGTCGTGCGGCCTCCAGCAGTTCGCCCGGGACGGACGCCGCGGCGAAGATCCGGCACAGGTAGACGCCGAACGGGCTGACGCAGCTGGGCAGCAGCACCGACCAGTACGAGTTGGTGAGGTCGAGCTTGGCCATGAGCATGAACAACGGCAGGGCGAACATCGGCGCCGGAACGAGAACCGAGGCGAGGATGACGTTGAAGACGCCTTCCCGGCCGCGAAAGCTGAACTTGGACAGTGCGTACCCGGCCATCGCGGACAGCAGTGTGCTGACGGTCGCGCCGACGAGGCTGTACAGCGTGCTGTTGGCGAGCCAGGCGGAGAAGACGCCGCCCTCGAAGCTGAACACCGTTCTGATGTTGGCGACCAGGTCGAAATGGGAGAACCACAGCGGCATACCGGTGTAGAGGTAGCCCGAGCCCTTGGTCGCGGAGACGAACAGCCACCACAGCGGGATCAGCGTGTACAGGGCCATCAGGCCCAGCACCCCGTTGACGGCGACCTTGCTCGCGATGTCGGGGCCGCGGCGGCCCGGTCGGGTCGGCCGGCCGGCCTGGATCACGCTCATGCCATCGCTCCCTTGCGCTGGGTGTACTTGAGGAATCCGAACGAGAGCACGAGGGTGATCAGCGCGAGCACCACGGACTCGGCGGCGGCCAGGTTCTGGTCGCCCAGGTCCATGCCCAGGGTCGTGTTCATGATCGGCGAGAACTTCGGCGAGACGCCCTGGATGCGCGCGCCGACCAGCACCGCCGGCTCGGTGTACAGCTGCGCCGTCCCGATGATGGAGAAGACTGTGGTGAGCACCAGCGCGGGACGCACGAGCGGGATCTTCACCTGCCACGCCAGCCGCCATCCGGTGCAGCCGTCGAGCGCGGCGGCCTCCATCACCTCGGCGGGGATGGTCTGCAGCGCCGAGTAGATGATCAGCATGTTGTAGCCGGTCCAGCCCCACGTGATCATGTTCCCGATCGAGACCGGCACCCACGACGGCGACAGGAAGTCGACGTCGATCCCGATGTGGGACAGCGGTCCGGTGAACGGCGACAGGCTCTTCGCCAAGAGGAAGGACCACATCACCGCGGCGATCGCACCCGGCAGCGCGTAGGGCAGAAAGAACGCGAGCCGGAAGGTCTTGCGCAGCCGGGCCGAGCGGGAGTCCAGCAGCAGCGCGAGCAGCAGGGCCAGGCCGAGCATGACCGGGACCTGGACGCAGCCCAGCAGCACGACCCGGATGATCGACGCGATGAAGTCGTGGTCGCCGAAGGCGGCGGCGTAGTTGGACAGTCCCGCGAACTCCGTGGACTGCGTGCCGCCGAACAGCCCGGCGCGGTGGACGGTGAAGAAGCTCTGGTAGACCGCGTAGCAGATCGGCGCGATCATCATGGTCAGGAAGAGCACCGCGAACGGCGCCAGGAAACCCGTCGCGGTCAAAGCGGTACGGCGTCCGGTGCCGCGCCGGCGCCGACCGGCAGGGGAGAGCCGGGGGGTGAGCGCGGGTACCGGCCGCGGCGGTGACGCGGTCGGGGCGCTGCTGGGACTGCTCATGGAAACCTCGCTGGGCGGTTCGTGTCGGGGAGCGGGTTCCCGCGGCGCCGGGTACGGGCGGCCGCGGGAACCCCTTCGGGTCGGCTGGGGTCCCGCTGCCTCAGCCGCCGGTGACCGACAGTCCGAGCTGCTTGATCGCGGCGACCGTCGAGGCCTGGACCTTGGTGACCGCGGCCGGCAGGGTGCCCTGGCCGATGGCAGTGGTGAAGTCCGTCTCGACCTGCTGGTAGGTCGGGCCGTTGGTCCAGGTGGTGGGCACCTGCGCGGCGGAGGCCTTGTACAGCTCGCCGACCTTCTGGCCGCCGAAGTAGGGGTCGCCCGCCGCGAGCGACGGGTCGTTCTGCCCGGCCTTCGACGCCGGGTACAGGCCGCCGACGGTGATGCCCGTGCTCACGGCCTTCGGGTCGGAGGACAGGAACGCGGCGAACTGCTCGGCTTCGCGGGGGGTCTTGCACCCGGTCATCACCGAGGTGGCCGAGCCGCCGTTGCTGGCGCTCTTGCCGTCGCCGGCGCTCCAGGTCGGCATCGGGGCGACCGCCCACTTGCCCGACTGGTCCTTCAGGTCCGACTTCAGGCCGCCGGCGGCCCAGGCCGCGTTGACGAACGTCAGCACCTTGCCCGCTTCGGCGGCCTTGTCGAACTGCGGGTCCCAGGCGTTGCCGGTCTTCGTCACCAGACCCTTGTCCTTCATGCCCTGCCAGAAGGAGGCGACCTTCCGTGTGCCGGGGTTGTCGATGCTGACGGTCCAGCTGTCTCCGTGGGTCGAGTACCAGGACTTGCCGGTCTGCAGGCTGAAGGCCGCCAGATCGTTGCCGTCGCCGGGTGCGGTGCCGAACTTCACGCTCGGGTCGGCGGCGGCGACCTTTTCGGCGTCGGCCTTGTACGCGGCCCAGGTGGCCGGCGGCTTGCTGATGCCGTACTTGGCGAAGAGGTCCTTGCGGTAGAAGAGGACCATCGGGCCGACGTCCACCGGGACGCCGTAGATCTTGCCGCCGACGCTGGAGGCCGAGACGGCCGACGGGACGTACTTGGCCATGTCGGCCTTCGCGTACTGCGTGATGTCCATGACCGTGTTCTTCACGAGCATCGACGGGAGGGTGCCGTACTCGATCTGGGCCAGGCACGGACCCTTGCCGGCGGTGATCGCGTTGGTGATCTGGGTGTAGCCACCCTTGCCGCCCGACGGGATCTTCTTGAAGATGACCTTGCTGTCCGGGTGAGCGGCGTTCCACTGGTCGACGATCTTGTCGTAGCCGGGGGCCCAGCCCCAGAACTCCATGCTCACCGGCCCGCTGTGGTTCGGTTCCGCCGCACCGTCGCCGGAGGTGCTCTTGCCGCTGCCGCACGCGCTGAGACCGGCCGTGAGGAGCGCCGCGGTGGCGAATGCCACGAGTCTGCGGGTGCGTATGGTGGTGCTGTCCATGTGAGGAAACCTTCTGTGACAGGGAGAGGACTTGCTGGATGGCCGGTGGGCGGGCGTGCAGGCCTGCCTACCGGCCGGTGCCGAACTCCAGGGCGAACGCGGTGGTGACCGCGGCCAGGACGTTCGGTGCCGACGGGCCCGGGCCGCAGGCAGTGCTGCCGAGGCCGTGGTGCGCGTGGTCGAGGTGCAGATGGAGTCTGCCGTCGGGGACCAGGTCGTGCTGGTGGGCCGCGGCGGCCAGGGCTTCGGTACTCCAGGGACGGACGGTCAGGTCGATGACCGGGTCGCCGGTGATGAGCAGGGTGCCGCCCGGGGCGGTGATCCTGGCGCGGCGGACCTGGTGGCGGTTGCCGTTCTCCTGCGGGCGGACCTGTGGGATCTGCATCGCCGAGACGGTCGACCGGTAGCGGCCGACGCGAGCCGCGGCGCGGGAGTCGCGGTACGCCTCACCGGGGCCGGGACCGAACCACTCGACTTCGGCGTCGGTGCCGGGCAGCGACATCGCGACTCCCAGTCGGGGCAGCGGCACCGGCCATGGGCCGTAGGGGGTGACGACTGCCTCCAGCCGGAGCCGGGCCTGGCCCGCGTCCGGTGTGGCACAGGCCGTCCAGCGGTAGACCACGCCGAGCCCGGAGGAGGACCCGGCTGCGGCCAGCCGGGCGGTGACCGTGAGTCCCGCCGCGTCGGGCTCGACACCCAGGACGTCGTGGCGCATCCGGTGCAGTCCGGCGGCGAACCAGGCGCCGGACTGCGGCTCGCCGAAGGCATTGAGCAGGTCGTTGTCGATCGGGGCCCGCCAGATGTCCAGCCTCGGACCGTCGAGCTCCAGGTCGCCCAGCCGTGTCAGCACCCCGCTGCGGGCGTCGAACCGCGCGGGACCCAGGGCGATGCAGTCGTCGTGGGCGCTCGCCGGCGCCGGCGTGAAGGGGACGGGCGAGGCGGCCGGCGCCACGACCAGCCCCTGCGCCCAGGCGATCTCGTGACCGGCCACGGCCCAGGTCTCGTCGGCGGCGAGCACCGCGGTCACGGTCAGCCACACCTCGTGGCCGGAGTCGTTCTTGCGCGCCGCGTCGAGCGCGGTGGTGAGGTCGGCGGGCCATTCGACGGTGGTCGTCGCGCCCGGAGCGGTCGCGGTCACGGTCAGCCCGCCGGAGCCCGTCGGCTCACCGCCGTCCTCGACGCTCCACCGGAAGTCCAGGTAGCCGCTGTCGCGGACGTGGTGCAGGTTGTGCACGCCGATCTGCCGCGTCGCCGGGTCGATGTGGATCCGGACCGGTTCGATGACCTTCTTGTACTCGGCCAGGCCCGGCGACGGTGTGCGGTCGGGGAAGAGCAGCCCGTCGGCCACGAAGTTGCCGTCGTGGACCTCCTCGCCGAAGTCCCCGCCGTAGGAGTAGAACGAGTCGGGGGCCTCCTGCCCGGTGTCCGCCTGCCCGGTGAGCCGGGCGATCCCGTGGTCGATCCACTCCCAGATGAATCCACCGGCCAGGCGCGGATGCGCCTCGATGACCTGCTGGTATTCGGACAGCCCGCCGGGGCCGGTGCCCATGGCGTGTCCGTATTCGCACAGCACGGCCGGCAGGGCGCGGCGGTGCGCGTCGTCGGCCGGATCGGCCGTCGGTGCCTCCTGGCGGCGTCCCACGGCGGCCAACTCGTCCACGCCGATGTACATGCGGGAATACAGGTCGACGTACGCGCAGCTCGCGAAGTCGCCCTCGTAGTGGATCAGGCGGCTGTCGTCGCGCTGCCGGATCCACTCGGCCGCGGCGGCCAGGTTGGCTCCGGTGCCGGACTCGTTCCCCAGTGACCAGACGATGACCGAGGGATGGTTCTTGTCGCGTTCCACCAGCCGCGCGGCCCGGTCCAGGTAGGCCTCGCGCCACGCGGGGTCGTCGCTGGGGTTGCGCCGCCAGCCGCCGGGTTCGAAGCCGTGTGTCTCGAGGTCGCCCTCGCAGAACACCCACAGACCGTGCTCGTCGCACAGGTCCAGGAACCGGTGGTCGGGTGGGTAGTGGCTGGTGCGCACCGCGTTGATGTTGTGCTGCTTCATGAGCAGCACGTCGCTCACCATGGTGTCCACGGCGAGAGTCCGCCCCGCCAGTGGATGCCATTCGTGGCGGTTGACGCCCCGCAGCGAGATCGGCTTGCCGTTCGCGGTCAGGACGCCGTCCACGACGGCCACGGTGCGAAAGCCGATGCGCAGCGGTATCCGCTCCCCGGCTTCGGAGACCAGTTCTCCCGTGTACAGGCGCGGCCGTTCGTCCGACCAGGGTTCGATGCCGTCGATCACGTGCGGGCCGGCCGGATCGGCGGCGGATATGCCGAGCTCGGGCACCGACAGGGACACCGGCGTGGGGGCGGTGACGTCGACGGCCAGGGTGCCCTGCCCCGTCGTGTGGTCGTAGGCGGTGTGGACGAAGAAGTCCTCGACACCGCGGGCGGCCACGGACACCGACCGGAAGATCCCGGACAGCCACCACATGTCCTGGTCTTCCAGGTAGCTGCCGGACGACCACTGGTGCACGCGGACCGCGAGTACGTTCCGGCCGGGCCGCAGAACCGCGGAGACGTCGAACTCGGTGGTCAGCCGACTGCCCTTGCCGTCGCCGAGCCGGATTCCGTTGAGCCACACCGCGAACGCGGAGTCGACGCCCTCGAACCGGAGCACAGCAGCCGACGCCGGGAACCCGTCCGGCACGTCGAATCCGCGGCGGTACTCGCCGGTCGGGTTCTGCGGGGGCACCCGCGGCGGGTCGACCGGGAACGGGTACAGGATGTTGGTGTAGGCCGGAGCGCCGTAGCGCGGCTCGCCGGGCAGGCCGGTCATCTGCCAGCAGGACGGCACGGCGAGCAGGTCCCAGGCGGTGTCGTCGAAGTCCGGTGCGGCGAAGTCCCCGGTGAGGTCGTCCAGCCCTGACGCCAGCCGGAATCTCCAGTCGCCGTCGAGGACGATCGCGGGCAGGTCGGAAGCGAACGCGGCGCGCGGCCGCAGCCGTCCGGTGCCCGGCGACCGGTCTTCGACGTAGGCGTTGGGGCCGAGGTCTTTCATCAGTGGAGATGCTTTCTGTCGTGACTCGTGGAGGTCGCGGGAAACCGGTGCGGCAGGATCGTGCTGCGGACTCTTCGGGGGTGATGTGAAGGCCGAGCGGTGCCAGGCGCTACTCGGTCGCCCGGGGCGGGGCGCTGCTGTCGCGGATGGTCAGGGTCGGGCGCAACAGCGATATGACGTTGGTCGGCGGCCGGCCGGAGTCGACGGCGCGCAGCAGCAGCTCGACGGCCTGCTGGGCCATCTCCCGCTTCGGGAAGGTGATCGTGGTCAGCGCCGGCTGGATCTGTCCGACCTGGGCGATGTCGTCGAAGCCGACGACGCTGACGTCGCCGGGGACGCGCTGCCCGGACCGGACCACCGCCTCGACGGCACCGACGGCCAGGATGTCGTGGGTGGCGAAGATCGCCGTCAACTCCGGGTCCGCCTCCAGCGCCGCACGGCCCGCGGCGAACCCGCCGGCGGCGTCGTCTCTGGTGCAGGCGAACACCTTGCTGTCGTCGATGCCGAGACCGTCGTCGGCGAACGCCCGGCGCAACCCGCGCACACGCGGCGCGTGTGAGGGGAGGTCGGCGATCACCGCGACGTTGTGGTGGCCGAGATCCCTCAGGTGGCGCCCGGCCAGGAACCCGGCGTGCTCGTAGTCGATGGACACCACCGGCAGCGTGGTCGGAGGGTCGCCCTCCCAGGCGAACAGGGCGACCGGGAAGGCGGCCTCGGCGAGCATCGGAAGCTGCTGTGCGACGCCCTTGTCCCCGGCCACCAGCAGTGCGTCCACCGAGCGCGCGGCGAGGTTCTCCAGGTGGGCCCGGGTGTAGCCGGGATCGTCGCGGGTCGTGGCCAGCAGCAGGTTGTAGCCGTGACCGACCAGCACGTTCTCGACCTCTTCGACCACCTCCGAATAGAACGGGTTGGCCACCGACGGCACGAACAGCCCCACGGTCGCCGTGCTGCCGGTTCTCAGCGAGCGAGCCACCAGGTTCGGCTTGTAGCCGAGCTCGGCGATCGCCGCGTTCACCTTCGCCAGGGTCTCGGGCCGCACCTTCTTGCCGGACACCACGTTCGAGACGGTCTGCTTGGCGACACCCGCCCGAGCAGCCACCTCCGCCATCGTCACCACGGGCGCACCCCCAAAACATGTATCGATCCACGTAAGTGGCGTCAGCGTAGGTCGGACTGTCGCAACAGAGCAAGACTTCGCCGGAGGGTCGTGATCCAGCGGTTACAGGAACACGGCGAGAACACGCACGTCGCACCCGGTTTGCCGCTGGAGAACGGCGGAAGCGTTGACGGTTCCGGAAATGCGGGATTAACATCCCGGCCACGCCGATCGCGTGGATCGGTCAATGAGAGGGAGCCGTCCGCAGCCCACCACGCGCAGCACCACCCCGAGCCACCCGGTGCATCGCCCTCAACGCGTCGTGGTGGTCCTCTCGCGCGACAGCGCCGACGGCCGCAGCCCGGCCGCGGCATCGCGCATGCTCCGCGCCGTCTCCAGCAGACGGGGAGCACCTGAACAGACCTGGAAAGGTCTAGTCCTGAGGAGACAGGCATGATCCGACCGGCCGGCGACGACGCCGTCCAGAACCCCGTCGCGGCGCGGCGGCGCTCGCGCGTGCACCGCATCGTCGCGGC
This sequence comes from Streptomyces sp. NPDC126510, assembly GCF_040302345.1. Lineage (NCBI taxonomy): Bacteria > Bacillati > Actinomycetota > Actinomycetes > Kitasatosporales > Streptomycetaceae > Streptomyces > Streptomyces sp. NPDC126510. Next base: position 4,163 of record NZ_JBEORR010000001.1, on the reverse strand, counting down.
CGCCGTTGGCGCCACCGTCACGGTGGCAAGCCTCATGCTCACCGGCGTCGTCCCCGCACAAGCCGCCACCACCGTCGACACGTACGCGCCGACGGGAGTGGGAGGCGGTACGACCACGTCTCCGGACGTGGCGTCCACCAAGTACCAGGTGCAAGCCGCGGGCACGCCCGTCCAGGCTGTGCAGTACAACCAGAACGGTCACAACTTCGACATCGCGCGCTTCGCGTCGGACTCCCGCACACCGACGATCACCGTCACGCTGCCCAGCACCACGATCAACACGGTGAACGTCTACCCGGCGCGCTACTACCCGGCCGGCAGCGTCTCGGTGAGCACGGACAAGCACACCCTGACGTTCCAGATGTCAGCCGCCGCCGGGTTGAACCAGGCGATCGTGATGGTCAACGGCGACTCGACCAACGCGGCGGGGCAGCCCTACCTGGCGGTCGTCAACGACCCCCTGGAGGACCCGGCGCAGCGTCCGGACACCACGAGCGCATCGGACGGTTCCGGCGTCAACCTGCAGACCGGCGTCCTCAACTTCCAGGAGTTCGCCGCGAAGTACCTCGCGGCGCACCCGAACAGCGCGGCTCAGACGGCTCCCGCCGCGACGACCAGCTCCATGGCCGGCCGGACCGTCAACGGCACCGCCATCCCCGCCGGTCAGCAAACCTCGGCCGGGAGCCTGGTGAGCGCGAGCAGCGTCAATGTGCGGTACCCGAAGGTGCGGGTGATGGCCGCCAACGACGTCACGTACGCCCTGCAGGCCGCCATCGCGACCATCAAGGCCAACCCGACGGCACTCAACACGCTCTACTTCCCCAACGGCACGTACGTGTGGTCGGGTCTGCTGGTCAACGGTGTGGACGGCAGCAAGCTCAAGGGCGGCAAGCTGAAGATCTACACCGACGAAGGGGCCCTGCTGAAGAACCGCGTCCAGGCGTACATGGAGGCATTCGAACCCGCGATCGGAATCATCGGCTCGAGCGACATCGAGATCGACGGCCGTGGCGTCTTCGACGGCAACGGTGTGGCGAACTACAACGCCGTCAGCAGCGGTGACCTGCACGACGCCTACCGCAGCCAGCACCAGGGCGGCGTCATGGTCATGCACTCGTCGGACATCACGTTCAACGACACCTACGAGCGCAACGCGAAGCAGTGGAACTGGGAGACCCACAGCGCCCACCGCGTGACGTTCAACAACATCAAGGCCCTCACCCCTTACGCCCAGCCGTGGGTGGACGGGACGGACTTCGCCAGCGGCCAGGACATCACCGCCAACGGCGTCTTCACCCTCGGCAACGACGACGCGTTCGCCTCCGGTCACTACAACCCCAGCAACGGATTCACCCCGCTGGCCTCCGGCGTGTGGAACAACTTCAAGCTCGGCACCTCCAGCGCCGACGTCCAGGGCTATGTCAACGCGGTGGGGGCCTACGACACCGTCTCCGACGACCTCGGGTTCGACTCCAACCAGTGGGACAACGAGGACTCGAAGAACATATCGGTCAGCAACACGTTGAACTGGACCGTCAACGGGGGCAACGCGATCCGACTCGGCTACCAGACGAACGGATACAAGCTCACCAACTACACGTTCGACAACTTCAACTCTCTGTCGGCCCCGGCCGGCGGCATCCTCGCGATGAACAACAGCAACACCTACCCGCGCATCCAGAGCATCGTGGTGAAGAACAGCTCGGTCGACAACTCCCGGTACACATCGGGCCCCATCAGCGTCAACGGCGGCAACGGAACCACCCAGACCGTCACCGCCGCCCAGCAGGCGAACAACGGGTACGCCCCCAACCCCGACGGCTCGGGCACCACGTACTCGTACACCAAGACCCCGATCGGCACCGTCAACCTCGACAACGTGTGGTTCTCGAAGCAGAACACGGGCAACACGATCACCGGCGTCACCAACGCGACGCTGAACAACCTCCGGGTCGCGGGCCAGCTCGTCGAATACACCAGCCAGCTCCCGCTGACGACGAGCGGGGTCGGCACGCTGACGACCACCTACACGGACGCGGGAGGCCAGACCCAGAACGTCAAGACCGGCGCCCTCACCAACGGCGACACCTGGGTGGGCGCGTGGACCGGCGACCTGAGCTCGAACAACTCCTCGGACCTGACCCTCATCACCCGCAACACCGGCGTCGGCCTGATGGGTGAGCAGTACACCACGGGATCCGGAGACGGGAAGCTCACCTACCTCCAGTTCCCTCTCGGCGGCCTCACCAAGGCACCGAGCCAGGCGACGCTCCATCTCACCTACGTCGGCCACCGCTATTCGTCGGTTCCGTCGACCGACACCGACCAACTCCTCGTGCAGCCCGTCAGCAGCACCACCTGCACCGGAGGCGGCTCGTCCTGCCCGATCAACACGATGACCTGGCAGAACCGGCCGAGCTTCACCGCCACGACGTCCTCCGTCGCGAAGTCGGCCACCTTCACCCTCGGATCGACCATCATCCCCGAGGGCGGAGGGACCCACCAGGGCAACGCCATCGACGGCCGCGACATCACCGTCGACGTCACCTCCTTCGTCCAGAGCGCCTACGCGGCCCAGCAGTCCACGCTCCTGCTCGCCGTCGGCGACACGGGCACCAACCACGAGCTGCGCTTCGTCAGCTCCGAAGGCGCCACCGGCTCCGGGAAGCTCACCAACGCGAACGCCGACATGGCGCCCGGGCTGACCGTGACCCCGTAGACGCTCGAGGCCGGCCCGTCCCACGGGACGGGCCGGCCTCGGTGCGCGGCCCTCTCGGCTCGGCCGGTGGGACGCCGACGGAGGACGGCGGGGACGAAGGGTCGGGCAGAACAGGACCCCGGCCGGCCGGACCCATCCGTCGCGGCCAGAACCTGTCCGCAAGTCCCACTACCGTGCTTCACATGACGAACACCAAGCGGAGCGTCACCGGCACGGCACCCCTGCTCGACGCGCGTGCCCTCAACCGCGCGACCCTCGACCGGCAGTTGCTCCTGCGCCCGGCCCGGCTCTCCGTCGCGGCGGCCGTCGAGCACCTGCTCGGCCTCCAGGCGCAGAACGTCAAACCGCCGTACTACGCGCTCGCCGCCCGGCTCGACGGGTTCGCCCCCGAGGCGTTGTCCCGGCTGATGGCCGACCGCGAGGCCGTCCGGATCGTCACGATGCGCTCCACGATCCACACCCACACCGCGGACGACTGCCTCACCCTGAGGCCGCTGGTGCAGCCCGCCCGCGACCGGGAGCTCGTCACCTTCCGCAAGGGACTCGCCGGCGTCGACCTGGACCGGCTGGCCGGGCTGGCCCGCGACCTCGTCGAGACCGAGCCCCGCACCATGGGGCAACTGCGCGAGGCCCTGCTGAAGGAGTGGCCCGACGCCGATCCGCAGGCCCTGGCCGTCGCCGCCCGCTGCCGCCTCCCGCTGGTGCAGGTGACGCCGCGCGGTCTGTGGGGGCGCAGCGGGCAGGTCAGTCTCACCACCGCCGAACACTGGCTCGGCCGGCCCGCTCAGCCGGCGCCCACGCCCGACGCGGTCGTCCTGCGCTATCTGGCCGCCTTCGGCCCGGCCTCGGTGAAGGACATGCAGACCTGGGCCGGCATGACGCGCCTGCGCGACGCCTTCGAGCGCCTGCGCCCGCAGCTGACGACCTTCCGGGACGACAGCGGCACCGAACTCTTCGACCTCCCGGACGCCCCCCGCCCCGACCCGGGCACCCCGGCACCGCCGCGGTTCCTCCCCGAGTTCGACAACCTGCTGCTCTCGCACGCCGACCGCAGCCGCGTGATCCCGCCCGAGCACCGGGGCCGCTCGTGGAAGGGCAACATGGCCTACCGCACGCTCCTCGTCGACGGCTTCCTCGCGGGGCTGTGGCGGCTGACGGAGGACGCGCTGGTGATCGAGCCCTTCGACCGCCTCACCCGCGCGCGGCAGGACGAGATCACCACCGAGGGGGAGCGGATGCTGCGGGTCATGCACCCGGGATCGTCGTACGACATCCGGTTCGGCGCCGTACGGAGCTAGGGCCTACCGCGTCACGACATGGATAGGGGGCGTTGGGGGGGGGGCGGGGGGGGGGCCCCCCCCCCCCCCCGCCCAAACCCACGGGGAGTGAGGTGAAAGGATGATGGGGGCGCGGTTTTTGGGGTGGGGGCAAGGCTGGGGGAGTT